>DEHT01000102.1:0-46383 GCA_002352045.1 Chitinophagaceae bacterium UBA2793 | reverse complement strand
TTTGTCTTTTTAATTTTTAATTCCCTCCCTCATCAATTCCCTCACATCGGTTACCACACCCGTAATAGCCGCCGCTGCTGCTGTTAAAGGGCTTGCCAGTAAAGTGCGGGCACCTGCACCCTGCCTGCCTTCGAAGTTTCTATTGGAAGTGGAGATACAATATTTGCCTGCCGGAATTTTATCTTCATTCATTCCCAGGCAAGCTGAACAGCCGGGCTGGCGCAGCATAAACCCTGCTTCTTCAAATACTTTATCAATTCCTTCTTTTACAGCTTGTGCTTCTACCTGCTTGCTACCTGGCACAATCCATACTTCCACATCACTATTTTTCTTTTTCCCTTTTACAAATTCGGCTACCATTCTTAGGTCTTCAATTCTTGAATTGGTGCAGCTTCCTATAAATACGTAATCAATTTTTTGGCCTTTAATGGCATGGCCTTGTTGCAAGCCCATGTATGCCAAAGATTTTGCCAGGCCCGAACGATCGTTTTCATTTATGGTTGATTCGGTTGGAATATTTTCGGTAACTGCAATGCCCATTCCGGGGTTGGTGCCGTAGGTAATCATGGGTTGAATATCGGCGGCATCAAAAGTATATTCTGTATCGAAAATTGCATCCACATCTGAATTCAACATTTTCCATTCGGCTAATTTTTTATCCCATTCATCGCCTGCAGGTGCAAACTCTCTTCCTTTTATGTATTCAAAAGTTGTTTCATCGGGAGCAATCATTCCGCTACGGGCACCCATTTCAATGCTCATATTGCAAATGGTCATTCTTGCTTCCATGCTTAGCGAACGAATGGCAGAGCCTGCAAACTCAACGGCATAGCCGGTGGCGCCACTTGCCGAAATTTTTGACAATATGTACAGTACAATATCTTTTGAAACCACAGCAGCATTCAATTCACCTTCTACATTAATACGCATGAGGCGGGGCTTACTTTGTAAAAGACATTGTGTAGCCAACACCATTTCTACTTCACTGGTACCAATGCCAAATGCTATAGCACCAAATGCACCATGTGTAGAAGTATGGCTATCGCCGCAAACTATGGTTTTGCCGGGTTGAGTAATTCCCAACTCGGGACCTATTACATGAACTATACCCTGATAAGGATGCCCTAAACCATACAACTCTACTCCATGCTCGGCACAATTTGTTTTAAGTGCTTCTACCTGCAACCTCGACAGTTCTTCTTTTATAGGAAGATGTTGATTTAATGTAGGTACATTATGATCGGCAGTGGCAACGGTTTGTTTTGGCCTTGCTACTTTAATACCTCTTTTATTTAAGCCGTTAAAAGCCTGTGGGCTGGTAACCTCATGAATAAAATGAGTATCAATATAAAAAACTGCGGGGCCGTTGTCAATTGTTTTAACAACATGCTTGTCCCAAATTTTTTCAAAAAGTGTTTTTCCCATTTTAGTTTTTTTATACTGCTGAAGCGCTTGCCTGGTATGCTTTTGCCATTACGGCCAAATCGTTGTCTTCTACTTCTTTTTTACTATCGGCAACTCTTAAAAATTCGTTGTATAAAACGTCCACATCGTTCCTTAGGAACTCAAAGCCCAGTTTTTGAAAACGATATGCCAATGCACTTCGTCCGCTCCTTGCCGTTAGTACAATTTTTGAGCTATCGGCACCTACCTCTTCGGGTGCTATGATTTCATAAGTTTGTGCATTTTTCAAAAATCCATCCTGGTGAATGCCGGAAGAATGAGAGAAAGCATTGCTGCCCACAATGGCTTTATTGGGCTGTACCGGCATACGCATGATATCGGAAACGATGCGACTCATAGGGTTTAGTTGAGATGCTTTTATATTGGTATAAAAACCAAGCTCGGGCTGATGCTGTTTAATAATCATGGCTACTTCTTCTAAAGAAGTGTTACCGGCCCTTTCGCCGAGGCCATTGATGGTACATTCTATTTGTCTTGCTCCTGCAATAACGCCTGCAATGGAGTTGGCGGTGGCCAGGCCCAAATCATTGTGGCAATGGCAGCTTAATATTGCTTTGTCCACATTGGGTACATTATTAATGAGGTAGGCAATTTTTTCTCCGTATTGATGAGGTAAACAATAGCCCGTAGTATCCGGAATATTTACCACAGTGGCTCCGGCTGCAATTACAGCTTCTACTACCCTTGCTAAATATTCGTTATCGGTTCGTCCGGCATCTTCGGCATAAAACTCTACATCATCTACAAAGTTTTTTGCCCATTTAACACATTGTACGGCTCTTTGGAGTATATCTTCCTGTGTAGAATTAAATTTTGATTTGATGTGATAATCCGATGTACCAATTCCTGTATGAATTCTTGGGCGTGCCGCACCCTTTAGTGCTTCTGCAGCCACTTCAATATCTTTTTGTACTGCACGGGTAAGCCCACACACCGTTGCATTTTTTACGATGCCCGCTATTTGACTAACCGACTCAAAGTCGCCGGGTGATGAAATGGGGAAACCTGCTTCAATAATATCAACACCCAAATCTTCCAATTGAAGGGCTAACTCAACCTTTTCTTTTGTATTGAGTTTGCAACCGGGCACCTGCTCGCCATCTCTTAATGTAGTGTCGAAAATATAGACCTTGCCATCTGCCATAATAATTATAAATTGGAGGTGAGATAAAAGCAGGCTGCCTAACTT
This sequence comes from Chitinophagaceae bacterium UBA2793, assembly GCA_002352045.1. Classification (GTDB taxonomy): domain Bacteria; phylum Bacteroidota; class Bacteroidia; order Chitinophagales; family Chitinophagaceae; genus Ferruginibacter. The sequence continues at coordinate 43,730 of DEHT01000102.1, read as the reverse complement.
TGTAATGCTTGCAATATTACCGTAGGCTAAGCAACCTGAGAACCAAAAATACTATTGAAAATAGGCAAAAATGAAACTAAACTAATTGGTTAATTACAGGTTGCAAAAAGGTTGATTTTTTAATGAAAAGCAAGCCCACAAAGGGTTTTAAAATATTCAGTTTACAATGTCCAACAGATCGGCAGATGCGGTGTTTCAATTAATAAAATCGCTTGAAAAAAGCGAAAAGCGCAATTTTAAGTTATTTGCCAGGCGAAACTCGGCTACCGAAAACCTTAAAACCATACAACTATTTGATGCATTGGATGGCATTACCGAATATGATGAAAAACTCATTTTAAAAAAAGCAAAGGGCATAAGTAAGCTGCAGCTTTCCAATGTAAAAGCAAATTTATACAAGCAAATTCTAAGTAGCCTCCGGTTAATTAAAGAAGAAGATAATATTGACATTCATTTGCACGAACAAATGGACCATGCCCGTATTTTGTACAATAAGGGTTTGTATCTGCAATCGCTAAAAGCGATAGATAAATTAAAGGAAACAGCCCGGAGCTACCAGCAACCCACTTATTTGCAACAAGCTTTGTTTTTTGAAAAAAAAATTGAGGCATTGTATATAACCCGAAGCATTCAAAACCGTGCCGATGAGTTGCTGGAAGAATCGAACAAGGTAAGCTCAGAGATTATTCGGGTAAATACACTTTCTAACCTTTCGTTGCAACTCTATAGCTGGTATATTCATAATGGCCTTGCAAGAAACCCAAAAGACCTTAAGGAAGTTAAACAACTATTTGAAAAGCATTTAACGGTTTCTGCCAATCAACTAAGCAGCTTTTATGAAAAACTTTATTTCTATCAAAGCAAATGCTGGTACGCATTTATATGTCGTGATTTTTTAAATCATTTTCGATACTCAAAAAAATGGGTAACCCTGTTTGAAACATCACATGGAATGATAAAGGCAGAAACCGCCTTGTATATAAAAGGAATGCATAATTTAATGAGTGCTTATTTTGATTTACAGAACCATCAAAAATTATCGGCCACTATTAAACAGTTTGAAAAATTTACCGAAACAAAAGCTGTTACTCAAAATGAAAACAACCGCATTCTGGCTTATCAATATTTATATACTTCAAAAATAAACCTCTGTTTTTTGCAGGGCCGATTTACAAAGGGATTACATTTTGTTCCTTTTTTAGAAGAAATGCTGAAAGAATATGGCCTTTACCTGGATACGCACCGGGTATTGGTTTTCTACTATAAAATTGCCTGCCTTTATTTTGGCAGCGGAAACTATGATGCTACTATTGATTATCTCAATAGAATTATACATCAAAAAGGAGATTTGCGTACCGACCTTCAATGCTATGCCCGGTTGCTGCATTTAATTGCCCATTACGAGTTGGGTAATTTTGACTTGCTTGAATATTTAAGCAAATCGGTTTACAGATACATGGCAAAAATGGAAAATCTCAGCAAGGTAGAAGAAGCAATTTTTAAATTTCTGCGGCGATCTTTTAAAGTGGGTACTTATGCTATAAAATCGGAGTTGGAAAGGCTTTTTGCCGATTTGAAAATATACGAAAGAGATCCATTGGAAAGTAGGGCTTTTGCATACCTGGATGTGATTAGCTGGTTGGAGAGTAAAATTAACGGGGTTAATGTGCAGGATGTAATAAAAGAAAAATACAGAAGCAGAAAATAATTTCAACTTTTGCCGCTTGCTTTAAACAAATGTACAGCATTGCAGCTTTTACCCCAGGCCTTTCATTTTAAGCTTATATAAAAAGTTATTGAACAAAAGTATATTTTTGTTCAACTTCCAAACTAATCCCAATAGAGAAAATGAGCAAACTCCTTTTTGCCAAATTGTTCTATACACTCGGTGTATCGAATTTTTTGCGAAAGAACAAAAGAGACGGTATTACAATTTTAAACCTGCACAGAGTTTCGCCCGAGGAAGACTATTTTTGGAATCCGATGAAACCCGCTTCTTTTGAATCTTTGTTAAAGTATTTGATAAAGCATTACAACATCATCCAATTTAAAGAGATTGAATATACCCGAAATGGAAGCAGTAAAAAACCTTTGGCAATATTAAGCTTTGATGATGGCTACAAAGACTTTTATGAATATGCACTTCCCTTATTAGTTAAATACAAATTGCCCAGCAATCATAATATAGTAAATGAATGTGCACATCATAATAAAGCAATATGGACCCAGCGGTTGAATGCCGTTTTTAATTCCGCCATGAATGATAAACAATCTTTGGAATTTGTATTTGAAAAAACAAAATTCTCTATCAAAGATTTTAAAAGCTGGATGGCATTTTACCTGTCCATTTTTAAAAAAATGCTCAATATGGCAGATGCCGAAAGAGAGGAACTAATATCACAAAAGGAGCATCTCATAAAAATAAACTGCAAAGTAGAGATGATGAATTGGGCAGAGATAGCCGAATGTGCCTCCCACAAAGTTGAAATAGGGTCGCATACTTTTTCGCATGATGTAATTTCTACCATAAAACAACCCGAAATCTTAGAAAAGGAAATTACCTCTTCCATTAAAGAAATAAATGAGCGGCTGAATCAAAGCACCGATATTATTGCCTGGCCAAATGGCCAAACCAGCAATAGTGCCGAAGCAATTGCCCTACAAGCAGGAATAAAATATTCATTGCACGTTGGTGAAAAAATAAATTTTTCCGGGGAGCAACCTCAAAATATTTTTTACCGAATAAACCTGGTAGAAGAGCCCTTATCATCCATAATATTGAGAACAGAATTATTTTATTCAAAATTAAAAAACTATGTCGGAGTATAGAATAAAACAAATTGGAGCTGAAGATTTTTCGGTGTTAATCCCTTTAATGAAAGATTGCTTTGGAATGGAGGTAAATATAGATTATTTCCATTGGAAGTATATTGACAATCCTGCCGGAAGTTTTTTGGGGTTTATTGCCATTCATAATACTACCGAAGAAGTGGGTGCTTACTATGGTGTAATACCCCAAAAATTATTTATTGAAGGGATTGAGCGAACAATTTTTCAGTCATGCGATACCATGACTCATTCTGCTCATCGTAGAAAAGGTTTGTTTAAAATGCTTGCATTGGCATGCTATGAACATTTGAGAAGCACCAATCAATTATTTATAATTGGTTATGGTGGTGCAGATTCTACACCAGGGTTTTTGAAATTTGGCTGGAAGCATGTGTTTAACTTTAGGTATAGTTTTGTACCAAACTTACTCTGTAAATTAAAAGGCTGGCCGGGTTTATATAAACCGGAGCATTTCAGTAACACTCCTTCCGAAATTATGCTCAACACGGTATTAAAGAATATTCCCACTCTTAAAACCATTCACTCTGCCCGAACCAGTGAACATATACTTTGGCGTACAAAAAACAACAACTACACTTACGAATTTGTATTTTATAAAAATACAGAGCAATGCGACAGCTATGCCATTTATTACATTCATAACAATAATCTAATTTTATTTGATTTCTTTTTTGCCACACCCAAAAGTAAAAAAGCCATTCTGTGGCAGCTTTCCCGGCAAGTATCGAGTAAAAAGCTCAAGGGAATAATAGCCTATTGCCAGGAAAATGGTTCTAAAGAAAAAGAGTTGAGAAAAAGTTTATTTCTCTACAATCCTTTTAAAAAGGGGCCTCTTTCGGAAAGAACACCTTTTATTTTTTATTCAGATGAGGAAACCATTCAAAAATATAACTTACCCGCTCAATGGAGCATGACCAGTTATGACCATGATGCACTATAGCGTAAATTAAATATGAAGCGTGTGAAGATTGAATCATAATATGGAATCATCCATTTGCTTACCCCAATCCAATTTCCTGGTGTCTTTCCGGAATTTCTACATCTAAAAATCCTTTACGCACCAATCGCTGGCGAAGGTCTTGTTGAACATCATACTCACCATGTACCAAAAAGAACTTTTCTACTTCTTTAGGATTTTGGCATGCAAGCCACTGCATCAGGTCTTCGTAATCGCCATGGGCACTCATGCTGCGCATTTCTCCAATTTCGGCATTTACTTCATGCACTTGCCCAAATATGCTCACTTCNNCCACTTGCACTTATAATTACACAAGGGTTTCTATAATAGTTCAGCATTTTAGATTCATCCACCGATTTGGTAAATTTCAATCCTTTAAATGCAAATGGATCTTCATCTTTTTGCAATATCTTTTGAATGCGTGCATTAAAATATTGTGGATATTGTTTTATAAGCAAAGTTGATTTTGAACTTAAAGGACTATCTACAAAATATTCCAATGCTGGCAGCTTGTTTTCTAATTCTAATTGATTGAGTGCAAACAACAACTCTTGTGTACGCCCCACGCTAAACGCCGGAATAATTAATTTTCCTTTTTTTTGCAAACAGGTTTTATTAATCCATTCAAGCAAAGTTTCGGGAGTTGGGTGATGTTCGTCGTGTAAGCTGTTGCCATAGGTAGATTCCATAATAATGGCATTGGCCTGCTCAAATTTTTCGGGCGATTTTAAAATTACATCTCTGTACCTGCCTACATCGCCACTAAAAGTGATATGCTTCTTCTTACCGTTTTCGTTGATGCGTAAATGAACGCAAGCACTGCCAATAATATGGCCGGCATCTGTAAAACAACATTCAATATCGTTATCTATTTTAAACCAATAATTATATTCCTTTGTTACAAATGAATCTACCGCTATTAGTGCATCTTCGGTTGTATAAAGGGGTTGCAAATAGGGCAGGCCTTGCAATGCTCTGCGCTTGTTTTCAAATTTTACATCATTTTCCTGTATGCCTGCAGAGTCTTCCATTAACAGGGCTGCTAATTCTTTAGTAGCAGGCGTAGCATATATTTTTCCTTTGTAGCCATCTTTCACCAGCTTTGGCACCAGGCCGCAATGGTCAATATGAGCATGGGACAATACCATGTAATCTACATCAGCAGGATTAAACCCAAAATTTTTATTCAACTCATTTGTTTCGGAACCCATGCCTTGAAACATGCCGCAATCGAGCAATAATTTTTTACCATTGCTTAATGTTATTAAATGCTTAGACCCCGTTACGGTTCGGGCAGCTCCATGAAACGCTATTTTCATTTTTTTTCTTTTAAATACAGAAAATGAATATTTTATTGGGGTAGGGTAATCACCCATTGCAAAAAGCTGTTACCCAACAACCAATTTGTATTAACAACTCACTGCCAGCCAAGCCATCATTCCCATGCCCTGTTCAATGGCGCCTTCATCAACATTAAATAAGGGTGTATGCACAATATGTGTAATGCCTTTTTCCTTATTTCCAGCACCCAGCCTAAAAAAGCAACCCGGCATTTTTTGAGAATAATAAGCAAAATCTTCTGCTCCCATTCGCAATTCTGTTTCTGTAACATTTTGGTTGCCTGCAAACAATTTTGCCTGCTGCATTGCTAGTTCACAGAGAGATTCATCATTCTTCACAAAAGGATATCCTACATCAATATTTACGTCGGCTACAGCACCCATTGAAGCTGCCATTTCGCTTACCAGTTTTTTTATTATTTCATGAGCTTCAAAACGCCATTTCTCATTCATGGCTCTAAAAGTACCCATCAACTTTACTTGCGAAGGAATAACATTGGTGGTATTGCCACCCTGGAAAGAAGTGATAGACAACACCGAAGGATTAAACGGATCGTTGTTTCTGCTAATAATTTGCTGCAGACCGATGATAATGTGCGAAGCAATTAATATAGGGTCTGCGGTATGATGAGGCGAAGCTGCATGGCCACCTTTTGCTTTGATGGTTATATACAACTCATCGGCGCTGGCCATTACCATTCCACCTCTAAAACTAAACTCACCTACTTCGAGGCCGGGATGAACATGAAGTGCAAATATTTTTTCCGGCTTAGGATTTTCCAACACCCCTTCTTTAATAAGCAAACTTGCTCCGCCAGGATTTTTTTCTTCGCCGGGTTGAAAAATTAATTTTACAGTGCCCTCCCAATTATTTTTTGTTTCACTTAAAATTTTTGCAGCACCCAACAGGCAACTGGTATGTACATCATGCCCACAGGCATGCATTACGCCTTCATTTAAAGATTTGTAAGAAACATCGTTCATCTCTACAATGGGCAAAGCATCCATATCGGCTCTCAATGCCACAATCCTNNCCCCAGCTTTTGAGTTTTTCCTGAATGAATAATGATGTATTGAACTCCTGGTAACTTAATTCGGGATTTGCGTGTATATGCCTTCGGATGCCTATCACTTCATCGGAATATTGCCTTGCCAGCTCCTTTATTTTCTCAAGCATACAGCTCATATATTTTGTGAGCAATGAAGGTAATGATAAAAAAAAGAGTTTCAAATTTGAAACTCTTTGAATGAGATATAAATATTTTTATTCCACAGTTTCTTCGTTGGAAGGCTTTATTTCAATTGTTTCGGGAAGTATATAAATATTACCCGGCACCAACTTTTGAGCCATTAATTGTTTGCGAAATTTTTCTGCATCTGCCCTGTCTTCAAAGTTTCCCATTTTTAATTTTATAAATGGATTTTGATATGCCATATACACTTTATGTTCAGGATACATTTGTAATAATTTTGCCCTTACGTTCATGGCCGCATTTCTATCGTTGGTACTCATAAGCATTAACCTAAACCCTTTTCCCGAACGTATTTTTTTCGAAAGCGCTATATTGTACTCATACATTTTTTCGCCCAGCAAATCTATTCTGCTATCTTTTTGAACAGTTACCACTCCATATTGAACACTATCGGATACCGCTGTGGTTTGCGCCTTCCCCATTAAAGAAACGAAAGAAATTATAAAAAAGAGAAATAGTCTCAACATACTGTGTGTATTAAAATGATTGCAAATGTATTTAAAGCATAGCATTTCAAAAATCATTCCTATTAATCAAACATTTATTTAACTATTAAAGCGTACCTGTTTATTAATGAAGATACGACTGCATTATCGGGTACAATACACTTCAATGGTATTGCTTCGGTCAATTGGTTGCGTATGCTTTCAATGAGGGATTGATGTGGAACTTCGCCGAAGCCGGTATTTACTGTAATGCAATCAACCCCGGCAACGCCATACAAGTCGCAGCATTTGGTAATTTCATCTTCCGTCAACAAATGGGCTTCTATTACAATGTTTATTCTTTTACCCTGCTTGCGTACAATCGTTAAAGCCATATTTAATTCTTTGGCAAGGTATTGCCAGTCCTGATTTTTTAAGGCAGTAAGATTAATGAAAAAATCAATTTCTGCAGCTCCATCCACTATAGCCAGAATAATTTCCGACAGTTTTGATTCTATTGCACTCCATCCATAAGGATAGCCCACCGGAGCCGAAATTTGTATGCCAGTGCCTGACAAATATTCAGCACTTTGCTTAATGAGCAATGGAGGCACAGTAAGTTGTGTACAGTTTTTATCAATTGCCAGCTTACAAATTTTTTGTAATTGGGTTAAAGTAGTAGCAGGTTCTAAAAAAAATAATTCCAATGTATGTAACATTTATTTTGATTGATTACAGCACAACCAATATTAATAGCCTGCTTTTGCTCCGCCAATATTTTCAATGGGGTGCCAGGTTGTTTTTATTTCCTGCAAATTCTGAATGAAATAGGGAGATTGCTCCTCATCTTTCGCCCAGTTTTTATCGGCATATATAAACACTCTTTTCATGTTCAATGCCGACTTGTCTTTAATCAATTGCTGTACTGCTTTGTTGTTTTCGCAATAAACCATTGCGTTCACATCCATGTGGTCGGCAAAATAAACAGCCAGCTCTGCAGGGTTGCCGGTTAAAATATTTACCACCCCACCCGGCACATCCGAAGAGTTCAATACTTCAGCAAAAGTAACGGCACACAAAGGTTTTAAGTAAGAGCCCAACAGCACACAAGTGTTTCCTCCGGCAATGGCGGGTGCAATTACAGAAACTAATCCAATAAGCGAAGTAGATTGAGGCGCTATTATGCTTACCACTCCCATGGGCTCGGGTGCAGAAAAATTAAAATGCGATGAAGCTACCGGGTTAACGGTACTGAATACCTGCTGAAATTTATCGCACCAGCCGGCGTAATAAATTAATCGGTCAATACTTAGTTCCACTTCCTTTTCTGCAGATACTTTAGAAGACCCCTGCTTTAGTAATTCATCTATAAACTGAGCTTTTCTACCTTCCAGCATTTCGGCAATGCGATATAAAATTTGTCCACGGTTGAATGCTGCCCTGCTTCCCCAATCTGCAAAAGCAGTACGGGCTGTAGCCACAGCGTCTCTAAAATCTTTTCGAGACGATAAGCACATATTTGCCAATACTTCCCCCTTAGTATTTTTGGCTTCAAAATATCGTCCACTCTCTGTTCGTGGAAACTTTCCTCCTATATATATTTTGTAGGTTTTTAAAACTTCTAATCTTGACATCGCTTTAAATAGTTTATGTTGATTGATGGCTGTTATAATTCAATAGTAATTTATCAACGCTTTTTGATTATATCAGCTAAGCATTATATTTTTAAATTAAATCTTCACATAAGCACTCAACCCATGCAATCCTCCTTCTCTGCCATAGCCACTTTCTTTGTAACCACCAAAAGGCGATACAGGGTCGAACTGATTAAAGGTATTGGCCCATACCACTCCTGCACGTAATTTAGTGGTAAGGTTAAAAATTTTAGAGCCCTTATCTGTCCATACACCGGCGCTTAAGCCATAAGGAGTATTGTTTGCTTTTTCTATTACTTCATCATCGGTTCTAAAACTTTGAATGGTAAGAACAGGGCCAAAAATTTCTTCCTGTGCAATGCGATTGCTTTGAGCAACATTGGTAAAAATAGTTGGCCTGCAATAAAATCCTTTTGATGGAATGACAGCACTGCTTTGATACATTTCGGCACCTTCCTGTTGTCCAATTTTTAAATATTTATTTATAATACCGAGTTGTTCTTTTGAGTTAATGGCACCAATGTCGGTGTTCTTATCTAATGGGTCACCCACAATTAAAGTTTCCAGGCGGTCTTTTAATTTTCGCACCACTTCTTTGTACACCGATTCCTGCACATACAACCTACTACCGGCACAGCATACATGCCCCTGGTTAAAAAATATTCCGTTGATAACGCCTTCTACTGCCTGGTCAATGGGAGCATCGTCAAAAATAATGTTGGCAGCTTTTCCACCTAGTTCAAGGGTGGCTTTTTTGGGTGTGCCTGCAATGGCTTTTTGGATTATTTTGCCAACCTGTGTACTACCGGTAAAAGCAATTTTATCAACCCCGGGATGATTTACAATAGCAGCACCCGTAGCACCTGCACCTGTAATTATATTGACTACGCCCGGAGGTAAATCTGCTTCCTGAATAATTTCTGCCAACTTCAAAGCCGTTAGCGGAGTGTTTTCGGCAGGTTTNNAATTTATCGGCCCAGCCGGCATAGTAAAAAAAGTGGTTAGCAGCAGTAGGCACATCAAAATCCCTGCTTTCCCGAATGGGTTTACCGCCATCTAAAGTTTCTATCACTGCAAATTCCCTGGCTCGTTCCTGAATCATACGAGCTATGCGATAAATGTATTTCGCTCTTTCTTTTCCCGGCATTTTTTTCCAGGTTTTATCATAAGCTGCTCTTGCTGCTTTTACCGCTTTGTCCACATCGGCAGCATTGGCATCTGCCACTTCGCTGAGTTTCTCTTCGTTAGCCGGGTTGATGGTTGCAAAATATTTTTTGCTCGCCGGTTTTTCAAATTTGCCATTAATAAAAAGATCGTACTTAGCATTTATTTTTGCAGCCGATTTGCTTTCCGGAGCAGGTGCTAATTTTCTGGCACTATCAAATTTTAATTTAATGGTATTGCTTTTTGCTTTTGACATAATAATATTTTAAAAGAATTTCAAGGGGTATATCTTGCTTGCTACTTAATTAAACTCAGGAATATTGTTAATCAACCGAAAAATAATCTTTACTCTGGTAAACCCCGGTTTTAGCTTTCATCAATTGCATTAGCACATCGTTGGCAAGGCTGCTTGCACCAAAGCGAAACCAATGATTATTCATCCAATCTTCTCCCAGTGTTTCATTGAGCATCACTAAATAATGTAATGCCAATTTTGATTTTGAAATTCCGCCGGCAGGCTTCATGCCAATCATTTTACCGGTTTTATAATAAAAGTCTTTGATGGCATTTAGCATTACCAATGTAACCGGCATGGTGGCTGCAGGATTTATTTTTCCGGTAGATGTTTTTATAAAATCGGCACCGGCATACATGGCAATATCACTTGCCCGTCTCACTTTATCGTAAGTAACCAATTCGCCGGTTTCTAAAATTACTTTGAGCCTTGCATTGCCACAGGCTTCTTTTATGGCAGCTATTTCATCAAACACAAAATTGTATTCGCCTTCTAAAAACTTACCCCGGCTTATTACCATATCTATTTCATCGGCACCTTGCGCCACAGCAAACTTAGTGTCGCTTATTTTTATATTGCGTGGCGCCTGCCCACTTGGAAAAGCCGTGGATACCGATGCCACTTTAATGCCCGTACCTTCTACCGCTTTTTTTGCAGTAGCTACCATTGATGGATACACGCAAACTGCTGCCACTGTTGGCAGGCCGGGATAGGCATCGTGCAAGTGTGCAGCTTTGTAACACATTTGCTTCACTTTGCCCTCGGTATCTTTTCCTTCCAAAGTAGTAAGGTCAATCATGTTGAGTGCAAGCAACAAACCATTTAACTTGGTTTCGTTTTTAATACTGCGTTTGGTAAATCGTGCAGCCCTTTCTTCAATACCCACCTGGTCAATTCGAACGGGCTCTATAAAGGAAGGAATAGAAATAATCTTTTCGGCCATATCAAAATATTGTGAACATCAAATTTAATACAATTGATTGCTGAATGAGTGTAAAAACATTTGATTATTTTTATAACATCAGCATTCAACTTCTTCTTCATTCAAGATAATTAATAAAGTTATATGAACAGCATTGCAGAATCGGAACTTATTTTAGATAAACGGGGCGCCATCTATCACCTGGGTGTAAAGCCCGAGGAAATAGCAACTACCATTTTGCTGGTAGGCGACCCCGAAAGAGTACAAAAAGTGAGCAGGCATTTTGACCGGATAGAATTTAAGCTTCAACACAGAGAGTTTATTACGCATACAGGCTATATTGGTCAAAAAAGAATTTCGGTACTAAGCACCGGTATTGGCCCCGACAATATTGATATTGCCATCAACGAAATAGACGCATTGACCAATATTGATTTTGAAAGCAGAACCATTAAGCCACAGCTACAATCTTTAAACCTAATAAGGTTGGGAACTTCCGGTGCCTTACAGGGAAATATTCCGGTAGATAGTTTTGTGGCAGGCACGCATGGCCTGGGCTTTGACAATGTGATGCATTTTTACAAAAAACAAAATACAACTGATGAACTGGAATTAATACAGGCATTTCAACAGCACACCGGCCTTATCAGTGGCAACGTGTTGCCTTATGTATTTAGAGGCAGTGATACATTACGAAATATTTTCAAAGAAAATTATACGCATGGCATCACCATTGGTTGCCCTGGTTTTTTTGGCCCACAGGGCAGAATATTAAGATTGGAGTTAGCTTATCCCGGCCTTATTGATAAGTTGACTTCTTTTAAATATCAACAAGATTTTATTTCAAATTTTGAAATGGAAAGCTCCGCTATATACGGGCTTTGCCGTTCCATGGGCCACCAATGTGTAAGCCTGAATGTGATTGTTGCCAACCGGGTTGCACAAAAATTTTCTTCTGATAGCAACAAAGCTGTGGAGGCTTTAATTAAACATAGTATTGAGTTATTGGCCGATAATTTGTAGCTATCAATTGATATAATATTGATATTACTTTTTTTATAACCGGTTTTCAACGCTTGTGTTTCAATGAATTTTGTTTTAAAAACTTGAACAGTGGTTTTCCGTTGTGCAAATTTACACTTAGCTTAGTCGTTTCTATCTTTCAACTAAAACTATACTTCGCAGTTATGAGACAACTCAAAACAGCAGTTATCCTGCTATTACTTAGCATAAGTTCGGGCACAGTAATTTGCCAGGAAACTTTTCCGGTGAATGGAGTGGCCGATACCCGAAGCGGCACTTATGTATTTACCAATGCTACTATTGTAAAAGACGCCTCCAATGCAAGCATTCAAGGCAGCCTTTTAATTAAAGAAGGCAAAATTGTAGCCGTAGGCAATGCAATTTCTATTCCTAAAGAAGCCATTGTAATTGACTGTAAAGGAAAATACATTTATCCTTCCTTTATTGATATTTATAGCGACTATGGCATACCTGTTCCGCAAAGAACAGGTGGGTTCAACTTTAATCAACCTGCCCAGTTAACCAGCAATACAAAGGGTGCCGTTGGCTGGAACCAGGCTATTAAATCGGAAGTAAATGGAGTATCAATTTTTTCCGCCGATGACAGTAAGGCAAAAGATTTACGAGCTGCAGGTTTTGGCCTAGTGCTTACTCACCAAAAAGATGGTATAGCAAGAGGAACAGGTGCAGTAGTGAGCCTGGCCAATAAGGCAGATAATTTGGTTATCATTAAAGACAAAGCATCCTCACACTATTCATTTAGCAAAGGAACATCTACCCAAAGTTATCCGGGTAGTATGATGGGCAGCATTGCTTTACTAAGGCAAAGTTTTTTAGATGGTCAATGGTACAAGAATCAATCTTCATCCACCGGTAAAGCAAATGGCGAAGGTCTAAATCTTACTCTGCAGGCTTGGAACAATAATCTTGCCTACCCACTCATATTTGATGCCAATGATAAATGGAACGATATAAGAGCCGATAGAATTGGCGATGAATTTGGCGTGCAGTTTATTATTAAAGGTGGTGGCAACGAATACCAACGCATAAAAGAAATTTCAGGTACTAAAGCCAGTTATATTCTTCCATTAAATTTTCCACAAAGCATGGATGTGGAAGACCCTAACGATGCAAGGTTTATTTCTTTAGGCACACTAAAACATTGGGAAATGGCTGCGGGCAATGCTGCTGCATTTGAAAAAGCGGGCATTAACTTTTGTATTACCACTGCCGACCTGAGAGACAGCAAACAATTTATGAGCAGCCTTCGCAAATCTATTGAAGCCGGGCTTAGCGAAACTAAAGCGTTGGAAGCTCTCACCAAGGTTCCTGCCACATTACTAAATATTTACAACGAAGCCGGAAGTATTGAAGCCGGCAAGTGGGCTAATTTTATTATTACCAACGGGCCTGTGTTTAACGAAAAAACAGACTTACTTCAAAACTGGATACAAGGTGAAAAGTATGAAATAAAAGATGACCTTACAGATCAGATTAAAGGAAACTACAGTTTAGTTATTAATGGTACGAAAAATTTTAGCCTTGATGTAAAAAGCAGCAGTAGTGCAGATGTATTGTTGAAAGATACCGTAGCTGCAAAATTTGTGAGCAATGGTAAAATTGTTAGTATCAACTTTGCGGAAACCAAAAGGGGCAAAAAAGGTTATAGATTAAGTGGTGTAAGCAATGGTAACAATTGGAGTGGAACCGGTGTTGACAGTAGTGGCAATGCAGTTTGGTGGACGGCTGCTTTCAACAAAGCATTGCCCGAAAAAGCAGATAGTGCCAAAAGAAAAAAAACTTACCACAGTGGAGAGCTCACTTACCCTTTGGGTAACTATGGAATAAAAGAAACGCCAAAAGCAGAAACCATTTTATTTAAAAACGCCACTGTATGGACCAATGAAAAAGATGGCATTGTAGCCAACACAGATGTATTGGTTCAAAATGGAAAAATAATTTCCATTGGAAAAAATTTAAACAATAGCGGAGCAAAAATTATTGATGGTACCGGAAAACATTTAACGCCGGGCATTATTGACGAGCATAGCCATATAGCTGTGAGTTCCATCAACGAAGGCGGTCAGTCGGTAACATCGGAAGTAAGAATTGGCGACAACTTAAACCCCGATGATGTAGATATATATCGTCAATTGGCAGGCGGTGTTACTACATCGCATATTTTGCATGGCAGTGCCAATACCATAGGCGGACAAACCCAATTAATTAAACTTCGATGGGGTGCCAACGACGAAGAACTGAAATACAAAGGGGCTGATGGTTTTATAAAATTTGCCCTGGGTGAAAATGTAAAACGTACTTCTTCATCGGCCAACAATCGTTTTCCTGATACGAGAATGGGTGTGGAAGAAGTACAGATGGATGCATTTACAAGAGCCAAAGATTATGAAAATGCACTGAAAGGGCCCAATGCAAAAAATGTTCGCAGAGATTTAGAGTTGGATGCACTGGTAGAAATAATGAATAAGAAACGCTTTATCACCTGCCACAGTTATGTAGCCAGCGAAATATTAGAAACCATTAAAGTGGCAGAAAAATTTGGTTTCAGCATCAACACATTCACCCATATTTTGGAAGGCTATAAAGTAGCCGATAAAATGAAAGCACATGGTGCTAATGGCAGCACCTTTAGCGATTGGTGGGCATATAAATTGGAAGTGCAGGACGCCATACCATACAACGCCGGTATTATGCACAATGTAGGTTTAAATGTAGCTATCAATAGCGATGATGCCGAAATGGCCCGCAGGCTAAACCAGGAAGCTGCAAAAATTGTAAAGTACTCCGGTATTAGCGAAGAAGATGCTTTTAAAATGGTAACTCTTAACCCCGCTAAAATGCTACATATAGATAATAAAGTTGGCAGCATTAAAGCCGGCAAGGATGCCGACCTGGTTTTATGGAGCGATAATCCATTGAGCATTTATGCAAAACCAGAAAAAACTTTAGTAGATGGCGCTGTTTATTTTGATATTGATAAAGATGCAGCCATGCGTAAAGAAATTGCCAATGAAAAAAACAGGCTTATTTTAAAAATGCTTGAAGAAAAAAAATCGGGTGGCTCAAGTGGAGCTGCGATGCCGAGTTTCCGCAGAGTAAACACCTGTATGGATGCTACTCACCAGCATGGCTTACTCGATATTCATGAAGATGAAAATGCACAATAATCAATAAACATTTTACAACTATTTATAATGAAAAAATATTTTAGTTTAATAATAGCTTTTGCAGTGGTATCCACTGCTATGGCACAGGAAACAGTTTATCCTGCTCCGGCATACAAAGGCTTGCTATTTATAAAAAACGGCAATGTACATGTGGGCAATGGACAAGTGTTGCCCAATACTACCATCAAAATCAATAATGGAAAAATTGAAAGTCTGGGCACCAATCTTCCTATTCCGATGGATGATGTAAAAGTGATAGATGCCACCGGCAAAGAAGTTTACCCCGGATTAATATCAAGCAATACAAACATTGGTATCAGAGAAATTTCGGGCGCAGTACGGGGCAGCAACGATTACCGTGAGTTGGGCGATTGGAACCCGAATGTAGAAAGTATAAAAGCATACAATGCCGACTCACGCATTATAAACACTTTAAGAAGCAATGGTATTTTGCTGGCCAATATTGCACCGCAAGGCAGCCTGATTGCCGGTAGCAGCAGCACAGTTCAATACGATGCATGGACCTGGGAAGATGCATTGTACAAAGAAAATACTGCACTTCATTTTTATATGCCCTCTTTAATGCAGCGGCAGGGAGGCTTTGGGCGTACACAACAAACACCCGATATGGACCCTGCCAAAGCTGCTTTGAACAGGATAGAATTAGTAAAACAATTTTTAAAAGAAGCTAAATCGTATAACGAGCAATCTATAAAAACAACTACAAATTTAAAATTAGAAGCTTGTAAAAATTTGTTCAACAAAACACAAAAGCTTTTTATTCATTGCAACTTAGTTAAGGAAATGCTGATAGCTGTTGACTTTGTAAAAGAATTGGGATTAGATGTGGTAGTGGTTGGTGGAAGCGAAAGTTTTCAAATTGCTCCCTTACTAAAGCAACACAACATACCGGTTATATTGAATCAAATGCATTCGCTTCCCACATCAGAGGATGATGATGTGGACCAACCCTTTAAAACACCCACTGTTTTACAAAAAGCAGGAGTGCTTTTTGCCATTAACGATGCAGATGGAAATACCACCGGGCGCAATCTTGCCTTTAATGCGGGCACTGCTGCTGCCTATGGCTTAAGCAAAGAAGAAGCCTTGCAGGCCATCACATTAAATGCTGCCAAAATTCTAGGCATTGATAAATTTACCGGCAGTATTGAAGCCGGCAAGGATGCCAATATTATTATTAGTGAAGGTGATGTGCTGGATATGCGTAGCAGCAAAATTACACATGCGTTTATTCAAGGCCGAACGATTGATTTAACGGATAAACACAAACTGCTGAATGAGCGTTACAAAAAGAAATACAACATTAAGTAATATTAAAAGAGCCTCACAAAGTGAGGCTCTTTTAATATGATAACAATATATTTAAAACCTAAAATAGGCTTTCATTTTATGCATTAAATCATCTTTTTTTCTGCGGGAAACTTCTGCAATATGACCATTGGATAATACCACACTTCCTCCCTCTCCTTTTACAAACTCGGTAATATGCTCCATGTTTACCAGGTACGATTTGTGTATTCGTACAAAATTGCTGTCGCATAGCAAACTATCATATTCATGTATGGGTTTTGAGGCACAGATAAGATGCCGGTTGGCAAAATGAAAATTGGTATAATTATTTGCTGCTTCGCAATACACTATATCTTTTATACTCACCACCTGAAAACCCTTTAAAGAAGGAATACATAACTTTCTTTTATGCAGCGCCTCATTGCCGGGAGCCAGGTTTTGAAGCAATGTATTAAGTGGCACCACGCTTTGGTTGCCCAACCGTTTAACAACCCTTGTTACAGCATTTTTCAGCAACTCGTCATCTACAGGCTTTAGCAAATAATCTACCGCACTAAAATGAAATGCCTGAAGTAAAAAGCTATCGTGGGCTGTAACAAAAATGGTTTCAAAATTAATCTCCGGTAACTCGATTAGTAAATCAAAGCCATTTTTCTGCGGCATAGCTATATCCAAAAAAACCAACTGTGGTTGTAGCCTGATAATTTTATCCTTTGCATCATCTACATTGTTTGCAGTAGCCAACACCTGCACTTCTTTACAATTCATCTGTAATAATTTTTGCAGCGAGGATACGCCCCTCGGCTCATCATCCACTATCATTACGTTAATTGTACTCATAGCATTTAAATTTAGTTTTATTCATTTATTTCCAGCGGAAGTCGCAATTGTACAAGCGTTCCGTTTTCTTGCAATGATGTTTTCATTTTATCAATAATCAGCAAGTCGCTTTCAATACCATATTTTTCATTAAGCAGTTTTATGCGGTTTTTAACATTTAAAATTCCTACAGAATTATGTGCAAGAGTGGCCGGTTTGTTCTTTAAAGATTGATCGATACCAATACCATTATCATTTATTTCGCAAATCAATACAGCCGGTGAATATTTAAAATCTACTTTTATTTCTAGATGCCGGCCCGGCATAGCGCCATGCCAGATGGCGTTTTCTATAAAGGGTTGAATGATCATAGGAGGCAATAATATTTCATCGGCTTCAAGCCTTTCATCTACACAAAAACTACAACTAAACTGCGAGGTTCGTATTTTTTCCATTTCCACATACAATGTTAAATGCTCCATTGTTCTTCTGAGTGAAATAAACGTTTGAGGGGAACTATCCAACACTATACGAATAAGCTGGGCAAATTTGTTGAGATAATGCGATGCATCTTTGTTTTCATTATTGAGTATCATTTCCCGGATGCTATTCAAACTATTGAATACAAAATGTGGGTTCATTTGAGCATGAAGCGCTTTCATTTCTGCCTGGCCTAATAGTTTATCAAGATTAGCCCTTTGCTTAATGGAATTTACCCTGCGCTGGTAAAGCCAATACATCAACAGCGCAATCATAAAAACTACCAATGCTATAAACCATGCAGATTTCCAAAAGGGCAGTGTAATTTTAAATTGATAAACCAATGTTTTGATACTACCCGATTTATGCACTGCTTTTAAATGCAAAAAATGTTTACCTGCTGGCATTTTTGTAAAAACAATATTTTTTTGCGCTCCCAAATAAACCCAATCTTCGGCTGCGCTCATTTTGTAGTAAAACAAATAACCATCCGGCTCTTCATAATTTATTACTGCAAATTTTATCTGCAAATTATCCTCATCCCTTCCCAGTACAATATTATTAGCAGGATGCATAATTCTTCTTTTGCCAATTATATCTATTTCCTGCAAAATGATTGTGCTTCCAAAATCGGGCTGCACGGTATTGCTGTTAGCAAAACTCACCAGATCGTTATTGCAGGTAATAAAAAACTTATTGACAGTGCTATCGTAATATATACTTCTTCCAAATGTTCGGGAAAAAGAAAAACCATCGGAAGGATCAAAAGACCTGACAGCTTTTGTAACAACATTCAATTGGCTTAAGCGATTATTGGATGAAAACCAAAGCTGGTTATTTATAACAGGGCTCATGGCATCAATTATTATATCGGGCAACACTGATTCTGTACCGTAGCCTATAAATTTCTTTTCTGCAATTTTATATTCCAATAAGCCATTAAAAGCATTGTGCAGCCATAGTGACCCATGTTCATCTGCCGAAATACAAATAATATCATCATTAAACTTTCTTGGGCCGGCATATTCTTTAATCAAAGTATCAAAACGATGTAATGCGTTGTTCCATCTTGCAAGCGAATGTCCGCAGAGCCATACATTTCCATACGAATCGTACTGAATATTTTTTATTTTTTTAAAAGGAACTGCAGGTTGGCTATTGGCATCGTACCAGGTAAAACTGCGTGATTGTAAATGATACCTGCCCACTACCCCATCCATTATTCCGCAAAACCATGCTGTTCCATCAGCATGGGGTTCTTTAAGAGCTGCAATACCTGGTATTATTCTGTTGGAGTTTTTATCTATCACTTTTCCATAACTCAGGTTATTTACATTGAGCCATAGTAAACCATTGCTGGTGGCCAACCACAAACTGTCTTCATGATAACATTGAATAGCCCTTACTTCGTTCCAACCTCCTTTTCCAAAAAATTGAAGATGTTTCTCAGGTATTTTGCCTGCCGTGTCTATGATAGTTAAACCATTGGTCCATGAATAACGACCCAGGTAGAGTTTATTTTTATACCGAAAACTGCAGACATAGCCATAAGGATTTGCATCTCCAACGGGTGCCGGAACGCTGGTTCTGCTTATGGGTTTTTGCAAAATATTTTGTTTCAGTAAACCCTCATGGGTAGCCAGCCACAAGCGTTTTTCTTTATCAACAAAAACAGCATTTACTTTATGGCCCGGAAAAAAAACGGTTGGGTCTGTATTCAAACTCACATCCTGCTTATGCAAAATCATTTTATAAAAACCGTTGTTGTTGCCGCATATTAAAAAAGTAGAATCGTCGAGTTTGGTTAATTTACTTTTCCACGAAAACAATGAATCAGCAGCTTTGGGCAAAGCAGAAGCTTTATAAAATCCGGAGTGATGGTTGTAATAAACAGCACTGTCTTTGTTTTTATATAAAAACACAAACTCATGGTCGCTGATTTTATTTTTGGATATCCATTCATCCACACTCACAGGCAGCAGTGCTAAAAGTGTTTTGTAGGATGTATTATTGCTATCAACAAATTCCATGGTATTTTCTTTATACCGGTAAAGAGCAAGCTTATAGTTTTGGTAAAATAGCAGGTATTCATTGGCCGACATTTTAAACACTTCATATCCCCAGAAAATTCTATTTACACCAATATCTGCTTCATTATATACGTCTTTTCTAAACCTTAAGTCTCCTTTACCATCAAAAACATAAAAACCCGCTGCTGCCGAAACTGCAATATGATTATCCGGCAGCGGCACTATATCCCATGGGATATTTCGATACGTGGTTAAAGAAGAATTACCACGCACCTTGTACCATTTGAATAAAAAATTGTCGGTATTCAACAAATAACTGCCAAGCCTATCAACCAGGGCTATACTATTGGGTGGCACTTCAATTATTTTGTTGGTATAAGATAGAGAGGCAGATGGGTGATAAAGCCTGGCATCAAAATTATAAAAACTAAACCCGTCAAAACGGTTAAGCCCGCCATTGGATGCTATCCACATATACCCTCGTTTATCCTGGTATATATTGTTTATGTAGTTATCGTTAAGCCCATCCCTGGTTGTATATCGGGCAAAATTGTTTTCCTGGTATTGAGCATTGCACACAAAACAACACAGCGAACAAAAGGCTGTACAAAAAAATGAAAAAAAAAATTCAATACTAAGCTTCATGTAAACAGCGTGCTATCAATTAAAGTTAATACAATAATACCTACAATAGTAAGCTGAGCAAGGCAAAAAAACATGCCCTGTAATTCCTACAGCAAAGCCAGCCTTTGCCTATGCCAGAATTGCCTTTAATGAAATTGAATCATAAAATATTTTCAAAAACAACCGATAATACAAAACTGGCAGCCGTTTACAAGAAGATGGAAACGCATAAAAATCTACAGCATATATTCAAACTATCAATTTAGTAATCATGAAAAAGATAGTACTACTTCCATTGTTATTTGCCGTTCCATTAATTGCATTTACTCAAAATGTTGGCGTGGGTACAACCACCCCACACCCTTCTGCACAACTGGAAATTAATGCTAACAATAAAGGAATTCTTCTGCCCCGCTACACTACTGCCGCTATGGGCAATATTCTGCAACCTGCCAAAGGTTTGCTCGTTTACGATACCACGGCCAACCGCCTTATGGTAAATATGGGTAGCCCCGCAACTCCCGATTGGCAAACAATTGTGTATAAAAGTGGCTGGAGCCTTAGTGGCAATAGTGGTACAACAAACCAGTTTTTGGGAACCACCGATAATAAGCCCCTACACTTCAGAATAAATAATTTACCCGCAGGCTATATAGATAGCAGCACAAGAAATATTGCATTTGGTTTGAATGCAGCAAGCGCTCAGCCTACGGGCACTGCCAATATTGCCATTGGCGATGCGGCGCTAAAAAATTTAAACAATGGCTTTTCGAATATAGCATTAGGCGATAGCGCTCTCTATCATTTCAACGGCAATTTGGGCAGAAATATAGCCATAGGCTCTAGCGCTCTCTTCAACAGCACTGCATTTTATAATGTAGCTACTGGCTACAGAAGCCTTTACAAAACTACTTTAGGCTCCATGAACACCGCAACAGGATATAGTGCAATGGAAAACAATACCACCGGCGATTTCAACAGTGCTTTTGGTAATAATGCATTATGGAGTAATACAACCGGTATGTTTAATACAGCTTTGGGCAACAGTGCCCTGGGCTCTTTGAGCAATGGCTCATACAATACCGCCATTGGCGACGGGGCCATTGGATCTTCGCATAGTGGCAGCAACAATGTAGCCGTTGGCAGAGCTGCCTTAATGCGCAATGCGGGTCAGTCTTATACGGTTGCCATTGGCGATTCAGCATTGTACAATAACGGCTCTTCCGGCAATACGGCCGTAGGTTCAAAAGCAATGTTTACTAACCTCGATGGATATTACAATACAGCAATGGGCTATCAGAGCCTATACAAAAATTTATATGGAGGTACCAACACAGCCATTGGATACCAGGCTATTTATAACAATACTACCGGTATAGACAATACTGCTGTTGGCTATCAGGCATTGTATTCCAGTACTACCGTTGGCAAAAGTACAGCCATTGGTGCCAGGGCATTGTATTCAAATACTACCGGTACATCCAATACCGCTGTGGGCAGAAATGCACTTTACTCAAACATCACTGGAAACAATAATACTGCAACCGGTGTGGATGCGTTGCGGTTAAATATAGGAAGTCAAAATACTGCTAACGGTAGTTTTGCACTTGCTAACAACAATACCGGCAGTTATAATACGGCCATTGGTTATCAGGCATTACTCAGTAATACCCAGGGAGGTTTAAATACAGCCGTAGGAAACAATGCCCTAGTCGCCCTTATTAACGGAACAGGTAATACCGCTGTTGGCAATTCTGCCTTAACCAAGCAAACCAGCGGTTATAGCAATGTTGCTTTTGGCTCAAGCGCATTGCAAAACAATATATCGGGGGTAGAAAATACAAGCATAGGTTCTTATGCCGCACTGGCTAATTTAAGCAGCAACAATGTGGCAATAGGTACCTTTAGTTATTACGCTACCACTAATTCACAATATAATACAAGTATTGGCCACCGGGCCGGCGATAGCTACAACATGGGATTTAATAATACCTTGATTGGAGCAGGAACCGATGTAGTCTTTACAGGTCAATTTAATTCCGTGGCCATTGGCCAGGGTACTACCTGCCCCGATAACAGCACAGCCAGAATTGGCAATTCTGCCACATGGTCCATCGGCGGTTACGCAAACTGGAGCAATATAAGCGATGGCAGACTGAAAAAAAATGTGCAACAAAATGTACCGGGTCTTGCATTTATTATGCAGCTAAGGCCGGTTACTTACCAACTTCAATTATCATCTTCCCAAAAAGAAAATATAAACACCGGTAAGGAAATGGAAAAAGCCATTGAAGAAAAAGAAGCTATGCTTAACACCGGCTTTATTGCACAGGAAGTAGAACAAGCTGCTTTGCAATCGGGCTTTAATTTTAGCGGAGTGGATAAACCTCGCACTGCCAACGGCTATTATGGTTTGCGCTATGCAGAATTTGTAGTACCGTTGGTAAAAGCGGTACAAGAACAACAACAACTCATTGAAAAATTACAGGAACAAAATAATATGCTACTAAAAAGATTAGATGCAATAGAAAAAAAAAGCTTTAGCTTTTGAGGCGTTCTTAATTGCTCTTATTTTCATATTCAAAAATATCTCTTAGTGCGGTATTTTTAATTTTTTCAAACATCCAAATGCTGTTTAGTAATTATTTATCGCCGTACTAAATTTAAAGTGGACAAGTCAGGCCAAGGCTGCTGCCAAAATTCTAGGCATTGATAAATTTACCGGCAGTATTGAAGCCGGCAAGGATGCCAATATTATTATTAGTGAAGGTGATGTGCTGGATATGCGTAGCAGCAAAATTACACATGCGTTTATTCAAGGCCGAACGATTGATTTAACGGATAAACACAAACTGCTGAATGAAAGGTATAAGAATAGGTATGGTATAAAATAAAAAGAAAAACCGGGTAGCAGTTTTATTTTCTTAACAAGGCTGCTACCTGTGCTTTACGCAATCTTGAAACCGGCAGCGAAACATTATCTTTTAAAATAACTGTTCCTTCATTCAAATAATTTTCTACAAATTTTTTGTTGATGAGGTGCGATTTGTGAATGCGGATAAAATTGTGCTGCAGTAAAATTTCTTCGTACTCCTTCATTGTTTTTGCACTCAGGTGTTTTTGGTTATTATCCAAAAAAAATCGAGTGTAATTACTTTCACCTTCGAGCCGGATGATTTGTGAGGGTACCAAAAACATAGCTCCATTAATGGTAGGTACAGCCAGTTTAAAATCGGATTCTTTTTTTTGTTCAAGGTTGGCAATAAGATTTTTAAGCAGCAGATCCGAATCTTGTTGTTTACTTCTTTTTTCTAAAAACCGGTTTACAGCATTTATTAATTCTTCGGTATTAATGGGCTTTAATAAATAATCCAGCGCACTAAAGCGAATGGCCCTAATGGCATATTCGTGGTATGCAGTTGTAAAAACAATATCGAAATTAATATTTTCAATTGCACTTAAAAATTCAAAGCCATTTTTTTCGGGCATTACAATATCCTGAAAAACCAAATCGGGTTTAAACTGTTGAATGAGTACCGATGCTTCTTTAATTTTTGTGGCAATTCTTATATCGGCAATTTCGGAAACATGCCTTTGCAACATCAATTGCAAAACCGATGCAGCAGAAAGGTCATCATCTATAATTAACGCCTTAATCACCGTATGAAATTAATAAAAATTTCTACGGAAT
This sequence comes from Chitinophagaceae bacterium UBA2793, assembly GCA_002352045.1. Lineage (GTDB taxonomy): Bacteria > Bacteroidota > Bacteroidia > Chitinophagales > Chitinophagaceae > Ferruginibacter. Next base: position 19,702 of record DEHT01000102.1, on the reverse strand, counting down.
AGTTAATATTCAACGGTGCCAATTGGTATTAAAAGCGTCACCTTAGTGCCTGCAGAAATGCCCCCACTCTTTTTTAGGTCCTCAATATTCAATTGTAGATTTTTCCCGGAGCCTTGCAAAAGTGTAATTCTTTCGTTTACCAACTTTATACCTTTTGAATTATAAGGAAGCAATCGGTCGCTTTGAAGTTTGAGTTCACCTGCTTTTGAAAAACCAATTCCATTATCGCAAATCACAACACGCAAAACATCTTCTTCCAATAATTGGAAATGGAGGTCAAGATTCTTTATACCCTCCTTTAATGTTAATCCATGTTTAATGGCATTCTCCACAAAAGGTTGTACAAGCATAGAAGGAATGGTAATTGCATCTGCATCTCCATCGGCTTCTTCGTCCACTTGTATCGTATAAATAAAATCTTCACCCAACCTCACTTTTTCAATATCAAGATAAAGCTCTAACTGCTCCAGTTCTTCTTCGAGTGAAATATAATTTTGCTGAGATGAATGTAAAACTTTTCGAAGCAGTTTTGAAAATTTAGAAATGTATCGGTTGGCATTATCCACATCGTTTTGCAAAGTGAACTGTTGAATACTGTTCATTACATTAAAAATAAAATGGGGATTCATTTGCGAACGGAGTGCCTTTACTTCCAACTCGGCCACTTGCTGTTGAATGGCAGCATTGGCTTTTACTTTTTGAATTCTTTGTTTAATAAAAAGAACAACCATGGCAAGCAGTAAAACAACCATCAAAGTACGAAACCACCAACTGTTCCAAAATGGAGGTGAAATTGTAAAATGAAATGGAGTAGCGGTTTCAAACCAATCTTTGCCATTTAAAGTTGCAGCTACGCTAAAGCTATAATTACCTGGCTGCAAAGAGGTAAAACGAACCGTATTCAAATGCCCGGTTTCTATCCAGTTTTTATCGGCGCCCTGGAGCCTGTATCGGTATTTAACTTTATTGCCATTATAAACATAAGGCGCTACAAAATCGAATACCAATGAATTTTGAGTATGCTTTAATTTTTTCAAAGGAAATCCTAAACGGAATGTTGAATCATCATGATTAATAGTAACATTGGTAATACTTACATTGAGCGAATCATTGCGCAAGGGTATTTTTTCGGGAACAAAATAATTGATACCATTGAGGCTTCCGAAATATACTGTTCCATCGCTTGCTCTAAAATGATTGCTGTGCGATACATAAAAGGATTGAATATTATCTTCCTGGTCATACGCTTCTACTATGTTCTTAGATGGTACAAATCGAAACATGCCTTTGTCGGCCGAAATCCACACATGACCATTTTTATCTTTAAATAAATGCGAAATATGAATATCCTTTAGCCCTGGCAAAAGCCTTTTGAAAATGGGTTTTTGTGTGGGACTATAATTTATTTGGTACAAATATTTTGATGCAACTAAAAAAGTTTGTGTATCTAATTGCACAGCCGAATTGCACCAAAACTTAAATTCGGGTGCTGTTAAAGAATCCAAAAGTTTGTAGGCAGCATCAACAATATACACACCGGAATTGCCAAAGAGCCATTTATTGTTGTAGCTGTCTTCCATTACCCCTCGGAAGTTATCGGGCATGTTTTTAAAACTCAGTTTTTTTATCTGCAGGCTATTGCCGTTCAGTATCCAGGTTTTCCTTGAAAATAAAATGTAATCTCCGTTGTTAAGCAGTCCGCAGGTAGAGTTAAAGTCTGCCTCCATTTGAACTGCTAAACTATCGTTTGTAAAATGTGGGCGATGGAAATTATTATTGGTCGGGTCAAATATCCAGGCTCCTTTTTCGCTTTGGCCCACAAAAATTTTTCCCGCTCCATAAGCGATAGATCTTATGGATGGATAATTTAAATAATCTTCGGCCCCCAGCCTTGGTTTCCAAACATTAACCGTACCGGTATTTTTATCCCACTTACAAAAACCATCGCCGGTGGCAAACCAAATATTTCTTTGTTCATCCTCTGCAAAATTTCTTATTTCATTACTCCATTGACTTGCTCCCGAACCACTTCTTAAAAGTCCAAACGATGCTACTCCGGGATTAAAATGCGCCAGTCCTTCTTCATTTGCAAACCATATTGTTCCGTTGGATTCCTGAAAATGCCCGCTCAGTATTGATTGATTGAGTAATGGCAGGCCATTAAAATATAGATGTATTTCAGTAAAACTATTGTTGGCAATATTATACATAAAACATCCTTTACCCCGTAAAAAAACAATTCGGTTGCTGCTATTATCAGTCGCATAACTACCGGTAACAAAAAAATTATTGCTGTTTGATTTTTGTGCAAATTGATTTTGTGTTACAGGCAAAACAACTTTTGTTTTGAAACATACCAAAGCAGAGTTGCCAATATCCTGTCGTACCCAAACACTATCGGAATTGATAAAGCTGAGATAATTGGGCGATAAAACCCTAAGGGAATCTATCTCTTTAGTATTTACATTAAAACGTGCGAGTGTATTTTTTGCGGGCCGAAAAAAAAGGTAAGGGCCGAGGCTCTTTAAAAAAAGAAAAGAGGCTTCTGAAGAAAAGGGAGGTATTTCAAAAAAAACAAAAGAATTTTTTTCTTTATTCCAACGTTTGATGCCGGTTTCGTCTAATACATAAATATTTTTATCGGGGCCGGTAAGTAACCTACGATAAGCCCCGGTGGTTTTATTCAAATTTTCCAACTTAACAAAACCATTATAATCATTTTTATAATGATAGATAGCTTTACGGGTAGCCAGCCACAACAAGCCCATTGCATCCTGCTGAATATTTATTACCCTTTCATCAAATAAAAATGAAACAAATTGACGGCCATCGTAGCGTTGTAATTTGGTAGGCGAAAGCAGCCAAAGAAAACCCTTTTGGTCTTTAATAATTTGTTCTATTTCGGTGGGGTTCGCCAGTGAACTGGAACGTATCAATCTTACATGGCAGGCAGGCAACTGGCTGTAACCCCAAAGTATAAAAATGAGCAAACAACCATATAGTAATGCTAGTTTTTTCAATAGACTAATGTAAGAATTTTAAACTGCATCCTTCCCTCTAATTGCAAGATTGACTGTTGTTCTATTTTTGAAAATTTATTTTTTGATATTCTTTTGATGAATGATGGATTTTAGTTCTGCTATTTGTTTTTGCATTTCTTCAATGGTAGCCTGCTGCAGAATTATTTGTTTTTCTGTTTCTTTAATTTTTTGCGTTCTTTTTTCCAATGCCTGTATGGCAATAAAACTTACCCCGGCAAAATCAGCGGAGTTAATGGTGGTATCGTTGCCAATGGTTCCATAAGCATCACTTCCAAAAGCAGCATAAAAATCCTGCGCCATGGGGCCGTAGTGGCGGAATGTTTTGGGGTCTTGTGTTTTGTAATTCCAACTGGTGAGGTGGAAGCGGCTTATCTTTTGTAAAAAATCTTCGCCATTTATTTCAGCAAAATTTTCTTTTGTGTGTATGCTGCTCAAGCTGCTCCAGGCATTACCTCCTGCAAATAATGTTACACCTGTTGTATAAGCTGAATTACTGAATAAACGGTACCCTCCTGCAAACCTGGCAGCAAAATAATTATCCACGGGTGAAATCATATATGTTGAAGTGGAGTTATCGCCTATGATAAAAGCACCCGTTTTTGCATTGGTAGAAACATAGCGGCCCAAAGCAGTTGAATAATTGCCATTGGCAATTGTGTTTGCTCCCATAGCCGTTGAATAATCTCCACTTGCAGATGTATTATATCCCATGGCTGTTGAAGCATAACCCCGGGCATCTGTATTGTACCCCATTGCTGTGGAATATTCACCGCCTGCACTCGAGGCAAAACCCAATGCAGTTGCATTATTTGCACTAGCAATGGTTTGGTAGCCCATTGCAGTTGTTGCAAAATTGCTGGCAGTTGTATTTACACCCAATGCTGTAGAAGAGCCTCCACTGGCAACTGTATTATTTCCCATTGCGGTTGCATACGTTCCACTGGCAGTAGTGGAATTTCCCGTTGCTGTTGACACAATACCTGAGGCCTTTGTTAAGGAACCCAATGCAGTTGAGCTAATGCCGGAGGCCTCATTTCCCACACCTATTGAAACCGCTGTTTGCCCACTGGCAATATTTCTCACTCCTAATGCTATTGAATGATCACCTTGAACATTGTTTACAACTAAACCGCTTCTTAAAGTGCCATTTTTTGTGTTAAAATAAAATGCGTTACCACTTATTCCTGCAACATCCTTCAAAATTGAGCTGTTATTATAAAGCCTTTTAAACAATAAAGAGAAACCTGTACCGGTATTAAAGTCGGTATTGCTCTTAAAATTTATATACAGCGAGGTTGAATTAAAAATCCATTTACCTGTAATGTTGTAACCATTTCCCACAGCAAGCAATATTGCTCCTGTAGCCGATTCTTTAATAATGAGTGAGTCGCCGGTATTTAAGTCCATANNCATAGTTTCTGCTGTCATTTCAATAGCTATATTGGTGGAGGATGCAATAGTTGCCTTAGCATCATGGTCAATTCCATAATTACCAGACGGTCCGCCGGAATCGTATAACCTGCCAGTAGAATCTGAACTTCCCAAAAAGGTTAATGTACCAAGGCCAGGCATATTTTTGGTTTGTGTTGCAGTTGGCGCTGTACTGGTAGCAGTAGTAGGCGCTGTAACCATTAAATTGCCTAATACATCAAGTTTGTTGAAAGGCTCGGCAGTGCCTATGCCCACGTTTTGTGCCAAATCATATTTTGATATGGACAATAGCAAAAAAAAGATGAGTAGCTTTTTCATATTAGTTTTCTTGTTTAATAATTGAAATCGGTTGGTATTGTTTTTTTTCATCTACCAAAAAATATTTTCCGGTTGCTACGCTTTTTATATCCCATGAAAAAATGTTGAGGCCTTGTGATAAGTGGATTTGTTTTGAAGCCACTTGCATACCCATTGCATTTATTAATTGCAACTGCACTGTTTCATTTTTAAGAGAAGTGATTTTTAATTGCATCACCTGCACTACCGGGTTGGGAAAAACATCCACTGCATTGCCGGCAGATTTTACCTGTACTGTTACAATATTTGAATAAGTAAAACGTCCGTCGGCATCCACCATTTTAAGGCGGTAAAAATTATTGCCGCTTAAAGGTTGAGTATGTAAAAAACGGTATTGTTTTGTTTGTGTGCTGTTGCCTGCTGCCGGCAAAGTGCTGATGGAATTAAATTGTTGCCCGTTGCTGCTCCATTGAATTTCAAAATGGCTGGTATTAATTTCCTGTGCGGTTTTCCAAATTAATTCATTGCCTACCACTGTATTTTTCCCTGAAAACTCAAGTAAGGTTAGTGGCAGTGTGCCGTTTCCCAGGTTCACTATAAAAGTTCGGCCGGTGCTGGAGTTTAGTGTTGTTATACCGGGTCCGGGGTCAAAGTCAACCACTTCTTCAAAAAAACCGGTAGCATAAATATTACCTGTAGCAGCTACAAAAATGGAGAGTCCTGCATCTAAAGTAGTGCCACCATATTTTATAGCCCATCCAAAATTACCTGCGGCATCCAGCTTTGCAATGTAGATATCGTTGCTTAATGCAGTTAAATTATAAACGCCGGGTCCGGGGTCAAAGTCGGCAGTAAATTGAAATAATCCGGTAACAAATACATTACCCATTACATCTACTGCAATATCGTTAGCATTATCGGCAGCCGTACCGGAAAAAACTTTTGCCCAAATAAAATTTCCTGAGCCATCTAATTTTAAAACATAAGCATCAGAAGCTCCAAGGGCTGTAATATTAAAGACAGCAGCGCCGGGGTCAAAGTCAACAGTAAAAGGGAAATAGCCTGTAAGCAATACATTACCTGTGGCATCAACCGCAACTGATTTACAGGTTTGAGAACCTATACCGCCAAAAGATTTGCCCCAAATAAAATTACCATTGACATCCAGCTTTACCAGGAAGGCATCGGCAGCACCCGAAGTGGTTACATTAAATACCGCAACGCCGGGGTCAAGGTCCACCGCTTGATCAAAAGTGCCGCATACATACAAGTTGCCTGTTGCATCTTTGCTAATGCCAAAGCCTTCGGCAAAATATCCGTCAATTTCTTTTGCCCAAATAAAATTTCCATCGGCATTTAATTTGGCAATAAAACTTTCGCCAAAAACACCATTGCCATTCAGGTTAAAAACAGCAGGGCCGGGATCAAAATCAGCAATGCCAACAAATATTCCTGTGATGCAAATATTTCCTGCATCATCTATCAATAATGCATTGGCTGTTTCTGACTGGGTGCCACCAAACCTTTTTGCCCAAACAAAATTTCCTGCGGCATCTAATTTTGAAATGCCAATATCATATTGTCCGAGGCTGGTAATATTGAATATGCCCGGCCCGGGGTCAAAATCTACCGTACCACTAAATCGCCCTGCAGAATATACATTGCCACTTGCATCTACTTCCACAGAAAAATTATAATTGGTAGCATCGCCACCCAGCCGGGCAGCCCATAAAAAATTTCCGTAAGTGTCTAATTTAGATACATACGCATCATCGGCACCTCCACCATCGGCAGTTAAATAAAATGTGCCCGGCCCGGGGTCAAAATCTGCCACACCACTAAAATACCCGGTAGTATATACATTGCCGGCAGCATCGGTTTTAATATCATCGCCCCTGCTGCCACCAATATTTTTGGCCCATTGAAGGTTGGGTATTTGGGCATTGGAATTAATGGCAATATTGAAGAGTAAGGTAATGAGAAGCAACGTTTTCATACAAAAGAATTTTTAAATTAACAGAGAAAGATTATGCCGATAAAAGGTTTTATTCTGCTACTAAACTAAAGGAGAGAAAGATTTTAAACGATACCTGTTTATTTATCCGGCGTGTTGATTTATTATTATGTAGCTGAAATAAGCTTTATACTTCAAATTGGGTAGCGAGTTCTGCATTCAAAAAAATTAATTTTGATGGCTAAACCAACAAAAGAATAAACAGTTCGGGTTTAGAAAAAAAATTTAATTACCATAATCTAACAATAATGACAACGCCAAAAAACACTCCCCCATTTAACCTTAATTTTTTGGATGATAAAAGAATTGGCCTAACCAACCAGGATACACTTAGAAAACTGGTTGGAATATTGGGTATGCTATTACCCTTATTAATTTGGCTCTACATTTGGATTGATAGCGGCTACGGGAAACCGTTAGAATCAATCAGTCATTACTATTTTACCAGGGCAGCAAGTATTTTTTGTATAATAGTAAGCCTGTTGGCCATTTTTTTAATGGTATATAAGGGCAAAGAACGCATTGATTTTATTCTATCCTGCACGGCAGGCATATTTGCATTTTGTGTTTTGCTGTTTCCAACCAATAATATAACCGTGTGCTGTGATGCAGAAAAATATTATTCCGTAACCAGCATTGCCGAAAATAGTGCAAGGGTAAATTTTCATTACATCTCTGCCGCCATTTTTTTGCTATCGTTGGCGGCACTTTCTTTTTTTGTATTTACCAGGAGTGATAAACCTGTTATTGAAAGAACAAATAGAAAAAAAATGCGTAACCGCATTTATCGAATATGCGCCATAGTAATGCTGGCAGCCATTTTATTTATTTTTATTGTGGGATATAAAGGAATAGGAATGCCGGAAGAAGTATATACTGCCAACCATTTAACCTTTTGGATGGAAACCATCGCCATAGAAGCATTTGGTATTTCGTGGCTGGTGAAAGGGAAAGCGATTTTTGATGACAAATAAAGTTTTTTAGAAAGTAAAAAATTTATTGATGAAATTATATTCCGAACTTAACCCTTCCAAAAATTTATACAATGATTACTACTCCCGAACATGATACCAGAATTGCAAAAATGAGCTTTGCATCGGTTTACCCGCATTATGTAACTAAAGTAGAAAGCAAGGGACGAACAATAGATGAATTACATGAAGTAATACAATGGCTTACCGGCTTCAATAAAAAAACGTTGCAGGAACTAATAGAGCAAAAAGTGAGTTTTGAAACCTTCTTTAAAAAAGCTAAACTAAATGCCAACGCTCATTTAATAACCGGAGTTATTTGTGGTTACCGCATTGAAGATATTGAAACACCGCTCACCAAAAAGGCAAGGTATTTAGACAAGCTGGTTGATGAACTTGCTAAAGGAAAAAAGATGGAGAAGATATTGAGGGCGGGGTAAAACCAAATGATTGGGGTTACATCATTTTTAACTCATATTTTGTCGAACAATAATGAAATATTTAAACCCTTAGGCATTCACGCATAAAGTATTTTTTAAAAAAATCCACCCACAAAAATTTATTGCAGGTGGATTCCATTAAAACCCCGAACCTATTTTATAAGTTGAGCGTTTTACCCCTGGGATATTTAACACTATAACTAAACCTAATTTTTTTTGTTTCACCCGGCTCCAATTGCAACTTCCAGGTGAGTACCCCAATTTCTTTGTTGTTCATTGCATCGCTGTGGCTTAGCAATTCTACTTCTACATCTTTGTTGGTACTAATGGGGTATTGATCTTTAAGCATAAAACTCAGTGCATCTTTTTTATTATTTCTTACTGTAATCTCGTATGTGAATGTTTGGAGTTTGTTGCTGCCCAAAAATTTAATGCTGCTATAATCCATCAATTTTTCACGCTTTACCACTACCCTTTTATCTTTTCCTAAGGTAAGATTGAGCGTATCGTTGGTACTTGCCGGGTCAATAAAAGATTTTCCTACATACGTACCTTCAAAAATAATATTGGCTTCGCCGGGCAATAAATTTAATTTTTCCCAATTGACAATCTCAGCCAATAAAAATGCATCTTTATCCAACTTTGGCACAGCATAATATTTAAACAATGCCGGCACTTCTGCCTCTTTTAAAGTGGCTACTTGTTGTTTTCCATTGGTAGGTACATCATAAGGTAAATCAATATCGTAAGTAACATCCAGCTCACTATCTGTTACGGTTACGTATTCATCTAAGCCATCTTTTAGCGTGGTGATTATTACTCCATTAGAAGCCCTGGCACCATATATTGCGGTAGCATTGGCATCTTTCAAAACTTCAATAGATTTTATGCTGCCGGGGTTTATCCTGCTGTAATCGGCGTAATTCATTTCGGCACCATTAACAATATAAAGCGGTTGCGAATTTACCTGGCTACTTGCAGCTCCTCTTAATTTTATAGCATTGCTATAGCCTGATACTACCACTTCGTTAATTTGCTGCACGCCTGCAACCCTGCCATCTAAAGCAGACTGAATTGAATTTTCTTTGTACAGTTGCTTGTTGATAGCATTTACCGGATTAATGTAACTTAAAAACCAACTACGCAATAAGGGCGCCTGGCCATATTGACTGGGTGTGGAAGTTGATAAGGAGAGTTTTACTTTTTTCCAATCAATACCGGTGGTTTGGCTAATTTTTGCTTTGTAAATAATTTTTACCGGACTTTTGATATTGTCTGCTTTAAGGTCGTAGTATGGTGCCCAGTAGGCGTTGGCCGTGAGATAAGAAATGGTAAACTCGCTATTCACATTCATTGCGGCAGACAATTGTAAAATTATTCTGCCAGATGTTTTTGTATTTTTCTTTTGCTCTTCACGCAATTGCAGGTTGAGTTTATTTATCAACTCATATTGTTTGGCTCTTTTTACTTTCAGTGCAGTTAAATCGTTTTGCAATTCGGCCGATTTTACTTTATAATAATCCATTAGCTTCATCAGTTCAGCTACACTTAACCCTGTTTGCGAACCTTTTATTTCTTTATTTGATTTTAATACCGAAAGCAAATCATCGGTAGTGGTTATGGAAATATCCATGCGTTGAATAGCTTCATTCATTACCTCTATTGAATCTTTTATTTTTTTTATTGCCGGAGTAGATAATTCTTCTACCAGGTATTGATTGCTGAACTCCACACCCAGTATGGTAACTGTGCTGGGGCAATTAACCTGCAAACTGTTTATATCAATACTGTTGCTAATACCTTCAATCACTAACTCGCTGCTGCCTTTAGAAAGATTGGCGGTAGCTGTATGAATCATTTCGGCGCCATTGCGATAAACGGTTACGGATTTTACAGTTGATGGTACGCTGTTTTTTTCATCGCCGGCACTAGCCATGTATATACACAATAGCAGGCTGGAGGTAAGCCATAATTTTCTCATTTCTTACTTTTTTGGTTTAAGTAAGTATTGGATGCAGGGCTTGTGAGAATTACATAAGCAGCTATAAAAAAGAAGTTATCACTCAGCAAAATCATATTATGCTAATACAATAATTGAAAGTTGATTTGTACCCTAATTATATTTAAAAAACATTATTACATGAACTAAACTTAGCGGCATCTGTAAAGTCTTAGTTAAAATTAAAATGTTATGAAAATTAAAAGTTCATTGAGGTTGATTGCTGCTTGCATAGTTTTAGCAACAACATCCCAAGCTCAAAACCAATCCGGCATTGACTCAACCGGCGTTCCCGGCGACAACTTTTGCCTGCAAGCTGCGGTTGCATTATTTAAAAAAGCGGCATCACCAGAAGAGTTTGAAAAAATGTTGAATGCCGAAAACAATCATGTAAATAATCTTGATTTAAACGAAGACGGTGATATAGACTATATCCGTGTAATTGACAATAGTGAAAAAGATGCACATGCCTTTGCATTGCAGGCAGTAGTATCAGAAAAAGAAAGCCAGGATATTGCCGTAATTGAAATTGAAAAAACAGGCGATGAAACTGCTGTACTTCAAATTGTAGGCGACGAAGATATTTACGGAACCGAAGTAATAGTGGAGCCCACCGGAGAGCAAAACAATGACAATGTGTTTTTGGGCTTGGATGTTGAAAACAGTGTTGTACATGGCCCCAACGCAGAAAATATGAATTCGGCTGAAATGGGTATTATAGTGAACGTATGGTTTTGGCCCTCTGTTCGTTTTATTTATGGGCCCATGTATCGTCCCTGGATTTCGCCCTGGAGGTGGAGTTATTATCCAATGGGCTGGAGACCCTGGAAGCCTATGAGATGGCATGTGTGGCATCCGTATCGCAGGCCATATTATTCAGGCTACAACGTGGTACACGTTCATAGAGTTGGTTATGCTCATAGAATTTACAAACCACACAGGGTTACATCTGTTACAGTTAGAACTAAACATGCAAGAACCGTTGGCAACTACAGGGTATCCAGAACAAAAACAGTAGGCCCAAGAGGGCATGTAAGAACGAAAACCACCGTTAGCGGGCCAAGAGGAAATAAAAAAGTAGTGATAAAAAAACGCAGACATTAAAGAATTGAAGTTGCGTATAATAAAAACAATTCTTACAACCTTTATAAGGCTAAAAAGATGCAGGCTTAATCACCTGCATCTTTTTTATTGTAGCTTTTCCAGCAACTTTTCATTAAATATTTTTACCCCAATTTGATTCAAATGACTGCTGTCGTAAAAGTGGAGCGAATCGTTCAAAGCAAGAAGTTTATTGAAGTTATAATAAGGAACACTAAAACTATTCATTAAACTATCGTAGTAATCATTATTGCTGTAAGAATTATAAACCGTAGATGGTACAGGAGCTTGTACCAATATTAATTGTATGCCACTCCTTTTAATGAGTACCATATTTTCTTCAAATGCTTTTAACTGGTTTGCTTGTATATGATAAGCTCGTTGCAATGAGTTGTTTTTAGGTTTATAAAAGCTAACAGTTCTTTCAACATATCCACCTGGAACATAAGTGTCGAACCCTATCTTCTTAGGTTCCATAAAAGACTTATTCAGGCTAAACATATCTCTGTAAAAACCATACAACAGGGTATTATAAGTAGTTATATGATTTATTTTGGTTGCCATTTCAGCCGACAGAAAATCATTCTTATCATTCGCTATAATATCGGATGATGATTCAACTCCATCAATAGATAGTGAAATAGGATACACTTCATAAACGATTGTTTTAGGATTAAGCTGATGCAAATATCGCTTTAGAAGGAGGTTGGTTTGTATGGGTGTTTGAGCACTGGAACCCAGATTAAAGGTTTTATATCCGGAAAAATACTGGGGATTAAAACCACGGTAAGAATGCGAAGAACCTAAAAATAAAATGTCCACATCTTTAGTTTGTTTTACTTCGGACATTCGGGAAAACATGTGACCATAAGCTCCGGTTGCATAATTGATGTTTTTATACATTTTTTTAGGCATTACCCCATAGGCAGCAATGAGCAACAGGTAAACAATTACTGTGAAAACTGCAAACAAAAAACTATTTCCAATAAATTTTCGCATGTTGTTAAAATTGAAAATAAATAAAAGGCGATTCTTCTGTTTGCATAAACATGCCAATACAGAAAACAATGAAAGCATAAAAACTCCACCGGAAAATCCTGCTCCACCCGTTTCCAATTTTTGCAATGGCATACTGCTCTTCTCTTCCCATCCATTCAATTATTAAAAAGACAAATACAAAAAAACCGGCTACTGCAATTGCTTTAAGCCCACCCGAAAAGCCCGAAAAATCCGGAACAGTAAATAGAGAAGTAGAAAAAATGCCTGCTATATAACTAAATGCATGGGTTACATTTTCTGCCCTAAAAAAAATCCAGGCAAATACAGTGAGCGAAAAGGTTAGCATCATTTGTAATAACTCTTTGCCCGATGGAAGCCATTTACCCATTGCCACTATATTTAAATTGTTACGATTTGTTTTGAGCAAAATGGATGGCATTATAAAAAGTGCATTCAAAAATCCCCAAATAATAAATGTCCAGTTGGCTCCATGCCAAAACCCACTTACAATAAAAATGATAAAAGTATTTTTAATACGCATCCAATTGCCACCCTTGCTTCCACCCAATGGTATATACAAATAATCTTTGAACCAGGACGAAAGTGAAATATGCCAACGCCTCCAAAACTCTGCAATGTCCCTGGAGAAATATGGGAAAGAAAAATTTTTTAAAAGCTCAATTCCAAACAAACGAGCTGTTCCTAATGCTATATCCGAGTAGCCTGAAAAATCACCATAAATCTGGAAGGCAAAAAAGAGTGCCCCTAAAACCAAAGTGCTGCCATGTAAATTTTCTGAATTATTAAAAATATAATTGGCAATTTCGGCGCAGTTATCTGCAATAATAATTTTCTTAAACAATCCCCACAAAATTTGCCGCATACCATCCACCGCTTTTGTATAATTAAATACTCTTTCCTTTTTTATTTGTGGCAATAAATGTGTTGCTCTTTCTATAGGCCCTGCAACCAACAAGGGAAAGAAGCTTACAAACACTGCATAATCCACAAAATTTCTTTCGGCCTTTATTCTTTGGTTGTAAATATCAATTACATAAGAAAGCCCGTGAAAAGTATAAAACGAAATGCCTACCGGTAGTACAACTTTTATCACAACTACACTTACTTCCCAACCTAAACTTGATGCAGCTTCGGCAAAAGATGCTGCAAAAAAATTAAAATATTTGAATACTCCCAGGAATCCTAAATTGATAATTATGCTGAGCCAAAACCATATTTTCTTTTCTTTTAAATTTTGGGCATCCTGCATTTTCAAACCCGTAAAAAAATCGAGTAACGTAGAAAACATCAATAAAAACATAAATCGCCAATCCCAGCAAGCATAAAAAAAATAGCTGGCAAATAACAATAAAGCATTTTGGATTTTTAGGTTTTTATTGGTTACAAACCAATAAAGGAAAAATACAATGGGCAAAAAGATGGCAAAGCTTACTGAGTTAAAAAGCATTTTTATGTATTACCGGCAGGGGTTAATTAAGTTAGTTATGAAAAATAAAAATAGTCAATTTTGATTATTAATAAATTTATAAGAAAAAAGCAACATCATTGAATGTTGCTTTGCCAATTGTTTTGAAAACCGATGCTTTCGTTTTTACTAACAAATTTTTAATTGAATTGCATCCTGCGATGTTTGAATAGATGCCAACACACCGGGAATAGCTCTTGCTGCGGCACTAATTTGCGATTGTAACCCGGTTAAAATACTTCTTTTAATTTCATCCTCAATTCTTCCTTCCACAATTTCTTCCACAATTTTGGTAATACCCAGGCTAATTCCTGTAACCCACCAGGGCCAATCTACATCTACCGAAAAGGAGCGATAAAAAACAGTAACAGTATTTCCAGGCCCTACTCCTGCACCTACTTTCATATCCACATTAATATCCGGATCGGGGAAATTATTAATAGCGGCCCGTAATCGCAATTTTATACTTATTCCACTGCTGTCAATTTCAACTGAGGTTTCACTGTGTTTCGATAAATCGTTGCTGGTGGTTTTATTGTACTCTTGTATTTGAAAGTTAACCGCATTTATAATTTGCTGGCGTACCAGGCTCTCGGGTATAAAAGTAGTGCGGCAACTTTGGTCGTTCACATCTACTAAAACGGAGCCCAAACTTCTAATAATATTACAGGGAGGATGCAGCGTTATCCTGTACGTGGTATCGGATAATGGGTTCACTACTTTTGAGCCGTCCATCGGAACAGTTATCCCATTAATTCTTATCTGGGCATTACAGGTGGAAGACCGGTCAATATTCCATCGCAATGTTACCGGCTGGCCGGGTGTAACCCGGGCCGGAGTAGCGGTAAATGATACAAGGCGGTATTGAGCAGCACATTCTAATGCTTTCTCAATCATTTGAGGAGTACAAGGCATAAAAAAAAATTTTGAAATGAATAAATAGCGAATTGCAAATTATTTAAAGTGGCTGTTTACTTGAAGCTGTTGCTTTGTACAGTGTTTTTATTGATTAGCAAATGAACTGTATGAGCAGCCGGTGCTGAAGAAAAGTCACAAATAATTTGTAACCCATTAAGCAATAAAAATTGATAAACTTTTATTGAGATGTCAATATAAAAGTATCAATGGTTTTATCATTTTGCAATACCTCAAATGCTGTATCCAATTGCATGAATGACTGAAGTGCAACAATTAAAATAATTAAAATCCTTAAACGGGTTGGTAAGGTTGGTTGACTTTACGAATATTATTTCAAGCATAGTAATTCATGCACTCAAAAATGAATATTCTTTATCAAAAGCAAAATTTATTTGAAATAGGTGGTTATTCTAAAAAGTAAATATTCAATTATCAATTCAATCAACAACCACTACAATTTTTCACCATGCTGGCTTATATCCAGGCCCTGAAATTCTTCCTCAGCAGTTACTCTTAAAGGAGTGAGCAAGTCGGTAATTTTTAAAATAAAATAACTACCTATTGCAACAAAAACAATTACTCCAAGAGTGGTTAATAAATGAACGATAAATAATTTTGATTCACCAAAGAACAAACCATTGCCGGTTGTGTTGGCTGTGTTAATATGCTGATCGGCAAAAACGGCTGTTAATAAAAACCCCACAATTCCACCTACGCCATGGCATGGAAAAACATCGAGTGTATCATCAATACCGGTTTTGTGCGTACGCCATTCTACCATCATGTTACTTATAAAACTGCTAAGCACACCAATGGTTAACGAATGCGAAATACTAACAAAGCCCGCCCCTGGTGTAATGGCTACTAACCCAACTACAGCGCCAATACATGCACCCATTGCCGAAGGTTTTCTTCCTCTTACCGCATCTAACATTATCCATGCAAAAGCCGCAGCAGCGCTGGCTGTGCTGGTAGTACCCAATGCGTTGGCCGATAATAAATTGGCACCATAGGCCGAGCCGGCATTAAAGCCAAACCAGCCAAACCATAGTAGCCCGGCACCCAGCAATACATAAGTTATTCGGGCGGGAGCATGTGCAATTTCCTGGCGCTTTTTTAAATACATTGCGCCAACCAATGCAGCAATTCCAGCACTCATGTGTACCACAGTTCCGCCTGCAAAATCCAACACTCCATACTTAAATAAAATACCATTGGGATGCCAGGTAGCATGTGCCAACGGTGCATAAATAAAAATACTAAACAGGCAAATGAATAAAAGATAGGAGGTGAATTTAATACGCTCTGCAAAAGCACCGGTTATTAATGCCGGCGTAATGATTGCAAATTTTAACTGGTAAAATGCAAATAACATTAATGGCACTGTTGGCGCAAGCTCCCAGGGCTTACCATTGATAACGCCCTTCATTAAAAAAAAGGTTGTTGGATTACCAATAAAGCCACCGATAGATTCACCAAATGCCAGGCTAAACCCAAATACCACCCAAATGATTGTAATTACAGCCATACATATATAACTCTGCAACATAGTGCTGATTACATTTTTTTTAGAAACCATTCCGCCATAAAAAAATGCCAATCCCGGTGTCATTATTAAAACCAGGGCACAGGCTGTAAGCATCCAGGCTGTGTCGGCAGTATTTATATCGTAAGCGCTGGCAGGAGCAGTAGCTGAGGGTGAAAAAAACATTGCTACCACTGCAACTATTACCAATAAAAGAAATGGAATTAATGCAAGCCTACGATTCATTGACATAAATAATAATTTAAAATGAATGGCGTTGCAATCGAAATAACTGCACTAAAAATAGGTAAATATTAAAGATTAAAGATTTAATTTTAAATTTATTTTTTGATTTTTGATAAAATCACACCCGAAACCTCAAAATAAATTACATAAATTAAAAACTAATATATAAAAAATGGCCACTAATCAAGGAGCGCAAAAAGCCTGGCATCGGCATAATCCTCAATAAACATCAAAATATTATCTAAGTGAGAAAACTCCTCCTCAGTATGGTAGGTTTTTATAACGATGGCTTTCATTCCGGCGTTTTTGGCAGCTTCCACTCCTTTGGGAGAATCTTCAAAAACAATGCAGTTGATGTAAGCTACTCCCAATTCATCGGCACATTTTAAAAACACATCGGGATTGGGTTTGCTTACCGGCACATCATCGGCAGTGATAATGGCATTAAAATATTGCCTCACCGGAATATTATCCAACACATAATTTACATTGAACGGGCTGGCGGCTGTGCCNNTAATCGGCCACCTGCTCCAAACTGTATGTGTTTTTTCCAAAAACCCTTTCAAATAGTTCTTCATTTTTACCATACATGTGGCTTTTTACCTGGGCCATCGTCATACCGGCATTTAATTCTTCATTCAACATATCGAACCAGGCTTTTTCGTGGTAATGCATATCATCAATGATGGTGCCGTTCATATCAAATAAAAAAGCTTTCGATTGCTTATTCTCGTTACTCATTTTGTGTTTCTTGTTGCTCTTTTAGCGTTTTGCGTTCTCGTAAACTTCGAGGTTAAATTTATTAAACTTACGAGCAATATTGATTACTGAATAAAATAAACCTTCTTTATTTTGTTTCCTTCAATGTGATAAATGGCTGTTGCTTCAACCTTCCTTTCTCCAAAACCCGATACACTTTCCTTGTCTATAATAATATTTCCCTGCTCTATTCTTGCTTTTATTTCGCAATGCAATTCGGGTACCTGTTTAAAGAATGCATAATCTTTTCGCATTTGCTCTTTGCCTTTTCCCAATAATTTTCCGGTTTTGTAATCGTACAGTTCTACATCATCGGCATAAGGCTCTATAAATGCTTCTAAATTTCTTGCATTGTAAGCATTCAATTGGCGTTGCACCAATGCAAGTGCTGTTTCTTTAATTAAACTATCGGGATAAATAATGTTTCCCTTATTTACTACTAAGGAAATTTTTGCAAGATTATTTAAATCGGTCAATGGATCGGCATCCAGCAAAACCATATCGGCTGCTTTTCCTTTTGCAATACTTCCTGCCTGGTTTTCTTTATTTAATATATTAGTGGGAACAATGGTAGCAGAACGAAGAATTTGCCAGTTACTCATGCCGGCTTTTTGCATGGCAAGCAATTCGGTTAAATAAGAGCCCCCGTGTTGTGTGCCAATATTACCTGCATCGGTACCGGCCGCAATGTGTACACCGCCATCGCTTAGTTTTTTGAGGTTTACCAATCGTAAAGAATCATCTGCATCTTCGTTGGCTTTATTTTTTCGAATGGCTTCCCGGTACATTTTTATTTTAGCATCGTTGATATGCTGTAAATCAAATAAGCTGCCGAGCATAAATGGATTGGCTTTGGTAAATTCCGTTGCAGAAAAATGATAGTATTGCCCCAATACATTTCCATAGTTTTTACTTACAACCAGAGTTGGGCAAAGCACCGTTTTCTTTTCTTTTAATAATTTCACAAATGCATCGTTCACCGGTTCATCATCAATGCCATGCACCAAAAAATCGGCACCGTTTTCAACTGCTAATTGAGCCGTAATTCTTTCGGTAGCATGTACGGCCACTTTCAAATTGTTTTTATGTGCTTCATCAATCACTGCTTTCACCACGGGCAAATGTTTGCGTGCCACTTCTTCTTTATTTTTTCCAATTACTATGTACCATATTTTTATAAAATCGGGGCTGTAAGGCAATTGCTCCTGTACCATTTTACGAGCATCGTCCTCTGTTTTTACCAGGCTAAATGGCCGATCGTTACCCAGGCCTTTGTACACTTCCGGTTCATAAGTGGTGAGCAAAGGGCCAGTCATAAAAACGGTGGGAGCAAAAGAACTGTCGGTGTATTTTTTTCTTTCGGTTAATAAATTATAGGTGGCACCTACATCAATTACAGTGGTAATTCCATTGTACAAAGTCCATTTCATTATATCGGCCATTTCTTTTTTACTTTGGTCAATTTCTTTTTGGTAGGGAACCAATTTTCTAAAATCTATTACATCGGGCCGGGTATATAATCCAGCACTCTGAAAAAAGTGTATATGAGCATCCGTTAACCCGGGAATTAAATATTTGCCCTTGCCATCAATTGTTGTTGCACTGCTAAGTTGCTTTTTCCCAATTGCAATATTTTCAATTTTCCCATTTACAAACTGAACCGATGCATTGGGAATAATTTTTTGTTTAACTACATCTACCAGGTTTACATTGCTGATGGTTACAGATGCATTTGTTTGTGCTTGTACATTTACTATTATTAAAAACAAAAATGCCAAAACAATGAATAGTTGTTTCATGTGTAAAGTTTATTGATGTAACTCCATTGAGGAAATTTATTTAAAATTGCTTTGGAATTTCGATGAAAAATATTGAGTTGAGTCTGCATGGCATTATTCATTAACTCATTCATTGATTTTATTCTCAAAAAGGTACAACATAAAAAAGAGCATTCAATAGCTTTTAAGAAAAATAAATTTGCCTCAAATAAATAAAGGTTTTATATTCATACAGCAAATACAAAATGTATATGAAATTCTTTACCCCCCCCCCGCAAAACTTACCGTTTTAATTGTTGCAGTTTTTATGCTTGCTGCAGTAATCAATAACAGTTGTAAAAAACTGGATAGCATCTCCAAAACAGCTTCCACGGAAGAAATAGAAGCAAAATTTTTTGCTACAAAACCCGGCACTCCTGCAATAGTACATAAAGTAATTGCCGCTTTAAAAAAACAAAACAGTTTAGGACATTTTGTGCCGTCTCTTGCAAAAAAAGACGGGTATGCAATATGGGAAAAATCGCAAGTTTCTATTTACAACAAAGCCCTCAGCAGAAATGGTGAAAATGAAACCCAGGAAACCCTGGTATTTATTCCCATTGTACCGCAGGATAGTAATTTTGTAAATGGTTTTTTCTTTAGCCGAATAATTGGCGATAGTGTGGAATTGCATTTGTATAGGGCAAATGATTATGAT
>DEHT01000058.1 GCA_002352045.1 Chitinophagaceae bacterium UBA2793 | reverse complement strand
TGATAGTAAAATTGTATTGAGAAGGCGTGTTTACAGAGGAATATTTCAATGAGTCTTTTGAAGATAAACCGTAATCCCAAGAACCAATAGTTGTTAATACGCCTTGAGAAATATTATTTCTTACTGCCGTCAATAAACTTTCCCAAGCCACATCAAAATTGTCAACTATTTCGGAAAACTTTGCTTCTGAAGCTTTTTGGCAGAACGATTTGAAAATACCGTCTTTAATTTCAAAGCCGATTATTCCGTTTTCATCTGGTGGAGTTGGTCTTAGTCCTTCGACAAAGTCTGTGTAGTCATAGGAAGGGTGGAATTGCANNCCGCTTTCTTCTAATTCTTCATTGGTTTTTGCACCAATCAGTTGCTTTGCAATTTGTTTAGTTAAAAATGTTTTACCTGTCCCTGGAGCACCTGTGAGAATAATATTTTTGTTTGTTTTTAGTAAGTCTACAAACTTCTGTATGTCTTGTTCTTTTTTTGCCATTTCTAGTTCATTTTCTATAATTTCTACCAATCTTTTGTCATTCTCATTTCTCTGATGGTGTAATTGGTAAAGTGCAGGTATTTGTTTATTGTCACCATAGTAAGCAGTTCCACTGAAATCTAGATTGAGTTTTGAAACTCTATCTTTTGTCAAGTATGGATTTAGATGTCTGCAATATGCACCGCTTGGAGTATTTTCAATTTCTTGCCATTCGCATTTGTCACTTGAAACTATACCAATACCAAAAACGTGGGGTTTCCAATTTTTTCTTTGAGCATTAATTATTACATCGCCCTTTTTAATTGTATTTATGAATGTGTTTCCAAACTGATTGTCTNNGGGCGACCCATGCACCAGTCCGGATATTGAATGTCCTATTGATGGCGGACTGAGTTTATTAATTGCAGCAGGTATTGGCTTGGGAGCAAAAAAGGCTTATGATAGAAGAAAGGCAGTAAAATAGTATTATCTCATATTCATCTCCTAAAAATATTTAGCGAACCAGGGGTTCGCTTTTTTATTGGGGTAATATTGGGTGAGTAAGTATTACATATTATTTTACCAATACGGTATAATCAATCATTTTCTTTTTATCGGGGCCAATCCAGCGAAACCTTACGGTATAGGGGTTTTTATCTGTTTCTATTTTAAATGGAATTTTGGCAACAAATAGTACATTGTTGTTTTCCATTGTGCTTTTTATTTTTTTCAAAAATTTTAGGCCAATTTTTATAGGCTTACCTGCTTTATCATTTACCCAAAAGTAAGTGCTACCATTCATTATTTCTACCAGGGATGAGCCGGTTATTTCTTCCATTTCAATACTGAGGTATGCAAAGTTGGGCGCCACTTTAATGCTGGTATCAATGCTAATGATTGCTGATGGTACTTTTAAGCCGAGTGCAAATCCATTTCCTTCCCCCGTAATTTTTATTGCTGTTGCCTTTGTTGCAGTATTTAAAGGGGCAGGCACGGGTATAGAAGCAGATTGTGCAAAAACGATGGTTTGAAAAATTACAATAAGTAAAGTACTGAGCAATGCCGATTTCATGTTGGATATTTTTATGTAATGAAGATAACGAAATTGCATTCTAATTATTTCGACCATAAAATTTAAAAATAAAAAAGCCGTTGAAACTAATTCAACAGCTTTAATATGTTTTTTTGTAACTGGGTTATCTCTTTTATTACAGCTTAAAAGTTGGTTTAACTTTTTGTAATAGGTGCAGAAGGTTTGGGTTCTTCATCCTGTTCTTCTATTACAAACGTAATGGGTTGTTTGCGAATAGATCGTACAGCACGGCCATTTTGCCTGGCCGGAATCCACTTTGGCCCATTTTTAATAAGGTCAATACATGTTTGAGCAGTTTTAGAATCTTTGTAGTTTAAGGTAGATATGTTATCAATAGTGCCATTAATATCTACCGTAAATTGTACTATTATCCGATAAGTGCCCTCGGCCCATCCTTCATCTAAAGGTGTATTTACTTTTAGTTTTTTTTGTAAATATTTTGTCCAGGCTTCAGTGCCTCCGGGAAAACTGGCTGATTCTTCTACTTTGGTAAAAGTAATTTCATTAAGTGCAAGAGTAGTTATGAAGGAGTTATAATCTTTCGTTTCGTCCGTAAGTTTTTCAACTAAAAAATTATACATGGATAAAGTTTTGCCAGTAGCTGCGTCCATTATTCTAATAACAGCATTTCCGGTAGAAGTAAATTTTGCAATCCATTTGCCCGAAGCATTACTAATGTTCCCCATAGCAGAACCTTCGTTGGATAATACGGCTAATACCTTTCCTGTATTACCAGTTATATGTAAAATGTTTTCTACTCCAATGTAAAGTGCTTTGTTTCCCTTATTTCTTGTAAGTATTTTTCCATCTACCGAAAATTGATCATTACCGTCAAACTGAACATCCCCTTTTAAAAATATTTCAATCACTCCGTTTTTAACTTCATCACCGTACTTATTAGTAGCATTAACTCCTTTTAAAACATTTATCCTATCAATGCTGTTGGGATTAATTGCTTTCATTTTCTCGTAAGTAATGGCTTTGCCTTCCAAAATTATAGTAGGCTTTTCGCCATTAATAGTTTTTACATTGCCATTAAAATAATGGCTGGCATCGGTTGAAATAGGTACCTCGTTGCCATTGGCTTTGGGATAGCCTACTACCACCACTTCAGTTAAATCCGATTCGGGTTTTGCCGGAGGCGGTGGTGGCGGAGGTGGAAGCGGAGGAGGTGGTGGAGGTGCTACAGGTGGCGGCGGTGGAGGAGGAGGGATAATTCCTTCTTTTTGTGCTTCGGCAGCGGTCATTGTTATTTTTTTTCCGTTTATTAAGCTTACAACTATTTTATTGCTTCTTTCTTTTACCATTATTCCGGTAATTTTTACGCCTTTATAACTACCTAGGTCTAATGATGGAATGGTATCTTGTTTTTCATTAACTAATAGCTGCATGTTTTGTGCATATACTGCAATTGCTGCCAAAACATTTTTAGCAAATGCATTTTGGCCTTCTTCAGATTGCAGATATTTAAAGTCGCCGGGATTATTCAAATAGCCCGCTTCAATTAATACCGATGGGCATTCCAATGCCTGTAATACATGAATTCTATTTTTACTTTGTATAGGATTTTTTGCAATAGCCAATTTATAATTCCCATTATTGAATTGCTGAATTAAGGAAGATGCAAATAATTTACTGCCAAAACTATTTTGAAAAGAATCCCTGGCAACAAACACTTCTAAACCCGACCATTTTGTTTGGTGGTTGCCCGGGCTGCTTGCAGCATGAATGCTAATAAACAAGTCGGGCGAAGCTGCTCTAGAAATGGCAGCTTTCTCTTTTGGATGTTGATAAACGTCTGTCTCCCTTGTAAATACCAAATTAATATTTGAGTAAGTGTTGAGCTCTTTAATTTTATTAACAAGCGAAAGCGTAATAGCTTTTTCCATAGTTATATTGTCGGATGCAGTTGCACCGCCATCGGTACCGCCATGGCCTGCATCAATAACTACGGTAATTTTTTTTGAGGGGTTCAACATTTCACTAATGCCCGATTTTGCTTTTATGGTAAGTACCGCTATTAAAAACAGTACAACCGGCAAGGCTAATATTCTGTAGAAATAACCCGCTTTTGAATTTTTGTATTTTGAAAGCATTTTCAATCTTCTTTTAACAGGTGAATAAAAAAAATGGTTGCTCAGCAGGTACGAATGATGTGGATAAGCACTTTGAATAATCATGGCTGCAAGGGCCCCTGCATCATTATCTTCAATGGCTTTTTTATCGGCTATAAACTCATGAATGAGGCTTAGCTCTTTTTTAATAAACCAAAAAATGGGATTAATCCAGAAAAAAATGAGTAAAAAATTTATGTACAGTTTATCGTAACTGTGCTTTTCTTTTACATGTGCTATTTCGTGGGTAAGAATGCGTTTGCCATTAACGCTGTTAATATCAATAGCATTGTTCCAAAAAATAAAACAGAAAAAAGAAAACGGTGTGCCTTTGGCATT
The DNA here is from genome assembly GCA_002352045.1 of Chitinophagaceae bacterium UBA2793. GTDB lineage: Bacteria > Bacteroidota > Bacteroidia > Chitinophagales > Chitinophagaceae > Ferruginibacter. The sequence continues at coordinate 23,174 of DEHT01000058.1, read as the reverse complement.
GCTTTCTACAAATACAACATTGTTTATTGTTTGCTGATGGCTACGCTTGATAATGCCATATAGATGCACCCAAAGTTTTATTAAGCCCAGCAATAAAATTAAGGAGACCAGGCTGTAGCAAATCAACATCCATTGGCTGCCGGTAAGCGAATGGTTATTAGAGCGGATTATTACTTCTTCTAAATATTCATCGCTACTGTTTACCACTTGCAGCAATTGTATGGGCGCACTTGCAGTTCGCTCTGTACTAAACAATACATTAAAATTAATAAAGGGAACTATCAATGAAATTGTTGTGGAAGCAAGCAGGTAAAACCTGTTATAGGCATGATATACTTTATTACGCAGGAATAAATGGTAATAAGCAAATAATACGGTAGAGCAGATAATTACTTTTAGCAGGTAATAAAAAAAGTATGGCATAATAGGATTGTGTTAATTAGTAAAAATTGAAAATGCTAACTCTTTTTTTTGAGTTGCTTTAATAACAATTCCAACTCTTCAATACTTAGACCGTTTTCTTTTACCATAAAAGAAACGGCGTTGCTATAATTGCCTCCAAAATATGATTTTACCAATGTTTTAAGGCTCGATTTGCTGTACACATCTTTTGCTATCAATGGATAGTATTGATGCATGCGACCAAAACTATTAATACCCACAAATTCTTTTTCTACCAATATTTTTATAATGGTTGCAACGGTATTGTTGTGCGGCTTTGGCTCGGGCAATGCTTCCATTATTTCTCTTAAAAAAGCTTTGTCGAGCTTCCATATTACCTGCATTATTTGTTCTTCGGCCCTGGTTAATTGTTTACTCATTTTTTTATTATTACCACATAAAACTAATTATTTAGTTGTAAAACTAAAAATATAGTTATCCACATTTTAACAGGAATGTTTTAAATTTTTGTTGTACGGGTGATGTATCGGCTATAAATTTGCTCGAATGACGAGTGTAATACTGTAAAGAACCCATCAACCAAATAAATTATGTCGCAATCAATAGTAGAATTAAAGAATGTAAATATATACCAGGGCGATAACCTTGTGTTGAGTGATGTAAGTATATCAATCAATAAAGGTGAGTTTGTGTATTTAGTTGGGAAAACCGGCACCGGAAAAAGTAGCTTACTCAAAACCATGTATGGCGATTTGGAATTAAAAAACGGCGAAGGCTGGGTGGCCGGGCACGAATTGAGGAAGCTTACCTGGAAAACGGTTCCGTTTTTACGCAGAAATTTAGGCGTGGTATTCCAGGATTTTCAATTGCTCACCGATAGAAATGTAAATAACAACCTCAAGTTTGTTTTAAAGGCAACCGGCTGGAAAGATGAAAAACTAATGGATGAAAAAATTGCCGATGTGCTGGATAAAGTGAATTTAAAAACCAAAGGTTTTAAAATGCCTTTTGAATTGAGTGGTGGTGAACAACAAAGGGTTGATATTGCAAGGGCTTTATTAAACTCTCCCCGCCTGATATTGGCAGATGAGCCCACCGGAAATTTAGACCCCGAAACAAGCGATGAAATTATGCAACTGTTGTTTCAAATTGCTAAAGACTACGATACTGCTATTATTATGGCTACACACGATTACAGGGTTATTAATAAATATCCGGCTCGTACCATTAAAACAGAGAGCGGCAAAGTGTGGGACAATGCTACTGTGAATCATTAGAGCTTTTCAACGCCAAAATCAATCAATGAAATAAGTTGTGCGGCGTTTCTTTCATTATTGTACCATAAGGCTAAAGCTTGTTGTCTTACGGCCAAATCTTCTTTGGAGAATTCTTTACCAAAAAGTTGAATGGTTGCTGCTAAAAATTTTTCGGGCTCCTGCGCTATGGTGCAGGTTTGTTCCAATTCGGCTCCTTCAATACTTGCTTTGTTTACCAGGCAATGCCGGCCGTTGTACAAAGCATTTAGTAATTTCAGTTTTACACCTGTGTTGTTAAAGGAGGGAAGTACGTTAACCTGTGCCTGTTCTACCAATTCCTGCATTTCTTTATTGGTTGGGTTTTCTATTAAAGTGCAATTAGCAAATTTTTCAATGGCTGCTTCCAATTTGTCGGATGGCCGCTTGCCTGCAACAATAAAAGGAATGTTTGTTTTGCAAAACACATTATTGAGTAACCACAACACTGCTTGCTCGTTTTCATTTATGGAGAGATTGCCATGGTACAGGCAATATTTTCCTTTGCCCTCTGCAGGGTTTAATTTTTCCCAGGGCGTAAAGGCAGGAATAAAATGTATGGTGAAAATGCCAAACCGTTTTTTATATACTGCCATATCGCTTTTGCTCAATGCAAAAAGAGGTGCTTTGTGGCTTATGCTTTGTTCATACTTTTTTAAAAGCCTGCATTCATTCTGATAATACCATTTCTTAAAAATGTTTTGTTCCAACTCTGCCAACTTTTGGTAATAGAGGTATTCGGTATTGTGTAAGCGTAAATAAAATCTACGATTGGGCAATGCATTGCAATGCAGCAGGTAACTGCATTGAATTCCTTCGAGCAAAATTGGATGGTTATCTTTTTGAAGATTATTTAGCAATGCATCGTTGTTTCGGGAAGCCACCATAAAAGGTATATTAAATGGCAATGCCTGAAAAAAATTTTTCCTTTTGTAATAAAAAACCTCCTCACAGTATTGGTCCAGTTCATCCTGCGGTGGGCGGCCGTTTGAAAAACAATGCAGGTAAATTCGAATGCCAGCATTGTGAAGGCTGCAAATTTTATAAAAGATGTCCATCACACCGCCATAATCGGCGGGGTAGGGCACATCCAAAGAAATGATATGTAAATAACGATGGCTCACAAATAAGGCCTATAAATTTGTTTTAGTTTTTCTGACTCATTTTCCCAACATAAATCCTTTGCAGCAATTATACATTGTTGTTTAAAGGCTTCATAAGTTTGGGGTGAATCCATTAATTGCATTATGCTTTCTGCAATAGTTGCGGGTAAAAGATTATCAATGCAAATGCCACATTTATATTCATCCATTATTTTTTTTACTTCCGGTATTGCTGTTGCTATTACCGGCACACCGGCATGAATATAATCAAATATTTTATTGGGCAGATTAAACAAGTAGTTGATGTCGTCAAAAGAATCGAGACTGCAACCAATATGCGCCAGCAGGGTATATCGTTTTAATTGTGCCGGTGGAAGCTTGGCAATCATTTCAACCCTATGGGTTAATTTCCATTCTTTTGTTTTTTGAGCAATGGTTTCCCATTCTGTTCCACTGCCTATATACAGTAAAAAAAACTCATCAGGTAATAGTGAAACTGCTTGTAATAATTCCATTCCGCCACGGCCAACATTGATACCTGCACCCTGCATTAAAATTATTTTTTTGCCAATCCATTTTTCTGGTAAGGGCATTGGTTCAATCCTTTCGGTAACGGGAACATTGCGTATTACAGAAATGATATTGCCATACTCTTTTTCGTAGGTATCTTTTACCGAGTTATTTACAGTATATACTATGGGTAGTTTTGGCAATATCCAATTCTCAATGGTTTTCCAAACCCTTCGTTTAAAAGGCGATTGCCGCAGCTCCGGTACTCCGGTAAAATATTCATGTGTGTCGTAAAAAATCTTTTTTCCTTTTACTTTGCTCACAATATAATTGGGCAACAATGTATCCAGGTCGTTTGATAATAAATAATCTGTTTTACTAAAGAGCAATTTTATAAACAGTTTAATATTGAATTCTGCGTATTGTAAAAATCCTTTCTTACAAAAACATTTTATCCTTGTTGCTTCAAATTTGTAATTATCTAAAGGCAGGCTATTGTTGAATGAGCGTGCAATTACCATAACATTAAAACCCATTTGTTGTAAGCAGGTACAAATTCTAATTACCCGTTGATCGGTGGTAAGGTCGGAGATAACAGAAACTAATATTTTCTTTTGTGTAGCCAATTTAAAAAATTAATTAAGAAACCCGGATGTTTGCGCCAATGCTTGCCGCAGCGTTTCCATTGCCAAATATAGCACTGTTGAAATGGAGTGGAAGATTATTGAGTAATTGTACATTTTTCAATATCTCATTTTTATGGGCAATGGATTGCAATGCACAACCTGCCTCAATAATTTCGGGCCAAAAGGGTTTGTTCATAATTATTAGAGAAGGCTTATTGCTAAAGTATGCTTCCCTGCTGGTGCCGCCACTATCGGTAATTACAAATACTGCCCTTTGCAAAAGGCTTTTCATTTGTGGATAACCAACAGGGGGTAAAGCAATAAACTCAATGGCTAAGCCATACGATTCTATTTTCTTTTGAGTATGTGGGTGAATGGGCATTACTACCGCTGTTTGTTGATGTAGTTGGTTCAATGCATCAATAATATGCGCTAAATTATTTTTATCACTAAGATTTGCAGCACGGTGAATAGTGCAAAGAATAAATTCATCTGGTAATTGAGTAGAAATTTTCCCGGGAGCAATTTTTAAAAAAGCATCCAGCATCAGGTCGCCCGACAAAATGGTTTTGCATGGGATGCTGCTTCCATAACCTTCTGCTAAAAGATTGTTTAAATTATTTTGTGTGCAACAGAAGTTAATATTAGCTAAGCGATCGGTGAGTAGTCGGTTAATTTCTTCGGGCATACTATTGTCGCCGGTTCGTACACCGGCTTCAAAATGTAATAGCGGAGTATGGGTTCTTGTTGCAGCAAGGGCAGCGGCTAAAGTAGAATTTGTATCGCCATAAACAAATGCGGCTGCATTTTGTTCTTTAACAAAAAACTGTTGCAAAGCATCTGCTGCCAGGCCAATAAATCCGTTTGGACTACTATGTTGAATATTAAAATTTATATCCGGGGTTGGAATGCTAAGCTCTTCAAAAAACAATTCGTTCATGGAGTAACTATAATGCTGGCCTGTATGAATGATTGACTGTTGCACATCACTATGCAGAGAGAGGTATTGATGCAACACAGCTAATTTTATTAATTGCGGCCTGTTGCCAACGATGTGTATTATTTTTCTCAATGTATTTTAGCCGAATATATTTTTTCAATTATTTCCACTGTTTTCATTCCTTCAAATGCACTTGCAAATTCATGTTTTGGATTTTGAATTGCCAATACTAAGTTCTCATACACTTTATCGTGGTTGCTCATGCTGCCCTGGTAAAATCCATAAGCATTGGCCGGGTTGCCTGCCGGTAGGTTTTGGATATGTGTATTTTCAATGCACTGGTATTCTAATTCGTTTAAATACTGCCCACCAATTTTTACCGTGCCTTTTTCGCCAAAAATAGTAAAAGAGCCTTCCATGTTTTTTTGGTAGCTGTTCACCGTAAAGTTTAATGTGCCAATAGCACCATTGATCATTTCTATAATTACTACACCACTGTCTTCAATTTCCAATACCCTGTGTTCAAAATTTTTAAGAATAGACTTTACCGATTTTACATCACCCAAAAACCAATACAATAAATCAATAAAATGACTAAACTGAGTGTAAAGCGAACCGCCATCTAATTGCCGGGTTCCTTTCCAACTATTGGAATAGTAGCTATTGGGTCTGTTCCAAAAACAGTTTATTTGAAACGAAAGTATTTTTCCCAGTTTGTATTCTTTCAATAAATTTTTTACTGCCTGTACCGGTGGGTTGTACCTGTTTTGTTTTACCACAAACAATTTTCTATCTGCATCATTGGCTGCTGCTATCATATTTTTTGCATCTTGCAAATGAATACAAAGCGGTTTTTCGCACAATACATGTTTGCCGGCAAGCAGGCTCTTAACACTATGTTCTGCATGAAGGCCATTCGGAGTACAAATACTTACAACCTGCACATCGGGTTCATTGGTCAAAAGTGCTTCAATACTTAAATAAATATTTGCATTATATTTTTCTGCCAGTTCCAATGCGCTTTCGTGTAATACATCGCATACTGCCACCAGCCTGCCTACCTTGCAAATTTGCTCGGCATGACGACGGCCAATTCGGCCACAACCTACAATGGCAAAATTCATTTTCATTTTGCAAAAATGCTATATTCAATTTATAATTCCTGTTTTTATTTAATATAGCATGAATGAAAATAATGCCGCCTATCAATCAATAAAGAAACGAATCAAATTTTTGGCTACATTTCAAGCTTATTCTTATATTAAAAAACCTGCAAAGATGTTCAAAGCAAAATCAATTTTTTTGATAAGTATGATTGCGGCATTGCAAGTTGCAAATGCTCAAACCAGGCTTATAGAAAAAGTAACAAAAAAAGGAAATGAAATTGTAATTCCGTACGAAAAGTATGTTTTGCCCAATGGGCTAACGGTAGTGGTACACGAAGATCATTCAGACCCCGTGGCGCACGTGGATGTAACCTATCATGTAGGGTCGGCAAGAGAAGAAATAGGTAAAAGCGGCTTTGCCCATTTTTTTGAACACATGATGTTTCAGGGAAGCGATAATGTGGCAGATGAACAGCATTTTAAATTAATTACCGAATCAGGAGGTACTTTAAATGGTACTACCAACAAAGACAGAACCAATTATTTTGAAACCGTACCAAGCAACCAGGTAGAAAAAATGCTTTGGCTCGAAGCAGACCGCATGGGCTTTTTACTGGATGCTGTTACTCAGAAAAAATTTGAAATTCAGCGTTCTACCGTAAAAAATGAAAGAGGGCAAAACTACGATAACCGCCCTTATGGATTATTGAGTGAGTTTACTTCTAAAAATTTATATCCATACGGGCATCCTTATTCATGGATGACCATTGGATATCTCGAAGATCTTAACAGGAGCGATGTAAACGATTTGAAAAATTTCTTTTTAAGATGGTATGGACCCAATAATGCAACTCTTACCGTTGGTGGCGATGTTAATCCAAAACAAATAGTGCAATGGGCCGAAAAATATTTTGGTTCTATTCCACGTGGCCCCGAGGTGAAAAACGTAACTATGCCTGCTGTGCAATTAGAAAAAAACAGGTATGCCAGTTATGTTGATAACTACGCAAGAATACCACAACTGCGTATAGTGTATCCAACAGTTGCGTCGTACCATCCGGATGAGAATGCCTTGAGCCTGCTTGCTCAAATAATTGGGCAGGGTAGAAATTCGGTATTCTATCAATCAATGGTTAAATCACAAAAGGTTGCCAATGCTTCTGCATTCAACAGCACAAGTGAATTGGCGGGTGAGTTTACTATATCTGTATCTCCTTATCCTGGTAAATCTCTTACTGAAATGGAGCAGTTAATCAATGAAGCATTGCTTGCTTTTGAGCAAAGAGGTGTTACCGACGAAGACATTGAAAAATATAAAAGCCAGCAGGAAAGCCGTATTATCAATGGTCTTGCCAGTGTTTCGGGCAAAACAAGCAGGTTAGCATCTTACCAAACCTTTGCCGGAAATCCTAATAGAATTGGCAAGGAATTGGCCAATATTAATGCTGTTACAAAGGCGGATGTATTAAGAGTATATGCAAAATACATTAAGGGTAAAAACAGGCTGGTGGTAAGTGCGTTACCAAAAGGTAAAGAAGACTTAATGGCAGGCGCCGATAATTATTTTATTGATTCTACAAAATATAAAAAACCCGATTACGGATATGCCGGTTTAAAATATATAAAAGCAAAAGATAATTTCGACCGTTCAAAAATTCCGGGGCAAGGAGCAAATCCTATAGTGGCAGTTCCGCAATACTGGACATCTGTGTTGGGAAATAAAATTAAAGTGATAGGTACAAGAAATGCAGAAATACCCACTGTAACCATTAATATTTATTTAAAAGGCGGAAAGTTGATGGAAACTGCTGATTTTTCAAAAGCGGGTTTAAGTAGTTTGTTTGCTTCAATGATGAATGAGGATACCAAAAACTATTCAAGCGAACAGTTTTCTTTAGCATTAGAAAAATTAGGTAGCAATATTAGTGTGGGGTCTTCTACCGATGCCATTGTAATAAGTGTGCAGTCGCTTGTAAAAAATATCGACAAAACGTTGGAATTACTCAAAGAGCGTATGTTTAACCCTCAGTTTAATGAAGATGATTTAAGTAGAATTAAAAAACAACGTACGGAGTCGATAAACAACAGTCGCACCTCTGCGGCAAATGTGGCTTCAAAAGTATTTGATGTATTGAACTATGGTAAGGAAAATATTTTTGGCATTCCATCAGAAGGTACTGTTGAAACCATTGCGAATATTAACATACAGGATATTCAGAGTTATTACAACAACTATTTTGGCGCCGATGAAGGGGTAGTGGTAGTGGTAGGCGATATGGTAGAAAAGCAAGTATTGCCCAAGCTTTCTTTTTTAAACAGCTTAAAAATTAAAGGAACTGTTTATCCCGATAGAGCTGTATCGCCCAATATAGAAAAAACTAAAATTTATTTGGTAGATATTCCCAATGCCGCACAAACAGAGTTTAGAATTGGTGGACTTACACATTTAAAATATGATGCTACCGGAGAGTACTATCGTTCGGTATTAATGAACTATTCCCTGGGGGCATCTTTTAATAGCAGGGTTAATATTAATTTGCGTGAAGATAAAGGATGGACCTATGGTGCCCGTACCGGATTTTCGGGCAATAAATATACAGGTGAATGGGCGTTCAGCAGTGGAATAAGAGCCAATGCTACAGACAGTGCCTTGCGTGAAGTATTGAGAGAAATTAAAAATTATTTCGATAATGGCATTACATCCGATGAAATTAGTTTTATGCAAAATTCAATAGGCCAGGCCGATGCAAGGAATTATGAAACGGGTGGACAAAAAGCGGCCTTCATTGGTAGGATAGTTGAATATGATTTACCGGCTGATTATGTGAAACAACAAATGGCCATTCTTAAATCTATTTCAAAAGACGAAATTGATGAGCTTGCCAAAAAATATCTTGATATTAAAAAGATGAATATTTTATTGGTTGGCGATAAAAAAACAATTTTACCCGGAATTCAAAATATGGGCTATGAAATTGTTGAATTAAATGCCGATGGCGAATTGGCAAAATAACTTATTCAATAAATATTGCAAACTTAAAAAGAGAAGCCCTCCAAAATTGGAGGGCTTCTCTTTTTCTATGTGTTCTCTTTTTTGTTTGATTATCCTTAAAAAGTTTAGATAGATTAAACTTCGCTTAATACATTTGATGAGTAATCTTTAATTACATTATACAAAGTATCTCTTTCTACAGGTTTACGTTTTACCTGGTTAATAAGCGTTACCAGTTCTTCTGTAGTCATGGTAGGGGTTTGCTCTTCGCTACCTGCCATTGAATATATTTTTGTAGAATCGTCGATGGTTCCATCAATATCATTTACGCCAAATGCAAGTGATAGCTGAGCATTGTGTCTGCCCAGCATTGGCCAATAGGCTTTCAAATGTGGGAAGTTGTCTAAATAAATACGTGCAATGGCATAAAGTCTCATGTCTTCTGTAATGGAACTTTCAGGTACATGACTCATATCGTTGTTGGCGTTTCTAAATTTAAGTGGGATAAAAGTATTGAAGCCACTGGTTTTATCTTGCAGTTCACGCAGCCTGTGCATGTGATCTATACGATGCTCATAACTTTCTATATGGCCATACAGCATGGTTGCATTGCTATGCATTCCTAAATGATGAGCTGTTTCATGAATTTTTAACCATCCTTCGGCATCCACTTTATCACCTGCAATTTTTTCTCTAATTTCCGGATGAAAAATTTCGGCACCTCCACCGGGTAATGATTGTAAGCCTGCTTCCTTTAATTGCAACATACCTTCTTCTACGGTTAATTTCGCTTTGCGAAACATATAATCTAATTCAACTGCCGTAAAGGCTTTGATATGCAAATCGGGGCGATGTGAACTTATTTTTTGAAGCAATTCTTTAAAATAAGCCATGTTCATTTTTGGATGAACACCTCCTACAATATGCACTTCTGTTACCGGTTTGTTATCATAGCTTTTTACAATGTCAAGCATTTGGCTGATGCTAAGTTCCCAGCCTTCTTCTTTATGTGCATATAACCTGGAGTAGGAGCAAAAGGCGCAACTAAACACACATACATTGGTTGGTTCAATATGAAAGTTTCGGTTGAAAAAGGTTTTGTTGCCATGTAATTTTTCTCTTATAAAATTGGCCAGTGTACCTACAAAAGAAAGCGATCCGATTTCAAATAATAACAAACCGTCTTCATTGCTAATGCGAGTTCCGTCTTTTACTTTTTTGGCAATAGCTTTAAGGGCGGTATCGGTAGTGGAGTTAATGATGGTATCAATAGCACTGCTCATTCTGTAATAATTTTTGCAAATTTAAGCCGATTCGTTTTGTGGCAGCATATTTTTTTAAGTTCGCTTTAAGAGAAAAGATGCTAGTAATTTTTGTATCAAATAAATTAATATCTTACGATGAATAAATTGATTTTAATTATACAAGTATGAGTATCAAGTTCAGGCTTACCTTAATGAGTTTTTTACAGTTTTTTGTGTGGGGTGCATGGTTAATTACCATTGGTGTTTATTGGTTTCAAAATAAAAAATGGGGTGGTGCCGAATTTGGCGCTGTGTTCTCCACGCTGGGTTTTGCATCGCTTTTTATGCCAGCGCTTACAGGTATTATTGCCGATAGATGGGTGAATGCCGAAAGGCTGTATGGTATACTGCATATTGGCTATGCTGCTGCGCTGATCTCATTACCGCAGGTTGAAAATCCAGATACTTTTTTGGCAGTAATGTTTGTAGCAATGTGCTTTTATATGCCTACCATTTCTTTGTCTAATTCAATAGCCTATACTATTCTCAAAAATAGCAGCTACGATGTTGTAAAAGATTTTCCACCCATTAGAGTGTGGGGTACTATTGGATTTATAGCTGCCATGTGGGTAACAAGCCTTACCGGCAATAAGGCTTCTGCCAATCAATTTTATATTGCCTCTACAGTAGCATTTATACTGGGCCTGTATTCATTTACACTTCCCAAATGCCCGCCTCAAAACCTTACATCAAAAGGAGCTTCCTTTATTGAAATGATGGGTTTAAATGCTTTTAAATTGTTAGGTAATTATAAAATGGCATTGTTCTTTTTCTTTTCAATGTTACTGGGTGCTGCTTTGCAATTAACCAATATGTATGGCGATACTTTTCTTTCGGACTTTGAAAAAATGCCTGAATATGCCGAATCATTTGTAGTGAAGTATTCGACCATCATTATGTCTATTTCTCAAATTTCTGAAACACTTTTTATTTTAGCCATCCCTTTCTTTTTACGAAAGTTTGGAATAAAGTATGTAATGCTTTTCAGTATGCTGGCATGGGTACTTAGGTTTGGTTTGTTTGCTTATGGCGACCCCGCAGGTGGTTTGTGGATGATTATTCTATCTTGTATTGTTTATGGAATGGCTTTTGACTTTTTTAATATTTCCGGCTCATTGTTTATTGAAACTTCAACGGATAATAGAATACGCTCCTCTGCTCAAGGCCTGTTTATGATGATGACCAATGGAGTTGGTGCTATTTTAGGAAGCCTGGTAAGTGGTTATGCAATTCAGGCATATTTTACAGATGCAAATGGCAATAAAATGTGGAGTGAAATTTGGCTGTCTTTTGCCATATATGCACTTATTGTAGCCATTCTGTTTTTTGTTTTGTTTAAACATAAACACAATCCAAAAGAACTGGAGCAACATACTCAATAAACATATAAAATGTAAATAAATGAAAACGATTTTTCTGCTTTTTATTTTAATGTTATCATTAAACTCTAATGCTCAGCAAAAAAAAGATTTGGCATTTAAATCTTTAAGTGAATTGATACAACAAAAAAACCAGCCAGGGAAAAAAGAATATCAATTTACATATCATAATTACACAAAGTTAAAAGCCGACTATAGCATTAAGATTCTGCCATTGGATAATATGCCCTGTTTGGTTCCCAACATTCCTTCATTTAATATGCCGTGTTTTAAACCCAATGTTTCAGGGTTTAGTATGCCTGTATTGAAGTAAAATTTGAAACATCTCATTCATTCGTTTTCTGATGCTAATAATTTTATGGATGTAATAATTTATTTTTTACAATTAATAGACATGAAAACTGATTCAAATCAGTTTTTAACCCATGGTACTGGTATAAATTTGCAGCAATAAAAATTTACAGAATGAAAAAAATTAGCATTATTTGTGCGGTGGCCATTGTAAGTGCTACGGCTTTAATTTCTTGTGGTGGTAATGAAACTAAAGAACAACCTGTTACAGAACAACCTACGAGCATGGTAGAAGAACCGGTGGGACCAATTGTAACTACCGATAGTACCGTAACTGTTCATATTGAAGGCGATGATCAAATGAAATACAATGTGAATGAAATTACTGCTAAAGCAGGGCAAAAAATTACCATTCATATTAAAAATGTAGGGAAGCTTCCAAAAGAAGCAATGGCGCACAATTTTGTATTGTTAAAATCAGGCACCGATGTGGCTGCTTATGCCGAAAAGGCCATTGCAGCAAAGGATGTTGAATATATTCCTGCATCTGAAAGCGACAAAGTAATTGCACATACTAAAATGGTGGGTCCCGGCGAATCTGATACCATAAGTTTTGATGCACCTGCTGCCGGTAAGTACGATTATATATGCAGTTTTCCGGGTCATTATGGAATTATGAAGGGTGTATTAATAGTACAATAACTGAAGTTATTGGTCTTATTGATGAACTGCACTTTAAAGTTTAAAGAAAAAAATACTTTTTATCTATACACATCCTGCAATGAAAGTTATTGCAATACAATTGCAGGAGCGTATAAGAAAAGTATTTTTACAACAAATGCAGCAGTGCTAAAAGAAATGGAAGATGGTAGAACAGTAAAGGCAGAAAATAAAAAGAAGAAAACTACTTAATGCTCATTTGTAAACTATATCTTATTTATAGCCATTGGGGAGTGAAAGCATCGTTCAACATTGTTTGTTTAAATTTTTAGAATTGTTTCATTGTAGTTGAACTTTGGAGGAATAAAAAAAGTCGGGGTAAAACCCGACTTTTTTTATAACACTACAAAAAGTATTTCTATTTATGTGCTTCAATTTTTTTCACAAAATTGGCTTTGGGTTGAGCCCCCACTAATTTATCAACCACCTGCCCGTTTTTTAGAAATAAGATTGCAGGAATGCTGGTAATACCATAGTTCATAGAAATTTCGGGATTGTGATCCACATTCACTTTTCCTACTTTTACTGAGCCATCATATTCTTTGCTCAACTCTTCAATAACGGGGCCAATAGCACGGCAAGGGCCACACCATTCTGCCCAAAAATCTACTACAGAAAGTTTATCGGATTCTAATACTTCTGCTTTGAAGTTTGCGTCTGTAAATTCAAGTGCCATATTATAAAATTTTAGTTTTTAAGTGATGAAAGGTGAACAAATTTAGAACCATATTTTAAAACAAGGCAGAATGACATATCCACATATATAATTGTCAGTGTGGAAAGATAACCCCGCCAAACAGCTATTAACCGCTCACAACATTTACATTGAAATATTGATGATCGTTTAGAAAAGCAACCAAATCATCATTCATCATAAAGCAACCCATAGGCGAACTGAGTGAAACGGATTGATTAGTTAGAACGTCGTAAATATTAAATCGTATGAGAGATTTACCCGGGTTGTTTTTTATATTTTCTTCAAAAAAATAAATCAGTTCCTGGTCAACAAACTCCGATTCAATATTAATAACCAATTCTTTGGTTAGAAAAGGTTTGATGGTTTCGAGTAAGTGCAGTTTGGTAACACTAAATTCAACCTCCTCTTTTTTAAATCGCTTCTCTTTAAATGTACCTTCAATAATGATAATCCTGCCTTTTTCAAAATAGTTGTTGTATTTAATATAGTCTTCCTGCCAAAGAAAGAAATCATTTTTGCCACTAAAGTCTTCAATTACCAGCACGCCATAATTTTTACCGGTTTTGGTGAGTCGATGCTGAGCATCAACTACCAATCCGGCAAGCCGAAAACTTTTGTTTCGCTGTACATCTACCGGCGCATTTTTAACTTCTAAAAATTCGGCAATAGGGGTAATGTGGTAATGCTGCAATTCAAACTTAAAGTTGTCTAATGGATGCCCGCTCATGTACATACCCGTTACATCTTTTTCTAAATCGAGTTGCTCTACTAACTCCCATTGTGGGCAAATAGGAAGTTTGGGTGCAACAATTTCGGGCATTTGTAAATCGCCAAATAGTGTGTTGGTAGCATTGGCCGATTGCGATTGAAATACCGAACCAAATTTCAAAATCTTTTCTAAAGAGCTAATATCACCGGGGGGTGCATAAAAATATTGAGCCCTGTGATATTCTTTAAAACAATCGAAAGCACCACCATAAATAAGGCTTTCCATTGATTTTTTATTTACCGCTCTAAGATTTACTCTTTTTGCAAAATCAAAAATATTTGTAAAGCTGCCATGTTTGCTACGTTCTTCCACAATATTATCAATGGCAGCTTCGCCCACCCCTTTTAAACCACTAAAACCAAAACGTACTTCACCGTTTTTATTTACGGCAAAGCCGCTATGCGACTCATTAATATCGGGACCTAATACTTTAATACCCATTCTGCGGCACTCTTCCATAAAGAAGGTAATTTTATCAATACTGCCTGCATGGTTTAGTACTGCCGCCATGTACTCGCTTGGATAATGTGCTTTTAAATAAGCAGTTTGATAAGCCACAAAAGCATAGCAGGTAGAATGCGATTTATTAAAAGCGTATTGAGCAAATGCTTCCCAATCGGCCCATATTTTATTGAGCTTATCTTCAGGATGACCTTTTGCCGTTGCACCTTTCACAAACTGGGCTTTCATTTTTGTAAGCGTTTCTATTTGCTTTTTACCCATTGCTTTTCTTAAAACATCGGCATCACCTTTACTAAAGCCGGCCAGCTTTTGCGAAAGTAACATCACTTGTTCCTGGTAAACGGTAATGCCATATGTTTCTTCCAAATATTCTTTCATCTCCGGCAAATCGTACACTACTTCTTCACGGCCATGCTTACGGGCAATAAATTGTGGAATATATGCAATGGGGCCGGGGCGGTACAAAGCATTCATTGCAATAAGGTCACCAAACTGATCGGGCTTAAGCTCCCTTAAATATTTTTGCATACCGGGGCTTTCAAATTGAAATGTACCATTGGTATCGCCCCGTTGATATAGTTGATAGGTGGTTTCATCTTCCAAAGAAATTTCGTCGATACTTATTTCTACTCCATGATTTTGTTTTATAAGGCCCAGAGCAGTTTTTAAAATGCTGAGTGTTTTTAAACCCAAAAAATCCATTTTAATTACTCCGGCTTCTTCAATAGAATTTCCTTCAATTTGTGTAAGCCACAAATCAGATTCTTTTGAAGTGGCCACAGGAATTAATTCGGTAAGGTCTTTTGGCGCAATGATGATACCGGCCGCATGAATGCCTGTATTTCGAACAGAGCCTTCTAAAATTTCAGCTTCTTTTAGAATGGTCCCTTTAATGGGGTCGTTATTATATACTTCTCTTAGCCTTTTTACATTTTCTATATCTTCTGCTCCCAATTGCTCTTTTTCGGTTAGGCTTTTATCTTTATCGTTTTGTTTTTCATCATCGGTAATAGGTGCCTGCAACAATCTTTTTAAAGATATGCCGGGTTTTTCCGGAACCATTTTGGTTAATTCCCTGCTTTCGGGCAAGGGTAAATCCATTACTCTTGCTACATCGGCTATGCTCGACTTTGCGGCCATGGTGCCATAAGTAATAATTTGCGCCACCTGGTTTTTACCATATTTCTGCACCACATAGTCAATTACTTTTTGCCTGCCATCATCATCAAAATCTGTATCAATATCGGGCATGCTCTTTCGCTCCGGATTTAAAAAACGCTCAAAAAGTAAATTGTATTTAATGGGGTCAATATTGGTAATGCCAATGCAGTAGGCCACCACCGAGCCGGCTGCCGAACCACGGCCGGGCCCAACAAATACACCAATTTCTCTACCTGCTTTGATGAAATCGCTCACAATTAAAAAGTAACCGGCAAAGCCCATTTTTTCAATAACACTCAATTCAAACTGAATGCGTTCTTCGGCTTCGGGAGTTAATATTTGGTAGCGTTTTTTTGCACCGGCCCAGGTGATGCTTGCCAGGTACTCTTCCTGCGACTTAAAATTGGGCGGCACTACAAAGTGAGGGAGCAGTATGTCTTTAGTAAGATTGAGCAACTGTACCTTATCAACAATTTCGTTTGTATTGTCTATTGCTTCCGGAAGGTCTTTAAACACTTCGCTCATTTGAGCAGTGGTTTTCATAAAGAACTGATCGTTCGGAAAAGCAAAGCGTTTGTTTTTAATATTTACATCATCATCGGCAAACTCACGCATGGCAGGCGTACTTTGTTTTTCACCGGTATTGATGCATAGGAGTATATCATGGGCATTAAAATCTTTTTGATCTACATAATGACTATCGTTGCTGGCAATAACTTTTACATTGTATTTTTTTGCATACTTCAATAATATTTCGTTTACCTTGTCTTGTTCGTGCATGCCATGCCGTTGCAATTCCACATAATAATCGTCTTGGAAAATATTGAGCCACCATTTAAATTCATTTTCCCCTTCTTCTTCGCCATGTTTTAAAATGGTTTGTGGCACCAATGCTCCAAGACAGCAGGTGGTAGCAATTAACCCTTCGTGGTATTTATGAATGAGTTGCTTGTCAATTCGGGGGTATTTGCTGTACATTCCTTCTATATAACCCAGCGAAGTAAGTTTTACTAAGTTTTTGTATCCCACTTCGTTTTTAGCCAATAATATTTGATGATGGCGTGGATCTTTTTCTTCTTTGCTAAAAGTTTTTCGGGTACGGTCCTGCGTTATATAAAACTCGCAGCCTACTATGGGTTTTACTGGAAGAATACCATCCTCGTTTTTAAGTTTGTATGCTTCTTTCACAAATTCAAATGCTCCAAACATATTGCCGTGGTCGCTAATAGCCAGGGCAGGCATACCATCGGCTTTGGCTTTTTTATATAAATTTTTGATGGATGCAGCTCCATCCAGCAGCGAATATTGTGTGTGTACGTGCAGGTGCGAAAACTTCATGTATAATTCAAATATTTAATTAAGATAAATTGCAGTTTTCCCAAAAACGGTTAGTACAATAGTTGATAAGGTACCTTCTGATTATGTATGATTAAACAGGCGGCAGGCATCACTTTAATACAATGAAATTAAATATTCAACTAACCCAAAACTTGGGAATCTGCAAGCTTACAAATATCGTTACAATAATGTTTTAAACTCGCCGTTATCCACAGAGAGTATATAATTGTGATTAAATTTTACGATTGTTCATATTAATTTGAAATTAAATTTGAGTATGAATATTACTACCTTATCACAATAAATTGATAAATTGGTTGGTGCTTAGGGGCCTTTGGCTTACCTTCGCCGCACTTTATTCTATTTAAAAACTATTTAATCATTTGTTTGTAGGACAAGAATATTTAGGCAAGTAATTAACAACAGAACAATTTTAAAGACACAACAAACAGAGAAAGAGAAACAACAGACCAAAGTCGTACATACGGTAAAACCAATCATTTTACGTATGAAAAGCTTAAGGCTCCTTGCTGTTATCATCAGCTCATCGGTATTTTTTTTAAGTGCAAAAGCACAACCTTCTATTAGATTTATTGAAGGAATCGAGTTTAAAAATGATGCGATTGCTCACTCAGTAGCTGTTGCACCCATCGTTCAAGCCCAATCGTCCGAAGTAAAAAAAGCTGCACCTTTATCAACCCTGGGTAAGCTGTCCACAGAGGCCTGCAATTTACTTCAGTTTAAATATGCTCAATTAATGGACATAGAAGCTGAATCTATCAGCAATGTTTCACTTTTTGGTTTTATAGAAGAGTGGTGGAATACGGCGTATCGCTATGGCGGTACTACCAAGAAAGGGATTGATTGCAGTGCATTTACCGGACTGCTTTTAAGTACGGTTTATTTTACCGGCGTACCACGTACGGCAAGAGAGCAGTATGCCAGTTCTGAAAAAATTAACAGGGATGAAATGCAGGAGGGTGATTTGGTATTTTTTAATACCAGGGGCGGAGTAAGCCATGTGGGTGTATATTTAGCCAACAACTATTTTGTGCATGCCAGCACAAGCCGGGGTGTTACCATTAGTAATTTAAATGATAATTATTTCGGCAAAAGATTTATTGGAGCAGGAAGACCTTATCAAAAAAACTCAGAGTTGTAAAACTATTTTCAAATTTTTTTAAAAGCTTCTGCCTGGCAGGAGCTTTTTTGTTGCAACTAAATGAGGCATTGGCTTGTCTTTTACTGTATGCATTATTAATTATATTCAGAAGAATCAATATTATAATTTGCTCTTTTAGTCTTGTTGAATAATAGTGCTATTTTTAATTCGTTATTTTCATTCATAAAAACATTTGTTGAGCCCCAAAAAAATATACTTACTGCTTATATGTATTTTGTCGTTGCAAATTGCCAGGGCACAGGTACATCATCACGGCTCAAATATTCGGCGGAAACTACTGAAGGTAGATACCGATACACTTCTATTAGACTCTATGAGCATTGTGCCAAATTCTGTTTTAATTGAAAATGTACCTGTAGCCGATTATGTTATTAATGAAGTAAACAGTACGTTAATTTGGTTAAAGAAACCATCGGAAGATTTTGTAATAGTTCAATACCGTGTATTTCCCTTTAAATTAAATGCAATAAATCGCCGATACAATTATGATAGTGTTCGATATTTTTTCCTGGCAGAAAAATCGCCAAGGGTGCGAACCGGTACCAAACCTGTAAATCCATTTATGGATTTTAACGGCATTCAATCGGAAGGAAGTTTTGGTCGTTCAATTTCTTTTGGCAATAGCCAGGATGCTGTGGTTAATAGTAGTATGAATCTGCAACTGAGTGGCTTTATTGGCGATAGCCTTGAACTTACGGCAGCTATCACTGATAACAACCTGCCTATTCAACCCGAAGGGAATACACAGGATTTAAGAGATTTTGACCGTATTTATTTACAGGTTAAAAAGAAAAGCTGGCAACTAAATTTTGGCGATATTGATATAAGACAAAGCAAAAACTACTTTCTCAATTTTTACAAACGGTTGCAGGGCGTTTCTTTTTTAACAGATAATAAGCTTTCAAAAAATATTCATAACTCTTTGCTGGCAAGTGGTGCCATCGCCAAAGGAAAATTTACCAGAAATATATTAACCGCTTTAGAAGGAAACCAGGGCCCATATCGATTACAAGGTGCCAACAACGAATTGTATTTTGTAATACTGGCAGGCACAGAAAGAGTTTTTATTGATGGCATATTGATGCAGCGTGGCGAAGACCAGGATTATGTGATTAATTACAACACTTCAGAAATTACGTTTACCCCTAAACGTATGATTACAAAAGATAGCCGCATACAGGTAGAGTTTGAATACAGCGATCGTAATTTTTTAAATTCTCAAATTTATGTAAACAACGAAATGCAGTTTGGCAAAAAATTGTTGCTAACCACCGGAGTTTATTCAAACCAGGATGCTAGAAACTCTGCCATTGATCAAACGCTGGATGAATCGCAGAAACAATTTTTGGCCAATATTGGCGACAGTATAGCATCAGCATATTATCAAACCGCCTACCGGGATACGTTGTCGGCCGGTAAAATACTGTACAGTAAAAAAGATACTACATACATCAACAATGCAGGCAGCCATACGGATAGCATTTTTGTTGTAAGCACTAATCCTTTAGCTGCTCTTTACAGTCCCGCATTTAGTTATTTGGGCCCCGGAAAAGGAAACTACCGGCAACAGCTAAACGCTACCAATGGCAGAGCCTTTGAGTGGGTTGAACCCGATATTAACAATGTACCACAAGGCGATTGGGAGCCGGTAACGCTTTTAGTAACTCCTAAAAAATTGCAAGTGATATCGGTGGGTGCTCAATATCACATTCAACCAAATACAATCTTAAAGGCAGAAACTGCCATGAGCAACTACGATGTAAATCTTTTTTCATCAAAAGATAAACAAAATGATAAAGGGGTTGCTTTAAAGCTCCACCTGCAATTGGATAGCAACCGCATTCGTATTGGCAGCAAACAATTGCAAATGCAAACCAGTATTGGTTACGAGTTTGTGCAAGATAAATTTAAAGCACTCGAAAGGCTTCGCAATGTTGAGTTCTTGAGAGATTGGAGTATGCTCTATAATCGACCTCCGGCCAATGAGCATATTAGTAATGCATCAATAAAACTGAACGATACTGCAGGCAACTTCATTAGAGTAGAAATAAAAAACTATACCCGAAGCGATCATTTTAATGGTTGGTTACAAAGCATTGATTTCTTTCGACAATTTAATGGCTGGAGATTAGAAACACAATTATCTAATACCAATGTAAAAGACCTTTTGACCAAAGGGAATTTCATAAGGCCTTATGCTAATCTTAGTAAAACCTTTTCAAAATTTCGGAAAATGCAAGCCGGGCTAAAATATACCGGAGAACATAACAGGCAAAAGAATATTCTGGCCGATACATTGGCTGCCGGCAGTTTTGCTTTTGATATTTATGAAATGTATGTAAAAAGCAACCAGGAGAAACTGAATAAATGGGGCATGAGCTATTATAGGCGCAACGATAAATTACCTCTCAGTAAAAATTTAGTTCAGGCCGATAAGAGCAACAACTATAATTTGTTTGCCGAACTATTAAAAAATCAACAACACCAGGTACGCTTTAATCTTACTTACCGGGATTTAATTGTTGACAATTCAACCCTTAGCAAACAAAAAGCAGATCAAAGTATTTTAGGTAGGGCAGAGTATTATATCACCGAATTAAAGGGATTTATTAATGGAAATGTATTGTACGAATTGGGAAGTGGACAGGAACAAAAAAGAGAATTTTCTTATGTAGAAGTTCCGGCAGGGCAGGGGCAATATACCTGGATAGATTATAATGCTAATGGAATACCCGAGCTAAACGAATTTGAAGAAGCACAATTTCAGGATCAGCGGAAATATATCAGAATTTTCAGTCCTTCTAATCAATATATAAAAGCAAATTACCTGCAGTTTAATTATGCTTTATCGCTCAATCCCAAAGCCATTCTTAAAGCTGCTAATGCCAAAAAAGGAATAAAAAAAATATTGTACAGAAGTACCAGCAGCTCTGCATTGCAGGTTAATAAAAAGGTAGTTGGCAACGGCGATTTTTTGTTTAATCCTTTTGGAAAAACTTTGGCCGATACCAATTTGATTGCCCTTAGTTCCTTTGTTTCCAATACTTATTATTATAACCGAACCAGCAGTAAATGGGGCTTTGAATTTACCCACAGTAAGGCAACTTCAAAAACATTACTCAGCTATGGATTAGAGAGCCGTATTTTAGATAACATCAGCTCTAAATGGAGAGTTAATTACAAGCGTAATATTGTAAGCACTTTTAGTTTTAGAAAAATTAATAATCAGCTAACCAGTAGTTCGTCTAAATTTAATAATAGAAATTTCGACATTGAAAGTTATTATGCCGAACCCAATATTAGTTATATATATCGGTCGAATATAAGGGTTACTCTTGGTTATTTAATGAGTTTTAAAAAGAACAGAATTGATTCATTAGAAAAAGCAAACAACAATGCATTGAATTTAGATGTTAAGTACAATACCCTTGCCAATAGCAGCATTACCGCAAAGTTTACATTTGATAATATTCGCTTCAAGGGGTACCCTTCTTCCGAAAATACAACGGTGGGTTATGCATTATTAGATGGCTTGCTTCCCGGAAAAAACTTTCTTTGGAATATTGAATTTACCAAACGCATTGCCGGTAATATTGAGTTAAGCATAAATTATGAAGGGCGAAAACCGGGCTCGGCAAATACGGTACATACCGGTAGGGCAGCTGTAAGGGCTTTGTTTTAAGGAAACAGTTTTCTCTTTGCGTTCGTTGCGAGAAAAAAAAGCCGTGCCTTTTTTGAATAATCTAACATAACAATAAAATGTTGTTTGATAATTAAAGTAGGCTATTTTGTAATTTTACTAACTAAAATGTAGTAAAAGTAAATGTCCACATCTCTCATCATTATAATCATTGGGTTGTTCATTTTTATTGGCCACTACTTTAGTGGAGTGTTTGAGAGACGAAGCATACCCGATGTATTGGGTTTAATTTTAATTGGCTTATTACTCGGCCCGGTTTTTAAATTTGTAAACCCGGCCGACTTTGGAAAGTTTGGACCTATATTCAGTAACCTGGTTTTGATTTTTATTTTATTTGAAAGCGGTACCGATCTTAAAATAGATGAAATTAAAACTTCGTTTAAAGATACTGCCGGTATTACATTTTTTGGTTTTTTATCTACCGCTATTGTATTGGGTGCTTTAACTTGGATTGTATTTGATTTGCACTGGTTAAGTTGTCTATTTTTAGGAACAGCATTAGGCGGCACTTCTTCGGCAGTAGTGGTAGGGTTAGCCCGTAAACTGCCTATAAAAGCCAAAACCACTACCACATTAATTCTTGAATCGGCCGAAACAGATTTGTTTACCCTGGCCATACCTATCAGTATTCTTTCGGTTATGCTAACCGGTGAAAATATTACGGCAAACACAGTAATCTCCCAATTTTTTGTTGCACTTATTATGGCATTGGTAATTGGAGTGGGTGGTGCATTTCTATGGTCGTTTATTGTAAATAAACTTCCTCATTTAAAAAATACCAAGTTTTCAACGCCGGCATTTTTATTTATTCTTTACGGCCTTGCTGAATATTTAAAATTCAGTGGCCCTTTAACAGCACTTTCGTTTGGTATTGCAATTGGTAATTTGAAATATTTTGAACCCAAGATTATTGAAAGAATAATACCTAATCAAAATATAGTATTACCACCCGGAGAAAAAGATTTTTTTGCAGAACTTATTTTCCTGTTGCGTACTTTTTTCTTTCTATTTATTGGCATGAGTATTCAAATTGAAAGAATTGATTGGCTGGTTTGGAGTGCCGTATTTACTGCTGTTCTTATTATTGTGAGAATAATTGTAGTAAAATTTGTGATTAGTAAAAATGAGCCGTTGATGGATAAAGCTGCTATTTCTATTATGATACCAAAAGGGCTGGGTGCTGCAGTAGTTGCTACACT
>DEHT01000044.1 GCA_002352045.1 Chitinophagaceae bacterium UBA2793 | reverse complement strand
TTATTACAGGAAATGTAAGTTTTATTGAAGGGGCTACAAATACAGGGGCTGTATATATAGGTAATAATACCATTAATGGCAATACGGTTATGTCTCTTGTATCTGCGGCTACCTGGTATCAATGTTATTCGGGAAGTGATATTTTTAATGGCAACGTAACTTTTAACCGCAGCGGCACCGGCTCCATGAGCCTTGCATATAGCGATACATTATATGCCCATAAAAACCTAACACTTAATTCTGCCTCCGGGATTGATTTTAATACCGGTGTTGAATTTAGAGGTGCTGAAAATGGAGCGGTGGAGCAAACAGGTACACAGCCAATTGAAATACCAAGGTTTAGTATGAATAAAACGGGCAATGCCTCGGTAACCCTCAACGATTCGGTAACAGTAACAACTGCTGCAGGATTTATAAATGGGAATGTTTATACAAGTATTAATAAAGAACTTATCTTCCCCAATAACATTAGCTATACCGGAGCTTCGCACAACAGCCACGTTGTAGGGCCGGTAACAAAAGTAGGCGATGATGCTTTTGTTTTTCCTGTGGGAGGGCCGCTTACTCTTAACACTGTTGCTATGAGTGCGCCGGTTGGTACGGCCAGCCGTTTTAAAGCAAGCTATAAAAACCAAAATCCCGGTAGCGATGGATACAACACAGCTCTCAAAGCCGGCAGCTTTGGCAGCGCAGCCATAAGCCAGGCAGGGTATTGGGATGTACAAAGGTTAACAGGCGTAACCAATGTAACCCTTACATTGGGCTTTGGTACAAATCCTTATGAACAGTACCCGGTATTGGCTAATTTAAAAGTGGCACACTGGAGCGGAACGCAATGGGACGATCATGGCAATGGAGGCACTACCGGCAACGCTGCAAACGGAACGGTAATTAATGCTACAACTATTACCAGTTTTAGCCCTTTTACAATTGCGGGTGTAACCGGCACTTATCATTATGTATATAGTAATCCGGGAGCCGGTCCCGATGGTACACCGGTGAAGTTTACAGGCAAAGGTGGATACGCTCCTTATCAAACTAAACAACTTCCGGCAGGCACTTATTCTGCTGATAGTATTTACCTGGTACCCAATGGTGGCTCTGCAAGCTTTAAACTCAAAGATTCTTACGGGGTAGAAAAAAATGATACCAGCGTTACAGTTGCGGCAGCGCCCAATACATACATTAGTGCAAACGGAAGTGGCACCGTAAACTTTATAGGCTGGCGACATTTTGTGTATTTAAAAAATGGCAGCAACCAAATTATTGGAGCCATCAGAGATAATGATCTTACATTAGGCAATACAACTATGACGGCCTATTTTTCAACCGGCAATGTTGCAATAGCACCTAACGGAAATATTTATCTCAAACGCAGCTTTAAAGTAACCAGCGAGTTTTCTCCTGCCGGTACAAAACGGGTAAGGTTTTATATTTTAAAAACCGAGTACAACAATTTAGTGGCCGCAGACCCTTCTTCTTTTCCAAATGGCATCAATAGTTTAACCATTACAAAATATACCGGGCCACAGGAAGGCGGGTTGTTTAATCCAATACCGGGCGGCAACAGTATAATTATTCCAAATAGTGAAATTACAATTGTAGATATGGGTACCATGTATTCTTTAGATGTTGATGTAACAGGCTTTAGCGGATTTTATATTGGTGGTAATCAATCAAACCTAAGTTTGTGTAATGGTAGTACTATTTCAATTCCCTCAAATGTAAATGGCAGCACTTATCAATGGCAGGTAAATACAGGAAGTGGGTTTACCAATATTACAAATAATGCAGTTTATTCGGGTGCTACTACCAAAACATTAACGCTTACCAATGTACCTTCTTCCTACTATGGTTATCAATACAGGGCTTTTGTAAATGGAAATAGTTATAGCCAGGTATATACAGCAAAATTCACAGCAAGCTGGGAAGGTACGGTCAACAATGTGTGGGAAAACAGCGCCAACTGGAATTGTGGTATTTTACCCGATGCCAATACAGATGTATTGATAAACGCCGGTAAACCCAATTATCCGCAAGTAGGCATTAATACCGCTGTAAGAACATTGAAAATTGCAACAGGCGGAAACACAACCGTAAAAACAGGGTTTAATTTAACGATTGTAAAATAAAAGTTTGATGCAAAAAGTGGTATAAAACAAATGGATGATTCTGTAGTGTTTTTCACCACATAGATACATAGTTTTATTTTCTATGTGCCTATGTGGTTTTATATTTTTTCAGCACATAGATACATAGGTTTATTTTCTATGTGCCTATGTGGTTAAACATTAGGTAGCTTGCTAAAATATTCATTCACATAAGTTCTTTGTCCTTCTTTAAAAATGTTAGAGCAATTAAAATTGATAAGAATGCCCTTAGGGCAGTGTAATAATTTCATATAGGTTAGCAGTTGTGCTTCGTGTATCGGAATTATTTCCGCAACCGATTTTAGTTCAACTACTATACAATTCTCAACAAACAAATCGCATCTAAAATCTATATCAAGCAATTTTCCTTTATAAACAACAGGCACCCTCATTTCTGTTAGAAAATTTATCCCCCTATTCATAAGCTCTATCTTTAAACATTGAAGATATACACTTTCCAATAACCCACTACCCATAAATTTATGCACCTCAATAATACTACCGATTATCTCGTATGATAATTCGTCTATGTATTTTTTAGTAATCATTTCAAAGTTTTTTACAATATAAATTTTTTTTCACCACATAGGGACATAGGATTATTTTTAGCTTGCAACAAACTTTTCTATGTGCCTATGTGGTTTGATATTCTTCACCACATAGATACATAGGTTTATTTTTTGCATAGGTATATTTTCTATGTGCCTATGTGGTTAATTTGTTTCCTAAGCGGTTTTAATCCACATCTTATTAAATTGAAATTTGAATTCAATGGTATTGTGTAATTTTCCATTCATTAAAACAATACTATGCATATTGAACANNGAAAGAAAATATCATTTTCGCAACAGTACTTATCAATGGAGCGGCGTACCCGTAATGGCCGCCAATATGGATACGGTTGGTACATTTGAAATGGCCACTGCCTTATCAAAACATCAATTGTTTACCGCCGTACATAAACATTATAACTCAGAGCAATGGAAAACATTTATGCAAAATTCCGGCAAGCAAATAATCAATCATATTGCAATAAGTACGGGTACGGGAAAGGCAGATGCAGAAAAGCTGGATGTTATTTTAAAAGAGAGTCCTTCTCTCAAATTTATTTGTATAGATGTAGCCAATGGATACTCTGAAAAATTTGTTGACTTTGTTAGCAAAACAAGAGACAAATATTTGGATAAAGTAATTATTGCAGGCAATGTGGTTACAGGAGAAATGGTGGAAGAGTTATTATTGTCGGGTGCCGATATTGTGAAAGTGGGGATTGGGCCCGGCTCGGTTTGTACCACCCGAGTAAAAACAGGTGTAGGATATCCGCAACTATCTGCNNAAAAAATACAAACTGTTTTATGGCATGAGTTCGGAAACGGCTATGAATAAATACAGTGGCGGAGTGGCCGATTATCGGGCATCGGAAGGTAAAACCACACAAATTTCTTATCGGGGTGCTGTAGATGATACGTTGTTGGATATTTTAGGCGGGCTTCGTTCTGCCTGTACTTATGTAGGTGCGAAGGAACTAAAAGAGCTGACTAAGCGAACCACTTTTATACGAGTGCAGGAGCAGCACAACGAATGGTTCAAAGAATAAAATTTATATTTTGAATTGAATGCTCAACATTGGGCAAAAAAAAAGCGTCCCGAATAATTTCGGGACGCTTTACTATTTTGAGTAGGCTAAAATATTAACCTAATGCTACTCTTTTAAATTCTGTAACCTTTAAATCGGCATCAATTGATTTTAAATAATCAGCCACCGATTTGTTGGCGTCTTTTACAAAAGCCTGGGCAAGCAAAGTGTTTTCTTTAAAGAATTTATTTAGTTTACCCATTGCAATTTTTTCAGCCATTTCAGCAGGTTTGCCTTCTGCTTTTACTTGTTCAATTGCAATTGCTTTTTCTCTTTCGATTGTTTCGGAAGGGATAGTGCTTTCGTCAACACCTAAGGGATTCATAGCTGCTATTTGCATAGCTACGTCTTTTCCTGCTTCTTCAGATTCTTTGGTTAAGCCCACCAACACACCCATACGGTTTGCACCGTGTATATAACTGCTTACAAAAGGAGCTTCTACTCTTTCGAATTTAGAGATTTCAATTTTTTCGCCAATAGCAGCCAGCTTATCATTGATAAGGTCTGCCACTTTGGCTCCATTGATTTCTACATTATTTAATTCTTCTACAGATTTTACATTGTTGGCTACTGCTGCATCGGCAATTCCCTGGGCAAATGCTACGAACTCAGCATTTTTACTTACGAAATCTGTTTCGCAGCTAATGCACAGAACAATACCGGCTTTATTGTCGGCTGTAGTTTTTGCAATTACAACACCTTCTTTGGCTTCACGGTCGCTGCGTTTGGCGGCTACTTTTTGCCCTTGTTTACGCAACCAATCAATTGCTGCTTCAAAATCGCCATTACTTTCTGTTAATGCTTTGCGGCAATCCATCATACCTGCACCAGTTGCCTGGCGAAGTTTGTTGATGTCTGCTGCGGTTATTGTTGCACTCATCTTTAATTATTTTATACCCGGCTCTTCGATTGAAGAACCAGGTGTATTTTAAAATTGATATTGTTAAGAGCTATGCTGAATGAATATCTGAAGTTGAAGAGTGCGACGCCAATGAAGCTAAATAGCAGTACAACTGCCCGGCTCCAAATAAACTATCAACTCTTCACTATCAACTCTTCATTACTTACCAGCCGGCTTTCTTCCACCAGCACCTGGTCCTGGAACTCTGCGCTTTGGAGCAGAAGTGCCTCTTGCAATGCGGCCACGGTCGTCGCCTTCGCCGGCTTTGTTTTCAAAACGTGAAGCTTTAGCTTCTGCTGTTTCTTCGCTGTCTTCTGTTGTTTCTTCATCTTTATCAGCCTGGCGTTCTGCTAAACCTTCTGCAATAGCGGCAGTGATATAGTTAACGATGATGGCGATTGATTTGGTAGCATCGTCGTTTGAAGGAATGGCAAAGTCAACTTTATTTGGATCGCAGTTGGTATCTACCATGCCAAATGTGTTGATGTTTAAGCGTTTTGCTTCGGCCAATGCAATATGTTCATGTCCGATATCCACCATAAATAAAGCAGCGGGAATACGGCTAATTTGAGCAATACCGCCCAATACTTTTTCCATTTTATCTCTATCACGGCTTAAAGTAAGTTTTTCTTTTTTTGTAAGGCTTTCGGCGCTACCATCGTTCAACATTTTTTCAATGCTCTGCATTTTTTTAACGCTCTTACGTACAGTGTTGAAGTTGGTTAACATACCACCCAACCAACGTTCTGTAACAAAAGGCATGTTTACACGCTTTGCGCTCTCCATAACAATTTCTTTTGCTTGTTTTTTAGTTGCCACAAACATGATTTTTTTACCACTGCGTGCAATGGCTTTCATTGCGGCTGCAGATTCTTGTAAGCTTTCAACCGTTTTGTTTAAATCAATAATATGGATGCCTTTTTTTTCTGCAAAAATGTAAGGCAGCATTTTGGGGTTCCACTTTTTCTTTAAGTGTCCAAAGTGAACGCCTGCTTCTAAAAGCTGTTGTTGTAAGGAAGTGTTATTTTCCATTGTTTATTTTTAGCCTCCCCATCCTCCAAAGGAGGGATAAGAAGATGTTTTTAAATACAAAAATTGTTATTATAATAAAGACTCCAAACCTTCCCCCTTGGGGGAATGAGAGGGCTATTAACGTTTTGAGAACTGGTAGCTTCTTCTTGCTTTTTTCTTACCTGGTTTTTTACGTTCTACTCCACGAGGGTCACGCTTTAATAAACCGGCAGCTTTTAAAGCAGGGCGATAATCGGCACTTACTTCAATTAAAGCACGGGCAATACCCAACTTGGCAGCTTCGGCCTGGCCTTTAACGCCCCCACCGGTTGCATTTACTACCACATTGTATTTGTCGGCAGATTCTACTGCTTTCAAAGGTGCTTCTACCTGGTTTTGCAGGTAAACAAGCGGAAAATAAGTTTTATAATCTTTGCCGTTAATGGTAATGGCGCCTTCTCCTTTACTAAGGAAAACACGTGTTACAGCTTCTTTTCTACGGCCAACAGCGTTTTTTTGCTTTTCCATTTTTTATTTTTTAGCCCTTAGTTGTAAACCCGGGCATTTATTATTTGAATGTTTTTATTTTAAATTATGTAGCTAATAGCGAACAACTTTCTTATTGTTTAATTTTTTCGAAAGTTAATTCGGCAGGTTTTTGAGCGGTATGAGGATGCTCGGCACCTGCATATACAAAAAGCTTTTTGTACATCTGGCGACCTAAACGATTTTTAGGCAACATACCTTTTACGGCTCTTTCTATTACAACCTCGGGTCTGCGCTTCAATAAGTTTTTAGCAGCTTCGCCTTTTTGTCCGCCGGGATAACCGCTGAAAGTAAGGTATTCTTTGTCTTCCATTTTGTTACCGGTAAATACCACTTTGTCGGCATTGGTTACAATTACAAAATCGCCACAGTCAACGTGTGGAGTGTAGTAGGCTTTGTTCTTACCACGAAGAACCGACGCAATTTTTGCGCACATACGACCTACAGTTTGATTAGTACCGTCTACAACGTACCAGTTGCGTTGCACGGTAGCCTCGTTCGCATGTTTTGTAGTGAAATGTAGTTTACTCATTGTTCTATTTTTTAAATGATGCTGCGGCTATCCCCGCAGGCTTTTTTTAATTTGGAGTGCAAAGTTGTGGGAAACAATGTTGCTGACAAAGAAAAAATGGCATTAATTTTTAATGCACTTTTGTAAAATATTGATTTTCAGTAAAAATTTTGACACATTTTTTAAGTATCCTAATAAATGCCGGGGAATAATAGTTGGCATGTTATTAATTATGGTTGAAAAACCAAGACCTGTATTTGATAAATAAATAATAAAAGGTGAATTCACCCCTTAAAAATTGTAGAAACAACTATAGATTTTATATTTAAAAAGTTTGACATTAGTGTAAACCATTCTTTCACTTTAAATTTTATTTTATGTCATTTAATCAACGGTTTTTTAAAAACGAAAACAAAATGCTTTTTCCAAATACAGAGAGTAATGGATCCACGGATTCTGCAATAGGTCAAAAGGAGATTGACTGGACAAACGCAGTAGAATTAGTAAAAGACTATCAAAATTTTTTAAATGAACATGACCTTAGCAAGTATTTGTCTTTTTCTATTACAAAGGACTCAATTAACAAGTTGTTGAATCAGCAGCAAGATTTAGATGCGGTTAAATTTTATTTGGCCTATTCGGAATCCGATAAAACCATACAGGCGTTTGCCATTGCAAGTAAACAAAATACAGCCACAGGTGGGTTTGATGATTATAAAATTCCCGAATCTAATGTTCCACCTACACCAATTAATGAAATGCCATTATTAGAAAATGTAAGGCCCTGTCCTCACCAATGCGGAAAATTGAATATATTGAATAAAGAATACTAACCTAATGCGGCTAATCCTTTTTTGAAAATGTATATTAAAGATATTATCGCTGACACCATACTTCCTCTTATTTCATTATTGATATTAGGCAGCAGTTATAAAAAATTAACTGCTGCTTTTCGTATTATTTTCTATTATCTTATAATAGTGGTTGCTGTTTTTCTTTATTCAAATATTTTAGCCGACCGGCAAATAAATAACCTCTTTTTATATCATTTGTTTACACCAATTGAAGTTGCATTTGTAGCCTGGTTTATTTCAAAAAGTTTTGTTCCGTATGTACCGGCAAGGCTGGTGGCTTTAATATTTGGTTCAATTGTACTTACCAGCATCTTTAATGTTTTTGCATATGAAAGTATTTCAACTATGGATTTGAACATGAAGATTCTTTCTAATTTTATTATTTTAGCAATGTGCTTGTTTTCTTTTGTTGATGTGGTTAAGGCAAAAGAAAGGGTAATGCAAATTCAACTGAGCCATTTCTTATTTCTTTTTGGATTTTTTATTTATGCCGCATCCTCTATTATAATATATTCCTACTTTAATTATAAAAATTATCATGGAAAAGAATTATCAAACATGTTGTGGAGTTTTCATGATAATATTCTAATAGTAAAATATCTTTTATTTATAACAGCCAGCATATTATGCATCCGGACGAAGCCTCTCAAATAACATTAATATTTACCATTATTGTATTATTTTTCTTATTGACGATAGGGATATGTGTGCTGGTATTTATGTTTTTCAACAACAAAAAAAAGTACCTCCACGAAAAACAACTTATTCAATCGCAACACACCCAGGCACTGCTTCAATCTCAACTTAAAATAAAAGAACAAACGCTCAAAAATATTTCAGAAGAAATTCACGACAATGTGGGCCAGGCACTAAGCCTTGCTAAGCTTAATTTAAATACATTGGATATTAATACCGGTGCAGGAAAAGAGGAAAAAATTGAAAAAAGTATTGATTTACTCAGCAAAGCTATCCACGATTTAAGAAACCTAAGCCGAAATCTCAATGGCGAAAAGGAAGCCGGCATGTGTTTGACAGATGCTATTGACAACGAACTGCAAATAATACAAAATGCAGGTTTGATGCAAACCAGTTTTATTATGGAAGGCAATCCTTACAGCCTGCAAAACCATGATGAAATGGTAATCTTTCGAATAGTACAGGAGGCGCTCAACAATACAGTGAAGCACAGTAATGCAAAAAATATTTACATACGAGTGAATTACCAGCCAGCGTATTGTAATATTAGTATTGAAGATGATGGGGTAGGATTTAATGCAATGCCAGGAGCAGAAATACAAGTTGGTATAGGGCTAAAAAATATGCAAAACAGGGCAGCGCTTATTGGCGCTTCGTTGAAAATAGAAGCTATCCCCGGTAAAGGAACTAAAGTGCAAATTCAAAAAGCTATAAAATAAGTTGAAATGGCGGCAATAGTTTTGGTAGATGATCATGTATTACTTCGAACCGGACTCTCGGGGCTTATAAAAAGCTTAGGGCATACCGTAATATTTGAGGCTGATAATGGAGAGGATTTTTGCAAAAAATTAAATGAAAAACAATTGCCAGCAATTGTTATTCTCGACATTAATATGCCTTTGATGGATGGGTACCAAACCTGCCGTTGGTTAAAAACGAATTACCCCGAAATAAAAGTATTGGCATTAAGTATGTACGATAACGAATCAGCAATAATAAACATGCTAAGGGCGGGTGCTAAAGGGTATGTTTTAAAAGACAGCGATCCTATAATTTTAAAAGCTGCCCTGCACGATTTAGAGCATAAGGGATATTATTACTCAGAATTTGTGAGCGGCAAATTAATTCACGCCATTAATCATCTTGATGAAACGGATGCTTTGCAAAACAGCATTCAGTTAAACGAAAGGGAAAAAGAGTTTTTGAAGTATAGTTGCACCGAGCTTACCTATAAAGAAATAGCAGCAAAGATGCTTGTAAGCCCAAGAACCATCGATGGTTACAGGGATACATTGTTTGAAAAACTGACTATTAAAACCAGGGTAGGGCTTGCAGTTTATGCTATAAAAATTGGGTTGATAGATGTTAGCAAAACACAATACTAATTTTTAAAAACCCTATTTCCATTCACCCAGGTGCTTAAAACCTTTGTTCGTAAAATTTTTGAATCCTCGCATTTCATTAAATCAGTATCGAGCATAATAAAATCTGCGGCTTTTCCTTTTTCAAGGCTGCCCTTTTTACTTTCTTCAAAAGCGGCTTTGGCAGCCCAAATGGTCATACCTCTAATTGCCTCTTCACGGGTAAGTGCATTGTTGATTTGAAACCCGGCTTCGGGAAAACCTTTTTCATCTTTTCGTAGTACTGCTGCATAAAATGTTTTAATGGGGCTAATATATTCTACCGGAAAATCGGTTCCCAATGGAATCCAATTATTAGCAGCCAATAATTGCTTGTAGGCATAAGCTGTTTTTATTCTGTCGTTGCCCAGCCTTTCGGTTGCCCAGTACATATCGCTTGTGGCGTGAGTGGGTTGTACAGATGGTACAATATTATAATCGGCAAAAAATGAAAAGTCGGCAGGGTTTACAATTTGAGCATGTTCAATACGCCAGCGCTTATCGTTTTTAGTTTTTAAAACCGCTGCATAAGTTTTTAATATTTGCCTGTTGCCGCTATCGCCAATAGCATGAGTACACATTTGCAAATTGCTGTTTGCAAGCCTTGCTGCTTTGTCGGCAAAATATCCAGGGCTGCTAAGTAAAAATCCGGTCCAGCCGGGTTTATCGGTATAGTCGTGTAACAAACAAGCACCTCTACTGCCCAATGCACCATCGGCATACAATTTAAATCCACCTACGGTTAAATCGCCGTTGGTGTATCTTCCTTTTTTTATCCATCGGTCATAGTAAGTGCTGTCATCTTTGAGCAAAGCAAAAATTTTCATTTTTAATTCGCCGGTTTTTTGAGCCTGTTCAATCAGTTCAATAGTATGCTCACTTACTCCACAGTCGTGTACTCCCGTTAAGCCTTCTTTAAAACATTCGGCCTGTAGTTTTACAAAAAATTTTTTTGCAAGGGAATCGCTAATCTCAGGAATTTTTTGTTCAACCAAATTCATGGCGTTATCAATAAGCAGGCCGGTTGGCTTGCCATTTTCTACTTCAACACTTCCGCCATTAATTTTGGTTTCAACAGTAATTCCTGCAATCTTTAATGCAACAGAATTTGCAATAGCAGCATGGCCATCTACTCTTTTTAAATACACCGGTTTGTTTGGAAAAAGACTATCCAATATTTTATTGTCGGGGTATTCTTTAACCACCCAATCGTTTTGATCCCAGCCACGGCCGTAAATCCATTCCATGGGTGTTGTTTTACTGTACTCGGTCAACTTGCTTATAATTTCATTCCAGGATTGGGTGCCTACTAAATCGCATTTCCAGTTATCGGTAGCATAGCCGGTAAAATGACAATGCGCATCTATAAAACCGGGGAAAATTGTTTTGCCTCCAGCATCTATGGTTTCTTCCCCTTCATATTTTTTTAAAATGTCATCGTTGCTTCCTAAAGCAACAATTTTTCCATCGCTAATAGCCATTGCTTCTACTGTTTCAAAGGAATGGTTTACGGTATATATGTTTGCATGATGTACCAGCAACGAAACCTTCTCCCGAAACTTACAGGAGCTAAGTGAAATTATACAGAGCAATAAAATGCAAACGGAAAAATGATTTTTAAAAGAACGATGTGTCATGTAAAAATTGTTTGAATGCAAGATAATGGGTTGGGCATAATAAAAAAGCGGCCTCAAAAGCCGCTTAAATAATTCTAATTTAAAAATCCTTTTTTAATCAACTCTTCTGCTATTTGTACGGCATTGGTGGCGGCACCTTTTCTAAGGTTATCGCTCACTACCCAAAGGTTTAATGTATTGGGCTGGGTTTCATCTCTTCGAATGCGCCCAACAAATGTATCGTCTTTATCATGTGCTGTAATTGGCATTGGATAAAGCTGATTGTTAATATCGTCTTCCAACACTATGCCAGGACTGCTATGTAAAATGTCTTTTACTTCGGGCACCGTAAAATCGTTGTCAAACTCAATATTCACCGATTCGCTATGGCCGCCGGTTGTAGGAATGCGTACACAGGTTGCCGTTACTTTAATGTTATTGTCTTCCATTATTTTTTTGGTTTCATTCACCATTTTCATTTCTTCTTTGGTGTAACCATTTTCAATAAACACATCTATTTGTGGTATAATATTCCTGTCTATTGGATATTTATATGCCATGGGTCCTTCAATGCCATTGCGTTCGTTCTCCATTTGTTCTACAGCTTTTACGCCGGTGCCGGTTACGCTTTGGTAGGTGCTTACCACTACTCTTTTTATTTTATAGCGATTGTGCAATGGTTTTAAAACCACCACCATTTGGATGGTGCTGCAGTTGGGGTTGGCAATTATTTTATCGGCCGCTGTTAATACATGTGCATTTACTTCGGGTACAACCAACTTTTTAGTTTCATCCATACGCCAGGCACTGCTATTGTCAATTACAGTAATGCCGGCATCTGCAAATTTGGGAGCCCATTCCAAAGAAGTGCTGCCACCGGCAGAAAATAACGCCACCGCAGGCTTGGCACTAATGGCATCCTGCATACTAACAACCTTATATTTTTTGCCCTTAAATTCAATTTCTTTTCCAATAGATTTTTCAGATGCAACCGGCAACAATTCCGTAACCGGAAAATTTCTTTCTGCCAGCACTTGCAACATTTTGGTACCCACCAGGCCGGTAGCACCTACAACAGCAACTTTCATTTATATGTTTTTAATATTTAAAAAAAATATGCCTCCCGTTTTTGCGGAAGGCATTACTACTATCGTTTTCATATAAAGACAGGTTCAGCTCCGCCAACGGTTCGTCTGTTTTATCTGCTTAATATGCTTTATGCTTGTCATAACGGGGGTCGAAAATAATACAATTCAACAGGAGAAAAAAATTATTTACCATTGTTTCTATCTTCCCATATAATTTTACTTGTTGCCTATGGTATAAAAGAATATCTTGTACAGAGAACTAATTAATATATGAGATTAAAATTTTTGCTGTGCTTCTTGTGCATATGGTCAGTTTCTACCAATGCTCAGTTTACCGATAATTTTAGTGATGGAAATTTTACAGCCAACCCGGCATGGAGCGGAAATACATCTTCATTTGTTGTAAACGCTTCCAATCAATTGCAAAGTAACAATACCACTGCTAACAGTAATTTTTACCTTAGTACTGCCAATGCAAAAGCCACCGCAGCACAATGGGATTTTTATTGCCAACTTAGTTTCAATACTTCCAGCGCCAACTATGCCGATGTGTATTTAACTGCTTCGGCAGCCGACCTTACACAAGCCGCTACCACAGGTTATTTTGTTCGCATTGGAAACACCGATGATGAAATTAGTTTGTATAGAAAAGATGCCGGCGTACCTGCTGTAAAAATTATTGATGGTATTAACGGTACCACCAACGGTAGCAACAATCTTATAAAACTGAGGGTTATTCGCAATGCTGCCAATCAATTTACATTGTTAAGAGATTTAAGCGGAACAGGAGCAAGTTATACTTCCGAAGGCGTAGTTACCGATGCTACTTATACTACTTCATCTTTTTTTGGAATTTGGATAAGGCAAAGTACAGCCAGCTTTTTTCAACGACATTTTTTCGACGATTTCGAAGTACAAGATTATGTTCCCGATGTAACACCACCCGGCATTGTATCTGCAACCGTTACATCAGCTAATACATTAGATGTGCTCTTTAATGAAGCATTGAGTGCTGCCACAGCAAACAATGCCGCCAACTATACGGTAAACAATGGAGTAGGAGGAGCTGCAACAGCAGCATTGGATTTAACCAACCCTGCATTGGTGCATTTAAGTTTTGCCTCCAATTTTCCGGCATCTACTTTATGCACTATTACCATTAATGCTGTTGCAGATATTGCCGGCAATGCAATTATTAATGGCAGCACTACTTTCACCTATTTTCCACCATACAACCCTGTTAAATACGATGTAGTGATTGACGAAATAATGGCCGATGAAACACCGGCTGTTGGTTTACCCGAAAGGGAATGGGTAGAATTAAAAAACACTACCACACATCCCATTAACCTCCAGGGCTGGCGATTGAAAGATGCTACCGGCCAAAGTGGCCCCATGCCTAACTTTACATTAGCTCCCGGTGCTTATGCTATTCTATGTTCAAGCACATCGGCTACAGAATTATCAGCTTACGGAACCACCATTGTGGTTTCCAGTTTTCCTTCTTTAAACAATACCGGCGAACTGCTAACCCTGGTTAACCAGGCAGGGGCTGTTATACATGCCGTAAATTATAACCTGAGTTGGTATGCCGATGCTGCAAAGCAAGATGGCGGCTGGACATTGGAAATGATTAACACCCAAAGCCCTTGCAGTGGTGCCGAAAACTGGCGTGCCAGTGTAAATGCAAATGGAGGAACCCCCGGAATTGTAAACTCAATAAATGGAGGCACCGCCGATGCAACAGGCCCTAAACTGTTAAGTGCAACGGTTATTGATGCCACACATATTAGCCTGTTGTTCGACGAATCTTTAGACAGTTTGAGTGCAGCAACCATCGCCAATTATAACATCAGCAATGGTATTGGAATTGCTTCGGCACAAACCATTGCGCCAGTATTCAACACAGTAGAAATAGTACTGGCAACCGCATTACAAACAGGCATCGCATATACTCTTACTGTGAATGCAATTACCGATTGTAAAGGCAATATAATTGCCGGTAACAATACAGCACAACTTTTTATTGCAGAGCCCGTAGCTAAATACGATTTAATTGTAAACGAAATTTTATTCGATCCCAAACCTTCTATTAATGCAGAGCCCGAAGGAGTAGATTATGTAGAAATTTACAATAGGAGCAATAAAGTGATTGATTTAAAAACAATTTATATTGCCAATCGCAGTAGTACTTCGGGACAAATAGGAAGCCTAAAACAAATAAGCACTACAAGCAGGTTTATACAACCACAAACCTTTATAGTGTTAACCGAAAATCCGGCAATTGTACAAAGAGATTTTGTGGCACAGGATCCTTCGGCTTTTATTACAGTTTCAAGTATGCCTTCTTATCCAAATGATAAAGGATTTGTAATTCTTTGCAAGGCAGATAGCAGTGTTATTGATGAAATTCGTTACAAAGACGATTGGCATTTTCCGCTCATTAGCAATGTTGAAAATATTTCATTAGAAAGAATTAATTACAGCGATACTACAGTTGATAATCCATCTACTCCTGCAGATGAGCAGGCTGCCAACTGGCATAGTGCAGCTTCCAGCGTAGGCTATGGTACGCCCACTTACAAAAACTCTCAGTACATGGCCGAAGCCGGCGTACAGGGAACCATTAAAGTAAGTCCTGAAATTATTAGCCCGGATAATGATGGCCTGGATGATTTTTTAACCATTGATTACAATTTCCCCGAAGCGGGTTATGTGGCCAATATGACCATTTTTGATGCAGCGGGTAGGCGAGTACGGTACTTACAACGCAATGCCTTAATGGGAACCAAGGGTTATTTCCGCTGGGATGGCCTTAGCGACAAATTAGAAAGATTACCAATTGGCATGTATGTGCTATATACAGAAGTGTTTAACCTGCAGGGTAAAACCAAAAAGTTTAAACATGTGGTAGTGGTAGCAAGAAAAAGATAAACCTTCTCTGGATTGAGAATTTTATTTTTTTTGCATTAAAAGTAAAAGACAATTCTTTTTAATTTAAATACAATCTATAAAGATGCAACCAGTAAAATTTCTACCAAAAAAATTTTTCTATGCCACTGCATGTACGCTTGCTTTAGCAGGCATATTTTCTTGCAATAGCAATTCGTCAATTAATATGAAAAGAGAAGCTTATGAATGGCCCAATGTGGCAGCACCCATTGCAGAAAAAAAAGCAAAAGACCTTACGGCTCATGGCGACATACGTTCCGATCCTTATTATTGGATGAACGACTATTTTAAAAAAGGCCCCGACAGTAACAATGTGGTAAAATATTTAGAAGCAGAGAATAAGTATTACGATACCATGATGGCCGGCACCAAAGGCCTGCAGGAAAAGCTGTACAATGAAATGAAGGGCCGTATAAAAGAAGATGACGAATCGGTTCCATATTTAAAAAATGGCTATTACTATTACAACCGTGTAGTTAAAGGAAAAGACTACTATGTACTTTGTCGCAAAAAAGGTTCGTTGGATGCAAAAGAAGAAGTAATGCTGGATGTAAACGCCATGGCCGAAGGCCATTCTTACTTTTCTGTATCCGGTACATCAGTAAGCCCCGATAATAAATTATTGGCTTTTGGTGTAGATACCGTTAGTCGCCGGCAATATGTTATTTATATTAAAAACCTAGAAACGGGAGAAATTTATAAAGACGCTATTACAGGTACCGAAGCAGACGCTGTGTGGGCAGCCGATAACAAAACCATTTTTTATACGTCTAAAAATCCGGTTACACTTTTATCCGAAAAAATAAAACGTCATGTATTGGGAACCGATCAAACTACCGATGTAGTGGTGTACGAAGAAAAAGACCCCACCAACTATATTGGTGTAGGCAAAACAAAATCGGATAAGTATATCTTAATTTATTCTTCGGCCACGCTTACCACCGAAGTAAGATATTTAGCTGCCGACCAACCTACTGCTGCGTTTCAAATTTTTCAACCCAGAATAAAAGATGTTAAGTATGATATAGACCATGCCGGCGATAAGTTTTACATCCGTACAAATAAAAATGCACGAAATTTTAAAGTAGTAACCTGCCCCGAAACCAAAACAGATACCAGCGCATGGGTGGATTATATTCCTCACAACGACTCAATTTTGATAGAGGGCTTTGATGTTTTTAAAAATTTTATAGCAGTATCAGAGAGGAAAAACGGGCTTACACAAATTCATATAATACAAACAGCAAACAATCAATCGCACTACATTGATTTTGGAGAACCTACTTATGCTGCTTATGCAAGTGGTACGCCGGAATACAATACCGAAACGCTACGTTATTATTATACATCGTTAACCACACCGGGTACACAGTACGATTATAATATGCAAACAAAAGAAAAGAAACTTTTAAAACAACTGGAAGTAGTAGGCGGTTACAGTGCAGCCGATTATACCACCGAAAGACTGTACGCTAAAGCAAGTGATGGTACAAGCGTACCTATCTCGATTGTGTATAAAAAAGGATTTAAAAAAGATGGCTCTATGCCTTTATTGCTTTATGGATATGGAAGCTATGGATCAAGTATGGACGCTAGTTTTAGCATTGGCCGCATCAGCCTATTAGACAGAGGCTTTGCTTACGCAATTGCACACATACGTGGCGGCCAGGAAATGGGCAGGTATTGGTACGAAGATGGAAAAATGTTTAAGAAGAAAAATACGTTTACAGATTTTATAAGTTGTGCAGAGTTTTTAATAGAAAATAAATTCACTACAAAAGAACATTTATATACCATGGGGGGCAGTGCCGGCGGTTTATTGATGGGTGCCATTGTAAATATGCGCCCCGATTTGTGGAAGGGAGTAGTGGCACAAGTTCCTTTTGTAGATGTGCTAACTACCATGAGCGACCCAACCATTCCACTCACCACCAATGAGTACGACGAGTGGGGCAACCCGGCCAATAAAGAAAGTTACCACTACATGAAATCGTACAGTCCTTACGACAATGTAAAAAAACAGGCTTATCCCAATATGCTGGTAACAACCGGCCTGCACGATAGCCAGGTACAATATTTTGAACCCGCTAAATGGGTGGCTCGTTTAAGGGAAATGAAAACCGACAGCAATCATATTTTACTGCATACCGATATGGAAGTGGGCCATGGCGGTGCCAGCGGCCGATTTAAATCGCTTTGGGACAGGGCAAGAGAATTTGCTTTCTTTTTTGCATTGGAAGGAATTAAAGATTAATGCGTAAAATAAAAATTCAAAAAATTATTAGGTAAATAATTTTGTATTAATGCCTCCGGATAAGGAGGCTTTTTTTTATTTTGGGAACAACCATCCTTTTTATTTAAACAGCAACGCTATAGTCAAGTTTTGTTTTTTGCAATACCACATGCGTACAAAATTGTTTTACATGAGCATTATCCATAAAATAGGTACGGGCAAATGTATCGTACGTTGACATGTCTTCAACACTAATAATTACAATAAAATCGTACACCCCGGCCACGTAAAAACTTTGCATTACTTCATTGCAATTGCAAAGCATAGTTTTAAATTCTTCCACTATTTGCATATTACCTAATTGCAAACTTATTTCTACAATACAGGTAACAGCTTTACTAACAACAGCCTGCGAAACAATAGAAATATCCGCTTCTATAATTTTTTCTTCTCTTAGCCGGTTAATTCTTCGTTGTACGGCACTTGTGCTTAAATTAAATGATTTGCCCAGCTCTGCCGCACTTATAAGATTATTCTTTTGTAGGCGACTTAAAATCTTTTTATCAATAGCATCTATAGCTTGCATCAAATGTGTGTTTTAATTGTTTAGTATAAATAATTTCGGCGTTTTAATACAAATATTCGTGAATTTACAAGCTAACCCATATTTAATTTTACGGATAGAAACTTAAAATACATTAAAAGATGGCATACTCACTTCCCAGGTTTATTTTTCCTGTTATTTTAACATTACTATTTACAGCTCCGGGTAAAACCAATGCACAACAAAGCACATTAGCTGTTGACAGTTTTATAAGCATGCAAATGAAAAATTCCGGCTTAGCCGGTTTGGCGGCAGCTATTATTGTAAATAAAAAGCTGCAATGGATTAAAGGGTTTGGCTATGCCGATGTTGCCAATAAAAAACTATTTACTCCCGGCACTATTATGAATATTGGCTCCATTACAAAAACGTTTACAGGGGTATGTCTTTTGCAACTTGCAGAAAAAAAATTACTATCATTGGATGAAGATATAAACAACTACCTGCCGTTTTCAGTAGTAAATCCATATTTTCCATTTGAGAAAATTACACTTAGAAATATTGCTACTCATAGTTCCGGTATAGCAGACAGGCATCCTTTTTATGGAGACAGTGTATATAATTTCAACGGAGCCTCCGCTATGCCACTCGGTAAATTTCTAAGAAATTATTTTGTTGCGGGTGGACTTTATTATACCGACAGTAATTTTTACAATGCAAAGCCGGGCAAATATTGGGAATATTCAAATATTGCCGCAGCACTGGCCGGCTATATTGTAGAAGTACAATCGGGTAAAAAGTTAAATGAATACTGCAGGGAAAATATTTTTAAACCGCTTGGCATGAAACAATCGGGTTGGTTTTTGTCGGAAATAGATACTGCCCGGCATGCTCGCTTATATCAATACAAAGAAGATAGTTTAGTTACCATACCCTGGTACGAAATAACTACTTACCCCGATGGCGGCTTGCGTACATCAGTGGAAGAGTTGAGTAAATTTTTTATTGCATTGTTAAATGATGGGGTGTTTGATAAAAATAGAATATTAAAAAAGGAGTCAGTAAATGCTATGCAACAATTTCAATTTAGTGCGGATAATAAACCGGATAATCTTGACCTTTTAAAAAAGAATGAATGTTTGTTTTGGCGTACAAAGTATAGTGGCAAACTGATAGGGCATGGAGGTTCGGACCCTGGAATAAAAACAGAAATGCTCACTAACCTTTCAAAAGATGTAGCAGTTATTCTTTTTACCAATACAGATCTTAACAGTAAAAAATTAAGCAATGCTTATTATGATATTTTTGATTACTTATTCAATTATGGCAAACAGATAAAAGAAGGAATAAAATAAAAATGGCAGACCCCCAAAAAAAGGTGCCTGCCAATAGAAAAACACTATTACAAAAAACCTACTACTAAAAAATTTCAAATTGGGCTAAAGCCCATANNCTCCCAGTGGGCTTTAGCCCAAATTAGTCGGACAATAATAAAAAATTTATAAAACAAGCAAACTAGCTGTTTGCAAAGTTTCAGTTTTTGCAGAACGGAGGCTCACAAAATATTGTCCGCTTGACCAACCTGTTGGAATTTTAAATTTTAATGGCTGCGTTTTTGAAACCACATTTATATTTTGTTGCAACATGGTTTTGCCCTGTGCATCGTTAATCAATAACAAAAACTCAGCGGGCTGTTTGCTTGCAACCTGTATGGTAACAAACTGGCCTTTTGCTGCCGGGTTGGGGAAAATAGAAATATCACTTGTGCTATGCTTGTTTGCAATAAGCGGAACTGTTTCCTTTTGTTCAATTTTTTCAACCCTACTTACATTTATAGTTCCTACTTTTATTATTCTGTCCAATGTATTACAGGCTACCACTACTTCGCCCATCAGTGCAGGCAATTGTTTTAGAATAATATGATTGCTTTCCAATACACGCAGCTCAAAGATTTTT
The DNA here is from genome assembly GCA_002352045.1 of Chitinophagaceae bacterium UBA2793. Classification (GTDB taxonomy): domain Bacteria; phylum Bacteroidota; class Bacteroidia; order Chitinophagales; family Chitinophagaceae; genus Ferruginibacter. The sequence continues at coordinate 81,079 of DEHT01000044.1, read as the reverse complement.
TCTTCAAAACCAACTGCTGAAACTTTAACCCTTTCTATGGTATGGTTTTTATCAAGATTAAATTTTCCTGTACTATCAGCTACCATCCATTTTCCATCCGGTAGCAATTGTACGCTTGCAAAAGGCACGGTATTTTTATTTTCATCTGTAATAAAAATCTGCGTGAGCTTAGCGGGTAATTGAGTTACATTATTGGGATATACTCTTCTAATGCCACCTAGCATTATAGGGATATCATTTATTTCTTTTATTTTTTTGCTAGTGTCTGCCAGGGCAATTTTGCCTTGTGCTTTTACTGCCTGGCTTTTAAAAAAGAATATGGAAAATGCGGCAGCTATTTGCCAATACCAGGCAAACTGTTTGCGTGGCTGCGCTACTGTTTCTGCTGCAATGGTTCGGTTAAGTTGATTGGTATAAACCCGGCCACAAACATTTTCGGTTTTTAAATTTTCGAAGTATTGAATCATTTGTGCATCACTCATGGCACTAAAATCTACCACCACTTTTGCACAGGATGTACAATGCCTGCCTTGATCTTTTGGAGTCATTTTATCCCAGCTTTCGTGGCAGGGTGTGGGAATGGTAAGTTGAATAGGTTTCATATCAGTAGTTGTTTAATGAGTGGATGCAGGGCTGATATGAATTACACAAGCAGGCAAAAAAAAGGTTACCATTTGGTAACCAGAGTATTTTTTTAGCGGCCAATATTATTGATGTCATCATCAATATCGGGATGCTTATCTAAATTATATTTAATTAAAAGGTAGCCTCCAAAGGCACTTACTATTCCAATCATCATTAGCTTAACCAGGTCATCTTTACCCACAAGCATAATTCCTATGAACAAGCCAAGCATTTCGGCTACAATCCAGGCTAATACCGTAAGTACTCTCCACCTCAAAACATTGAGCCCTTTTCGCCTGGCTTTATTTCCTACATTAATAACCAAAAAAACAAGAATTAGAATTTCGAGCATCTTAATTAAACTAAGTCAATATCAAAATTTACCAATTGAACAAATTGGCTAAGGCGTTCGTCAATATCTTCTTTAGAAATTTCTTTCATGCGATCGGGGCCAAATTTTTCTACACAAAAACTTGCCATTGCCGAACCTACAATAATAGCCGTTTTCATGTTTTCAAAACTAATGTCTTTTGTTTTTGCTAAATAGCCAATAAAGCCGCCTGCAAAAGTATCTCCGGCTCCCGTTGGGTCAAACACTTCTTCCAAAGGCAAGGCCGGTGCAAAGAAAACGCTGTTTTCATGAAATAAAAGAGCGCCATGCTCTCCTTTTTTAATAATCAAAAATTGCGGACCCATCGCCATAATTTTTTTAGCGGCTTTTACTATTGATACTTCTTCGCTCAATTGCCTGGCTTCTGCATCGTTTACCAAAAGCACATCTACTTTTTTCAATACGGCTTTCAAATCATCCATGGCAATGTCCATCCAAAAGTTCATGGTGTCCATTACAATTAACTTAGGCCTGATTTTTAATTGGTCAATCACACTCATTTGCAACTTAGGCATCAGGTTGCCAAGCATTAAAAATTCTGCACCCTGGTAGCTTTCCGGAATTTTAGGATCAAAATCGGCCAATACATTTAAGTCGGTTACCAGCGTATCCCTGCTGTTCATATCGAGATGGTATTTACCACTCCAGAAAAAAGATTTTTTATCGGGCACTATTTCCACCCCTTCGGTTTGCACTCCACGTTTTTTTAATTCAGTCATTTCATCCTCGGGAAAATCGTATCCAACTATTGATACTTGCTGAACCGGTGTTACAAAATTGCTGGCAGCATAAGCTACATAAGTGGCAGAGCCACCTACTATTTTATCTACTTTTCCAAAAGGAGTTTCAATGGCATCAAAGGCCATAGTGCCTACTGTTATGAGCGACATAGTATAATGTTTTGGTTTTATTAAAACGCTGCAAAAGTAGGGCTTTAGCGTTGATATTGGAATAAGCTTTACGGTATAATTTGTTTGTACACAAAAGGCCTTCATTTGGGTAATGCCTTATATTCTTTAAATTGTGTGATGATCTTACATATTCATCCCGATAATCCACAGCCCAGGCTAATTAAACAGGTGGCCGAATGCCTGTTGGATGGTGGTATAGTGGCTTATCCTACCGATACTATTTACGGGCTTGGCTGCGATATATTTCAACCAAAGGCAGTGGAAAGAATTTGTAAAATAAAAAATGTAGATCCTGCAAAAGCACAACTGAGTTTTATTTGCCGAGACCTTAGCCACCTGAGCGATTATACCAAAAGTATTGATACACCCCTTTACCGTATGCTGAAACATTATTTGCCCGGGCCTTTTACTTTTATTTTACCGGCAAGTAAGCAGGTGCCCAAAATTTTGCAAAACAAAAAAAGCACTATTGGTTTACGGGTGCCCGATAACGAAATATGCCGACATATTTTAGATGCTCTTGATCATCCTTTACTTAGCGCCTCTTTACCCGGTGAAATGGTGGAAGAATATACCGACCCCGATATTATTTATGAAAAATTAGGACAGCAGGTTGACTTTGTAATTGATGGTGGTATTGGCGGTATGGTGCCAAGTACTGTAGTGGACTGCACCGGTAGCGATTGGACAATTATAAGAGAAGGCCTTGGGCAATGGGAAGAATAGTTTTAATGAGTTGTCAATTTGAGCAGAATTTTTTCAGATATTTTATCATTTCATTTTTAAGAACAGAACGGCCGGAGAATAATCCGGCCGCTCTTATATCAATAAAACAACAAACTGATCTTAGTTTCTGTCTCTGCCATTATGTTTTTTGCGATAGATATTGGCATCGGCTTTTAACTTGTCTTTACGAATGTCTTTTCTTTCGTTACAGGTAATTACACCATCGGCCTTTGCCTGGCGAACATCTTTTCTTATTGCATGTTGCTGCTTTGCTAAATTGTATGTTTCCTTTTTGGTAAGCTCTCCGCTTTTTACACCCTGCTTAATTTTTTTATAATCGCTACGATGATTACCTGCCTGTGCATTGGATGCAAACGCAATTGTTATCATAATAGTAAAAGCTGTTAAAAATTTTGTGAATTTCATTGTAGTAATTTTTTAATGTTTTCGTAATAGTTTTCGGCCGTTGTATATAAAAGACCCGGGCTGATAATTAAAGTTTAACGGCCATTAAAATTTTTATACGTATACTTAACTAATCAATGAAAACTGGCGGGGAACTATGGAAAAACTTTTTCGATGGTATTTACAAAGGCCATGTTTTTCAATGGCTGCACGATGCGAGGCAGTGCCATAGCCTTTGTTGTTTATCCAATCGTATTGCGGAAATTCCTGGTGCAGTTGCAGCATGTATGCATCCCGGTGCGTTTTTGCCAATACACTTGCAGCGGCAATAGAAGCATAAATACCATCGCCTTTTATAATACAATTGTAATTTATTTTTTTATACGGCTTAAAACGATTGCCATCAATCAATAAATGATTGGGCTGCGTTGTTAAGTTTTCTACACAGCGATGCATGGCCAAATAGGTAGCCTGCAATATATTGATGCGGTCTATTTCTTCATGGTCAATCATAGCTACAGCCCAGCAAATGCTTTCTTTTTCAATAATGGGCCGAAGCAAGTCTCTTTGTTCTTTTTTAAGTTTCTTGCTATCGTTTAATAAAGGATGATGAAAATGGGCAGGCAATATAACGGCTGCAGCAACTACGGGCCCGGCATAGCAGCCCCTGCCGGCTTCATCAATACCGGCCTCTATTTTATTGGCATATAAATAGGGCTGCAACATGGCTTGCAAATATCTGTGAAAAATATTTTATACCATTGCTGTAAATGATAGCAATGCTTTTTTTGAAATGTAAAATAATTAAAACATGGGTAGTTAACTTTGCAGCTTATGAAAGAACTGGCATTGCAGCAAAACAGAAAGCAGGTAGCATATTGGCTTCTCCTTGGTGTGGGGATGATAATAATTCAAGTGGTATTGGGTGGCATCACAAGGCTTACCGAATCGGGGTTGAGTATTACAGAATGGAAGCCCATTACCGGNNAGAAATACCGATCAGTTTAAATATGTACACCAACATTTTTCATTGAGCGATTTTAAATTTATTTTTTTCTGGGAATGGTTTCACCGAGTGTGGGCAAGACTTTTGGGAGTAGTTTTTTTAATAGGCTTTGTTTATTTTATTGCCCGAAAAAAATTTGATAAAAGTATGGTAAAGCCAATGGCCGTTTTATTTGTATTAGGAGCTTTACAGGGTTTGGTAGGATGGATAATGGTTAAAAGCGGATTGGTGCCCGAAAAATATTATGTGGGTCATGTAGAGCTAACTACTCATTTAATTGCTGCTATTGTATTATTGGTATATACGGCCTGGTTTGCATTTAACTTACTGCCATCTATGCAGCAAAAAATTTTTTCGCCGGCATTAAAAAATAAACTAACTCTGTTGAGTATATTGTTGTTTTTTCAATTGGTTTACGGAGGCTTTATGGCCGGCCTAAAAGCAGCTTCTGTGGCACCCACCTGGCCAAGTATAAATGGAAAATATTTTCCTGAATATATGTTTGCCGAAGGCTCATTGGCCAATAACCTGCTGAATAATACCATCATGATTCATTTTGTACATAGGGGTTTAGCTTACCTGCTTTTGTTGTTGGTAATATTTTATAGTATCAATGCATTTAAAGTGAAAGGCAACAAACTTTTCAACAGTTTAAATAAATTATTACTCTCGCTGTTTTTGTTGCAGGTATTGTTGGGTATTTTAACGGTGATTAATTCTACCGATAAACAAAAAATGGTTTGGTTGGGAGTATCGCATCAATTGGTGGCCATGCTAATTGTTTTAACTATTACGGGGTTGTTTGTATTTTTAAAAAAGCAAATTCAGGGTGGGCAGATAGATAAATAGTACTAATACAAAAAAATTTAGTTAGCTGTTTTTATAGTAATTTTAAAGCACAGTGCTTATATGAAATTACTATTCAAGAATATTTTTTATTTTTTTCCGGTTCAACTTTTTCTCCTGCATTTTAGAAAATACCAGGTGTTGCTGTTGTTTTGGTATATACTGGGTAGTACCATCAACAGTGGCTTTATGAAAAACTTTGGAGCCGATGCATTGTTTTTTGCACCGGAATATTTAGGCTCTGTAAATATGCTGGGGGCATTTATTACAGGCATGGCCTGGGGTGTATTTATAATGAGCTGGAACATTACCACCTTTATATTGCACAGTAAACGCTTTTTATTTTTAGCAACCGCCGGTAATCCTTTTTTAAAATATTGCATCAACAATTTTATTTTTCCCTTGTTGTTTATGCTTTTTTATTTTTTCAAACTTTATAGGTTTGATGATTATAAAGAACTGATGAATGCGGGGCAAATATTGAGCATTATTGCAGGAGTTGTTTTAGGCATAGCCGTACTCATCCTATTGTCTTTTCTATATTTTTTCCGGGCGGCTAAAACTATTGATCGTACTATGACGACTATTATTGGCAATCCCGAATTGTTCAATAAAACTTTTACCGGCAAACGATTTATATTAGACGAATTTGGATTAAAGGTGAATTATTATTTAACGGCACGTTTTGCATTACGTAAAGCAAGAAGTGTGGGACATTACCGCAGAGATTTTTTAGATAAAATTTTTTCCCGCCATCATTTGGCAGCAATGCTTTGCATTTTACTCGCTTTTATGTTTCTAATGATAGTGGGCTTTTTTTTGGAGAAAAGAATTTTTGAAATGCCTGCGGCAGCCAGCATTTTGGTTTTCTTTTCTATTTTGATTGCGGTTATAGGTGCCCTTTCTTATTTTTTACAAAGCTGGAGCCTGCCTTTTGCAATTGTATTGCTACTATTATTTAATTATTTGTATCAGAACGATATTATAGACCCAAGAAACAAAGCTTATGGACTCAATTATTCTAATGCTGCACGAAGGCCGGCCTATTCAAAAGAGAATTTGTTACAAACATGCAGCATAGATAAAATTGAAAAAGATAAAGCCAATATGCTGCAGGTGCTCAATAATTGGAAACAAAAACATGCAGAAGAAAAGCCGGTAATGATTTTTGTGAATGTGAGTGGCGGAGGATTGCGCAGCGCAGCGTTTGTAATGAGTGCCTTGCAAAAATTAGATAGCCTTTCCCATAACGAATTTACAAAACATAGTTTTTTAATAAGCGGTGCCAGTGGTGGTATGCTTGCCGCAACCTATTACAGGGAGCTATACCGATATGCTTTAAAAGATAGCACCGTAAAGTTGTACGATGAAAAATTTACCGCCAACATCACTAAAGACCTGCTCAATCCTGTATTTACGTCCATGATGGCTAGAGACATTTTTGCACCGGTACAAAAATTTGAAGTGGGCAATCAACGCTATATAAAAGACCGTGGTTACGCCTTTGAAAAAAAGCTGAGCGATAATACAAGAGGTATTTTAAACATTCAATTAAAGGACCTGGCTAAAGATGAGTACTCCGCATCTATTCCATTAATCATTTTTAATTCGGTAATAAAAGCCGATGGCAGAAAACTAATTATGAACACACAGCCCATGAGTTTTATGATGAAGCCTACTATGTTTCAAAGCGACACTACTATAAACCCAGATGCGGTTGACTTTTCGTTGCTGTTTAAAGAGCAGCAACCTCAAAACTTGAGAGTACTCACTGCTATGCGAATGAATGCCACTTTCCCTTATGTGTTGCCCAATGTGTGGCTGCCCAGCAAACCTGTAATAGATGTAATGGACGCCGGCTTAAGAGATAATATTGGCATGGAAACTTCTTTGCGTTTTATTGATAATTTTAGAGATTGGATAGCACAAAATACTTCTGCTGTATTGATAGTACAGTTAAGAGACCGGCTGGACAATGAGTGGGAAAACGAAGGTGATATTGCCGGAATTACAGATGTGATGGTAACACCGGCCACTATGTTGCAGCACAATTGGTTTTATTTGCAATACTATAATCAAACCGAGCAGTTTAATTATTTTGATAAAGCCAATAGCCTTAAGCTGAGAAAAATTTCTTTAAACTACCATCCCGAAAAAAGAGAGTCGGCTGCTGCGCTCAACTTTCACTTGTCGGCCAGGGAGAAAAAAGATGTAATAAAATCTTTAAACAATAGCAACAATCGTGTGGCGATAGATACTATTTTAAAAATGCTGCAAAACTAAGGCTGCAATAGCTTGAAAGCTTTTTCCACCATTTTTATTTCAAATTGTTTTGCCGTTTCTGCCGGGTCGCCATCAATATGCAAGGGTGCCAGCAAAGGGTTTTGTATGCTAAGCTGTTTTACCTGGAAATAAAGAATTTCTTTTGTTTTAAATTTTTTTTCTGAGGGAGTAATTTGCCCGAGTTTTATTTGCTTAAGCAAAGCAAACAGCATTTTTAATTTGCTCATTTTTTCTACAATCACTACATCAATTAATCCATCGCTTATACTTGCCCTTGGAGCAATGGTAACATTATTGCCAAATTGATTGCTATTGGCAAGGCTGATAAAAAAAGCCTGGGTTTTTATTTGTTGGTTAGCTATATCAATTATAAAAGGGTAAGGGCTTGCCGTAAAAAAATTTTTCAAAGTTTGTTTTGCATAAGTAGCCAGTCCACGCTTTTTTTGTTTTGCAAATTCATGTGCCACTTTAGCATCAAATCCAAGGCCGCAAAGCATGCAACTAAAATGCTGGTTAATATAAAACGCATCGGTTTGTACCGGCCGGCCTTCAAAAATAATATTCAGTGCTTTGGCAACCGATTTGGGAATTCCTGCCGCTAAAGCAAGCCCATTGCCGGAACCCATGGGCACTATGCCAATGTTTACATCCATATTCAGTATTGCCGCAACTACCTGGTTAACGGTGCCATCGCCGCCGCAAACAATAATATCGGTAATGCTTTCTTGTACAATTTTATCTTTTAGAAAAAAATAATTTCCCTCGGCGTTGGTAGTGGCAATTTCATATACAGCATTTTGGGCAGCGCATTTTTTATGAATGGCCTGTAAAAGCTGTTCTTTATTTTTGGTACCCGAAATGGGATTGTATAAGAAAAGAAATTTGCGCTGCATGTATTGCGAAAATAATGCTTTACCACCTCATCAATGCACTGCCCCAGGTAAAGCCGCTGCCAAAAGCAGCCATGCAAACCAAATCGCCTTTTTTTATTTTGCCCAATTCGCTAGCTTCGCTTAATGCAATAGGAATACTGGCGGCGGTGGTATTTCCAAAGCGTTCAATATTATTGTAAACCTGCTCATCTTTTAATTGCAGTTTTTGTTGAACAAATTGTGCAATGCGCAGGTTGGCCTGGTGTGGAATTAACAAATTAAGGTCGGATGGTTTGTATCCGTTTTTTTCCAATGCTTCCATAATTACTTCTGGAAATTTTACTACTGCTTTTTTAAATACAGTAGGCCCGTCCATGTTGGGGAAGTTTTGAGCATTGTCAATCATTTGATGGCTCATAAACATCTCACCCATTTCAGCGTCATCAAAATTGGCTACCTTTTGTTCCAGCCAATGGTTGGCATGTGTGCCCGGATTAAACATGGCTAATATTTCTGCGCTTTCGCCATCGCTATGTAAATGGGTGCTTAGCACTCCACGGCCTTCTTCTTGTGTTGGCTGTAAAACGCAAGCCGCAGCGCCATCACCAAAAATTACAGATACGTTTCTGCCACGGGTGCTAAAATCCAAGCCAAAAGAATGTTTTTCACTGCATACCAGCAGTATGTTTTTATACGTGCCTGTTTTAATAAACTGGTCGGCTACCGATAAAGCATACACGAAACCGCTGCATTGGTTGCGAATATCCAAAGCGCCCACTTCGTTCATCTTCATGGCTCTTTGCAGCAACACCCCACATCCAGGAAAATAATAATCGGGGCTTAGGGTAGCAAAAATGATAAAGTCAATATCGTTATTACTAATGCCGGCTTTTTCAATGGCCATTTTTGCAGCTTCCACACCCATCGTTGTAGTGGTTTCGCCGGTTCGGTCGGCATAGCGGCGTTCTTTAATTCCGGTGCGCTCCTGTATCCATTCATCGCTGGTATCCATGTACCTGGTTAAATCGTTGTTGGTGAAAACATTTTTGGGCACATAGTGGCCAATTCCGGCAATTACAGTTTTAAACATTGCAAGCTTTTTTTGTAGGCGGTAAAAATAATGGTTTTATGAAGAATGATGAATCAAACATGCAAACAATTCCATCGTCCACGCTATGCCCAGGTGTACCAATAATCCACCCCAAATACTTTTGGTGTGATAGGTTATAAACCCCAGTACTAAGCCGCCAAAAAAGCTACTGATGGCCTCGGGCATTGGTTTGCCCAAATGAATGCAACAATAAAAACAAGCCGCAGGAATAATAGCTCTTATGCCTGCATATTTTGCAAAAGCTAAAACTAAAAATCCCCTAAAGAAAAATTCTATGCTTACAAAATCGAAGCTATAGCCAAGCTCAAATAATATTGTTTTATAAATGCTACTCTGGGTATGAAGCCCTGCTTCAAAAATAAATTTTGGATACATGATGGAAAATGAATGTTGCATTGCAGCCATTAATACAACCGGCGTCATTAGTACAAGCATTACAATGTATAAACGCATGTTGTTTGTTTTTTTACAACCATATAAAGGCATATCTTTTTTTTGATTGCAACACCAAACCAGCAATACCAGCAAAATGAGCCAGGCTGCCCGTTCAAAATATTTTATAGATGCAATAAGGTACTGTTCTTTGGGCATCCATAAAGAATAAATGGGATTTAAATTTACTCTGAATGCAAACATTGCAGGAGCGGCAAACAGCAATATTAAAAACCATTTTTTTGTAAAAACTGTTTTGTCGGCATAAAATAAATATTGCAGAAAATAGGCTCCGGCAAAAGAGAGTGTGTATAAACTGTAATCAAAGCCAAACTTATAATAAACACTATTGAAACTAGGAAAACCAATATAATAGTTGATATAAATAATACCAGCCAGCAGAAATGCCAGCGATGCCAAATATCTTTTAGCAATAAAAGACGAATGGTAAGGAATGATTAGGGATTTGCAAGCAGCCAATAAAGATTGCATTGCCTACAAATTACGGAATTATGCCAAACAAACTTTACTCTGTTGGAGTATTCATGGTATTCCATAATAAATCTTTCAACTCTTGCAAACCCTGGTTGGTTACAGATGAAATGAAAATATGTGGAATTTTTTTTGGCAATTCTTTTTTGATTGCTTCTTTTAATTCGTCATCCAGCATATCGCTTTTGCTGATTGCAATTACAAAATCTTTTTGCAGCATATCGGGATTGTATTGCTCCAATTCACTTCTTAAAATTTCAAATTCCTTTTTATGGTCTTTACTATCTGCCGGTATTAAAAATAATAAAATGGAATTTCGTTCTATATGCCTTAAAAACCGGTGGCCAAGCCCTTTGCCTTCGGCGGCACCTTCAATAATTCCCGGCAGATCGGCCATACAAAAACTTTTTCCATCTCTGTATTCCACCATGCCCAATTGTGGCGTAAGGGTGGTAAAAGCGTAGTCGGCAATTTTTGGCTTTGCGGCAGTAATGCTGCTTAGTAATGTTGATTTTCCGGCATTGGGGAAACCCACCAAACCTACATCGGCCAATACTTTTAATTCTAAAATTTTTATACCCTCTTCGCCTTCTTCACCAGGTTGAGCATACGTGGGTGCCTGGTTGGTAGCAGTTTTAAAATTGCTATTGCCCAATCCGCCACGTCCTCCTTTCATCCAAATAATTTCCTGCCCGTCGTGTAAAATTTCTGCTTCTTTTTCGCCGGTTTCTTCATTGCGGGCAATGGTACCCAAGGGAACTTCTATAATAATATCTTTTCCATTTCTTCCGGTAGAGTTGTTGGCACTACCATTTTCTCCATCTTCGGCCAATACATTTTTATAATAACGCAAATGCAGCAAGGTCCAAAGCTGTGCATTGCCTTTGAGTACAATATGAGCACCACGGCCGCCGTCGCCACCGTCGGGGCCGCCTTTGGCGGTTAATTTATTTCTTAAGAAATGCCTGCTGCCTGCGCCACCATGCCCGCTTCTACAAAAAACTTTTATCTGATCAACAAAATTTGATTTTTCCATTGCGGCAAAGTTGAGAAAAATTTATTCAATTTGCATTTAAAACTATACAATTATGAAATTGCTACCCATCTTGTTTTTTATTGGATTAGCGGCCTGCTGTGTTCAAAAAGAACAAGCTAATAAAAATAGCGATGATGGTTTTGCCCAATCGGATTTGCCTGCCTGCATTGATTCTCTTTTAAAAAACTTTGAAAACGAAGACGTGCAAAACCCGCCCAGAAAAATAATTAGCTATAGCTATCAAAATAAAACAGTTTATTATGTTCCGGCAATTTGCTGCGATTTTTTTAGCGATTTATATGATGCTAACTGTAAGTTGATTGCTCATCCCGATGGTGGCATTACCGGAAAAGGAGATGGGAGCTTGCCCGATTTTCATTCAATGAAGAAAGAAGAAAAGATACTATGGCATGATAAAAGGAAGCAATAATTATTTGCTGTGGTTCCAGGTTTTGTAGCTCCCTGCATTTATTTTTCTTTCTTCCGGAATTTCCCGAAGCGGTTCACAAGCTTTCCAACCGAAGTACATTTCTGCCGGAAGTTGTTGATATAGCTTGGTGCCTTCGGTTTTCCAGGCTGTCATTTCGTTGCTCACTTCTTTTATTTTTTTTGCAGGATTGCCCACTATTAAACTTCTTGCTTCAAACTGTTCATCAGCCTTAATAAAACTCAATGCGCCTACAATGCATTCATCGCCCAGCAGCACATTGTCCATTATCACTGCATTCATTCCAATTAAACAATTTTTACCAATAGTAGCACCATGAATAATGGCACCATGACCAATATGCGCCGCTTCTTTTAATAAAACGGTTACACCGGGAAACATGTGAATGGTACAGTTTTCCTGCACATTGCAACCATCCTCAATAATTATTTGACCCCAATCGCCCCGCAATGCAGCACCCGGTCCAACATATACATTTTTGCCAATAATAACATTGCCGGTTACCGCAGCCTGCGGATGAATAAAAGCCGAGGGATGGATTACAGGTATAATATCGTTGAATTGATAAATCATTTTTTATGTAAAAATTTAAAGCAGGATTTCAACATTGCTATTTTTATTTTATCAATGTTTTATCTGTTCTAAAACATGTGCCTTTGAACAAAGCAACCGTATGGCCTTTTTGGTTTTGTATGGTTACATGATACAGCCCGGTGCTTTTGCCATTGTGCAACTCTTTAGCTTCTGCTGTTAATGTGTCGCCTACATGAACCGGCTTGGTAAAATTAATGGAGGTGTCCAATGCTACCGACAAAACATTGCGGTTGTTGCAGGCAAATGCAAAACAACTGTCGGCAAAGGAAAACGCAACGCCTCCATGTACAATGCCAAAACCGTTTATCATTTCGGGCCTTACGGTCATTTGAATTTTGCTGTAACCCTCTTTAATTTCCAAAACTTTTATACCCATCCATTGGCTGAATAAATCGTTTTGCATCATGTGTGCTACAACATCGTTGGCTAATTGATTGGCTTGCATAAAAAATTATTTTCCGGTAAAAATGGGTTTTCTTTTATCAAGGAAGGAGTTGATGCCTTCGTTGTAATCTTCCGTAGAAGCGGCTTTTCTTTGCAACTCATCTTCGAGCAATAATTGTGTTTCAAAATTATTTTGAAGCGAAAGATTGAGTGCTTGTTTGGTATAAGCCAATCCAAGGGTTGGCATATTGGCAATGGTAGTAACTATTTTTAAAGTTTCCTGTTCAAAAATATCATCCGGAAAAACTTTATAAACCATTCCCATTTTTTCTGCATCATCGGCCGACACTTTATCGCCGAGCATCATTAATGCCGATGCTTTTTGAAATCCAATTAATCGGGGCAGNNATAAAACTTGCCGAAGCAGTGGCCATTACAATATCGCAACACAAAGCAATATTGGCACCGGCGCCGGCAGCAACGCCATTTACAGCGGCTATCACCGGCTTTTGCAAAGCCCGAATACGGGTTACAATGGGATTATAATGCTCCGATAATATTTTATCAATACCAATAGCATTTTCACCGGTAAGCTCACTAATATCCTGGCCTGAACAAAAGGCTTTTCCACTACCGGTAATGGCTACAGCCCGTATGGAATCGTTGATTGCACATTCATCCAAAATTTTTTGTAATTCCAATGCCATTTCCCGATTAAAAGCATTGAATTTGTCTGGCCGGTTGAGTGAAATAAAAGCAATATTGTTTTGTTGCTTAAAAAGAATGCTGTTGCTCATGAATCAAATATTTTTTATGAAGTATATCCTATTACCAAGCCATGAGAGATTAAGAAATTGTCCACATTGCCATAGTTTCTGTCGGCGGCACTTATGCGATAAATAAATAAGGCCTGGTTTTCTTCCTTTGAAATTTTCATGCATCGGAATTTTAAATCGTTATTGATAAGAAAATTTTCAAATTCCGTTTTGAAAAACATGGATGTGTCTGAAGATTTAATGCGATAGTCTTTTACTTTATGCAGGCCCTCTATAAATCGCTGAACCGGCTCTAATATAAACAATACAATTACCACCATGGCCGATACCACAATAGTGAGTGGATAGTTGTGGTAGCCAATGGCCATCCCTAATGCTGCCGTAATCCAAATTAAGGCAGCGGTAGTCAATCCATTCACCGAAATGCCTTCTTTAAAAATTACACCGGCGCCAATAAAACCAATGCCGGTAACAATATTGCTGGCAATGCGGTCATCACTGCCGTCGCCTACTTCTTTTGATAAAATGGTATAAAGGCAGGAGCCAACACAAATTAAAATCATGGTTCTAAAGCCGGCGGGCTTACTCCTAAATTCCCTTTCGAGCCCAATGATGGCGCCAATTATAAAAGCAAATAAAACCTGGCCAATTTCTTCCAGGTACTGAAGAATAATATCCATAATAGCAATAGTTCAAGTTATAAGCTGAAAAATACAACAAACAAATTTGCTTTACTAAAAATATCGTTTGTAAAACAAGGATATAAAAAAATTATTAGTGACACTTAAAATAATCAAAAGGCTCTTTGCAATTATCGCACTGATACAATGCTTTGCAGGCTGTGCTACCAAACTCACTGATGCGATGCGTATGGTACGAATTGCATTGCGGGCATTGAATGGCTTCGTTGGGAGCAAACAAACCGCTGTTGCAAACCTGCGGCTTATCCGACGGAGGCGCTATGCCATACGCTTTTAGTTTTTGTTTGCCTGCTTCGCTCATCCAGTCGGTAGTCCAGGCAGGCGATAAAATGTTTTTAATAAAAATATTTTCATAGCCTGCAGCCATCAACTCCATACGAATATTGGCGGCAATCATATCCATAGCCGGGCAACCGGAGTAAGTGGGTGTAATGCAAATTTCAACATCGTTGTTATTTATTGCTACATTTCTTACAATTCCTAAATCAAGAATGGTAAGTACGGGCACTTCGGGATCTGTTACATTTTCTAAAATGTTCCAAATTTTTTTTTCTTCTTGCTTAATATGGATGGTTTGTTGTTGCATTGTTTATTTATTCTCGGGACTGGGCATCGGTGCCGACCTGAAATTAATCTTCGGGGGTCTGACCTTCGGTGTCGACCCGGACTACCATTCTGAATTAGGATATGTTCTTTGCAGGTATTGCATTTCTGCTAAAATAAATCCCATGTGTTCGGTATGAATGCCCTGTTTACCGCCGCTTTGCATGGCTGCGTTTATATCGGGCATTGAAATGGTAGCTTCTTCAAAAACAGTTGTAACATGTTGTAGCCATTGTTCTTTTATTGCCGAAAGATTTATTCCATTGTTTATTTCAAATGCTGCTGCTACAAACATTTCGCCTGTAAAAGGCCATAAGTATTGCAATGCATTTTTTAGGCGTTGGTTACTTTCTTCCGTTCCATCTCCCATTCTTATTACCCATTCGCCACTCCATCGAACATGGTAGTTGGTTTCTTTTAAAGACTTTTCGGCAATGGCAGCAATTTGTTCATCTTCATTCTTCATTAACTCCCGGTATAACAATTGGGCATACACGCCAAAGAAAAATATTTTTAAAACAGATTGAGCCCAATCTCCCTTTGGCAATTCGCACAACAAAAGATTTTTAAATTCTCTTTCTGTTCTTAAGTAAGCAAGGCTGTCTTCGGATACAAGTTTGGTTGGTTGATTAGTTGATTGGTTGATTAGTGTGGCAGCATATTGATAAAAATTTCGGGCTTGCCCCAATAAATCAAGGGTAATATTGGTGATGGCAATATCCTGTTCCAGTACCGGGCCATGACCGCACCACTCAGCATTTCTTTGTGAAAGAATCAAATTTGAATCAGCCAGGAAAAGTAAATAGTCAATTTTATTTTGAAACATTCAATTATACATTATACATTAAAAATTATACATTAACTCACATGTGCTTTACTTCATCGGGCAAATCGTAAAAAGTAGGGTGCCTGTAAACCTTATCTTCTGCCGGTTCGTAAAAACTTTCTGCTTCATCGGGGTTACTGGCATGAATGTATTTGCTTTCCACCACCCAAATGCTGATGCCTTCCTGCCTGCGGGTATAAACATCCCTGGCATTTTCAATAGCCATTTTTGCATCGGTAGCATGCAGGCTTCCTGCATGTTTGTGGTCGAGGCCTTGTTTGCTTCTTATAAAAACTTCCCACAAAGGCCAGGCTGCATGATCTTGTTTTGATACAATAGCTGCTCCTGTTTTTTCTTCCGGAATATCACCGTAGTAAAATTTTTGAATATTGAAACTCATGATGTATTAAATTATTTATTGAAAAATATTGAAAGTCATGCTGCTTTTGTTTCTCGAATTTTTCGTTTTTCCGCATAAGCCACTGCTGCTTCTCTTACCCAGGCGCCATCGTCGTGTGCTTTATTGCGGGCTTCTAACCGTTGTTTGTTGCAGGGTCCATGTCCTTTCACCACATTCCAAAATTCGTCCCAGTTAATTTCTCCAAAATCGTAATGTTTACTTGTTTCGTTCCATTTTAAATCGGGATCGGGTAATGTCATACCCAGCAGTTTTACCTGTTCTGCAATCATATCTACAAAATTTTGACGGAGCTCATCGTTGCTTTTTCTTTTTATTTTCCATTTCATACTTTGATCGCTGTTAGTGCTTTCGCTATCCTTGGGGCCAAACATCATAAGACTGGGCCACCACCAACGATTGATAGCATCCTGGCACATGGCTTTTTGTTCGGCGGAGCCTTTGCTCAACACCAACAAACTTTCAAACCCCTGCCGTTGGTGAAAACTTTCTTCTTTACAAATNNCCCATATCGGCCCAGGTTAGTGTGGGGTAATTAAAAATGGATGAATATTTTGCTTTTCCGCTATTGAGGTCGGATATCATTTGCTCCCGGCTCATGCCCAGGGTTTCTGCAGCACAATATAAGTACAAACCATGGCCTGCCTCATCTTGCACTTTAGCAATTAAAATGGCTTTGCGTTTTAGCGAAGGTGCCCTGGTAATCCAATTACCTTCGGGCAGCATGCCTACAATTTCGCTGTGTGCATGTTGGCTTATCTGGCGCAGATTGGTTTTGCGATATGCATCGGGCATCCAATCTTTGGGTTCAATTTTTATTTCTTTATCAATAATTAATTGAAAATGCTCCTCTAAATTTTGTAAGTTCATTATATAGCAATTGAGACTACAAAAGTATAAAAAACTAATGATTGTTAGTTTGCGGTTTGTAATAAACCACTTATTCGTCTTCGGGATAAATATTGTCGGCCATTTTCCATTTCCCTCTTTCTTTTACAAATGGAACAAACGACCAAAATTGGGTATCGCCTTCCTTTTCTTTTGGCGAACCAATGCGAAGCTTAGCCTTATTGCCTGAAATAATTACATGGTATGTATTTTCAGGGGATGTGTACCATTTATAAGTGTAATCAATATTTTCCTGGCCACCGGCCCAGCGGTCATAATCAAAACCCATTGCTATTTCTTCATCGGGATATTCCTTAAAGTTTTGTTCAGCATTTTTGAAATGCCCGGTTTCGGCTTTTATATAAGCTTCGCCAACAAATGGAACATATTTTCTTAAGTAATTAAAATATTGTTGTACACCAGTATCCCAGTTGATACGGTAGGGTGGGTTATTTTCTTTACCACTGCCGGAGTAGAGTTTAAAGCTGTTGAATTTTTTTTCATTCTTTTTATAAAACAACAAAAAATCAAAAAAAACTTTTTTAATACGTTGCTCATCGGCAGTAAGTTTTTGAGCGAAGTTGTTTGCTCCAACCAATAATAGAGCCGAAAGAAATATTGCTTTCATTATTCAGGTTTAAAATGCATAGAGATCATTTTTTACTAAGTACACATGAAGTAAACAAAAATTTTGAATGGATGTTTATTTATTTGTCAACCCCAAAGAGTAATTAGAATGGATTATTTGAATTATACCTGTTTTGTGGTTATTTGTGAGCAAGGTTGGGTTTGGGGTAGATGATGTTATTGATGTGTGGTTTTATATGGATGGTGAAAGCCCGGTTAGTGCCGGGCTTTCTATTTACGTTAAGTTGAGTTTCGAACTACGTGGCGTTACTTTACATCAAAATCAATTACTACTTTTTCACTAAGGGGGTGGCTTTGGCAGGTGAGGATAAATCCTTGTTCTATTTCTTCTTGTTCCAATGCATAATTAACATCCATACTTACCTGCCCGCTAATTAATTTTGCCCGACAGGTACAGCAAACCCCACCTTTGCAGGCATAAGGTAAATCGGCTCCCTGCTGCAAAGCAGCATCTAAAATACTATTGCCATTTTGGCTTAAATTAAAATCAAAACTTCGCCCATCTAATTTCACAGTTACATTACTTACCGGGCCAATATTAAAATTTTCTTTGGTGGAAACTTCCTGCTTTTTTTGAGCAGTTAGGCCGGGAGTAGTAAATAGTTCAAAATGAATTTTGTTTTTTTCCAATCCTGCTTCTTCTAAAAAAGAAGATGCTGAAAAAATCATTTCCTCAGGTCCGCATAGGTAGGCACTGTCAAAGTTTTTAAAGTCAATCAACTGCTGCAGGTGTTGCAACTTATCTTTATTGATGCGGCCATAGTTAATAGGAGCATCTGTTTTTTCTCTGCTTAAAATATTGATGAAATTAAAGTGCTCAATATTTTTATTTTTTACAGCTTCTAATTCTTCAAAGAATATAATGGAGTTGCGACTTTTATTTCCATAAATCAATGTAAAATTGCTTTTGGGTTGACAGTGTAGGGTATGCTTGATAATTGAAATGATGGGTGTAATACCGCTTCCCGCTGCAATTGCCAAATAATTTCCTTTGCCTTCTTTGAGTTTAGCATTAAATTTTCCTACAGGGGGTAAAACAGATAACTCATCGCCTATTTTTAAATGTTGTGCAAAGGCCGAAAACAGCCCTCCCGGTACTTCTTTAACCACCACTTTTATTTCATTTTGGTATGGTGCAGTGCAAACGGAATAGCTTCTTCTAATTTCTGATCCATCTATTAAGGCTTTAATGGTTATATTTTGTCCTTCTTTGTACAAAAATTCATTAGCCAAATGCTCCGGAATTTCGAAATGGATAGACACACAATCCAGTGTTTCTTTTTTAATGTTTTTAATCTTTAACGAATGAAAATGAACTGCCATATTATTTAATTAATCCTTTTAATAAATGATCAACCATATTTTCTTCCAACTCTTTTGCAGAAAGTCCTGCTTTATTTCTATGCCAAAATTCAAGGCCTCTTACTGCCGATAAAATGGTGAGTGAGGCTGCCAGGGGATGAATATTTCTTAAAACATTTGAAGCAGCAGCTTCTTTAATTAGTTGTAATAATTTTTCTTCGTACAGCTTTCTTCTGTTTAAAAACTCTGTAAGCCAGGGCTCGTGTAAAAATTTCCATTCGTGGTTGGCTACATACACTTCATCAAATTCAACCTGGATAATGTGTATGTGAAAGCGAATGAATTTTTCAAGCTTTGTTTCAATGGGGGCGTCTAATTGTTCAATTACTTTAAGATTCTCTGCAAAAGCATCAGCTATTTTAAAACAGATAAGTTGCAATAGCTCAACCTTGCTTCCAATATGATTATAAAGGCTGGGCGCTTCTACGCCCAATACAACAGCCAATTCACGCATGGAGCTGGCATTAAAGCCCTTTTGCCTAAAGAGTGCAGCCGCTTTGCGAGCAATTACTTCTTTTTTAGAACCGTTAGTTGTTGATTTAATTTTTGCCATATAACTTTTACAAAACTAACATTTATTAGTTTTTTTAAAGAAAATGAAATTGAATAATTCCTACTTTTGCCATCTAAAAAATAGCATGAACTATGCAGTTAAAACCCGTAGATACTGTAGAAACCATATCGGCCGAAGACTTTAAAAAGCAATATTACGATGTAAAGAAGCCGATAGTAATTAAAGGGCTTGCTAAGCAATGGCCTGCATATGACAAGTGGAACTGGGATTATTTTATTGATGTAGTGGGCAATAAAGAAGTAGGGGTTTATAACAATATAAAAAGCGATTCATACACACCTATTAATACGGCAGATGCCTATATGAAATTTGGCGACTATCTTAAAAAAGTGAAAGCCGGCCCATTGGATTTACGCATTTTTCTTTTCAATATTTTTCAACATGCTCCAGCGATTACCTCAGACTTTACCTGGCCCGATGAGTTGATGAAGGGGTTTGTAAAAAAATATCCCATGTTGTTTGTAGGGGGCGAAGGCAGCATTACCCATATACATTTTGATATTGATATGAGCCATATTTTGCACACTCAATTTATTGGCAAAAAAAGAGTTTTGCTTTTTCCTTACGGGGAGCAATATAAATTGTATCGAAAGCCCTGGGAAGTATTAAGCCTGGCCAATTATGCTCATTACTATGACAAGTTTGATTATGAAAACTTTCCTGCTGTAAAACTGGCAAATGGGTATGAAGTTGTATTAGAGCATGGCGATACTTTATATATGCCTGCCGGATACTGGCATCACATGGAGTACATTGAAGCGGGGTTTGCTATGAGTTTAAGAGCCATGCAAAGCGGTATTGCTGGAAAGCTAGAGGGTTTGTGGAAGCTTTTTGGAATGAGAAATATAGATACACTTATGAAAAAGACCGCTCCTGAGTGGTGGTACAACCGCAAAAAAGCCCAATTAATGGCCGCTGCTCAAAAAGAATTAGAAAAAGCATAAAAAAAATTATAATAATTACAGAAATGTACTATTTTTGGGTTCTACCCAGCAAGGTTAATACCCACTCCAATACTATCTTATTTAAAGCTCGCCCGAAACTTTAACATCCAAATTTATTATCCCATTTAAAGCAAGATTTCATTTTGTTATATATACGCTATTGCCTCAAAAATTTTTTTCTTGTGGTTTCAGAGGTAAGCAAGGCCGGTGATTTTTATCACTGGCCATTTTTTTTCTTTGAACTGTAGAAAAGTAAACCTTTAATTTGAGGCAAAACTTTAAACGGAGTTATTTTAATGTAGCACTAATAGCGCTTTAAAGAATAACAAAAGCAGCTACAAATTGCATTAAAATGCCTATTGCTAATCCGCTATAAATATCTTTAGGCGAGTGATCCGAAATAATTAAACGGGATGTACATACCAATCCGGCAATTAATAGTGCAGCAGCAAGTGGCCAGGTCATTAAAATGCTATTCCCGTTAAAGATAACAAAACAAAGCCCAAGCATGCCGCCCACTCCAATGGCGTGCATACTTATTTTAAAATAAATATTGGCTAATAGTGCGGCGCTGGAAGATAGAAATACGCCAAGAAAAAAAGAAGGTAATATTCTTGGAAAAGATGGTTGTTCTTTAAAAACGGTAAATGTCCAAAAGAAAAAAATACCACAGGCAATATATGGTATAATGCGATCTTTTTTTGTTTTCAAAAGAATGCTATCAATAAAGCCAACCCCCTTTAAAAGCAGTACCGAAAACAAGGGGTAAAATACTGCATTTTGAAGGGTAATTAAAATTGTTTTCAGTCTTTCGTTGTCGGAAAATCCGGAGAAATAATTGGGGTGAACATAGGCAATAAACCCAACACAGTAGAGTGGAATAAAAATAGGATGAAAAATGTACGAAGCAACACTTGCAACAATTTTCAATACTGTTGGCTGATTAACTACCGAATTTTTCTTTCCATTGTTACTAATTAATCCTTCCATTTTTGTTACAAATTTTTTCTCAGCCTTGCTACCGGGATATTTAGTTGTTCCCTGTATTTTGCTACTGTTCTTCGTGCAATATTATAACCTTTTTCCTGCAATAGCTCAGTCAATCTTTCATCACTATAAGGCCGCTTCTTGTATTCTTCTTCAATAAAATCAGATAAAATTTTCTTAACCTCACGGGTACTTACCTCTTCGCCACTTTCGGTTTGTAAACTTTCGCTAAAAAAGAATTTTAAGCGATAGGTACCAAATTCGGTTTGAACAAATTTACTGTTGGCCACACGGCTTACGGTTGAAATATCAAGATGGGTAAGCTCTGCAATGTCTTTTAAAATCATTGGTCGTAAATCTGTTTCGTCGCCCGATAAAAAGAATTGCCTTTGATAGTTCATGATGGCTTCCATGGTACTCATCAAAGTATTTTGTCGTTGTTTAATAGCATCAATAAACCATTTTGCCGAATCAATTTTTTGTTTAATAAACAACACCGCTTCTTTTTGCCGTTTATCTTTTTTGCTTCCCTTGTCATAATCTTTCAGCATTTCTCTATAGCCTTCGCTAATACGCAGGTCGGGAGCATTTTTACTATTTAGCGATAATTCCAAACGGCCATTATTGTTAACAATAAAAAAATCGGGGATTACATAGTTATTGTTTTTGTTTTCTTCGCCTGTATTACCGCCGGGCTTAGGATTTAGTTTAATTATTTGATGAATAACTTCTTTTAATTCTTCATCGGAGATGCCCAGGCCACGCTGTATTTTTTCGTAATGTTTTTTGGTAAACTCATCAAAGTATTTCTCCAAAACCTTTAGCGCAAGTGCTACTTGTTTTCCCTGGTCTAATTTTCTTTCCAATTGAAGTATAAGGCATTCCTGTAAATTGCGTGCACCTACTCCGGGGGGATCAAATTGTTGTATTTGCAAAAGTAGTTCGCCCACCTCCTCTTCATTGGTATCAATGTTTTGCCTAAAAGCTAAATCGTCTATAATAGAGTCAATTTCTCTGCGCAGGTAACCATCGTCGTCTAAACTTCCAATGAGTTGTTCGGCTATTTTTCTTTTTTTATCATCCAGGGTTAACATACCCAATTGCAGCATCATTAATTCTATAAAACTGGTTTCTACTTTGTGAGGGATGGTTTTCTTATCATCCTGTTCTGGATAGTTATCGTCTCTTAGTTTATAGTCTCCAACCTCATCGTCGCCTTCGTGAACATAATCGCTAATATCAATATTTTCGTAATCTTCTTCGCTTCCATCCATTTCGTGGTCTTCATCCATTGCTTCTGCTTCATAATCCGGAGATTCAAATTCATCATCATGCCCCTCTTCGCCCTGTTCCAATGCAGGGTTTTCTTCCATTTCTTCTTTAATTCTTTCTTCTAAAATAGCAGTAGGAACCTGCAGCAGTTTCATTAACTGAATTTGCTGGGGCGATAGCTTTTGAAGTAACTTTTGTTGTAGGCTTTGCGATAAAGACATAAGGGGTGTTTAGGCTAATTCATTGATTATTGCATTGTAAAATTACAAAGCAATGGGCAAAATTGTAAGCAAAGCTTCAAAAATTTTGCTTTTTTGCATGATTATTGTGGAAGAATATGCAGTTTTACAATGAAGTACCCTACAATACAGTAGGGGCAAGGCTTACCCTATTTTTAATTTTTAAATATTGAGCCAAAATAATAGCCTGTTATTAACAGTTTGGTACTTGTTGGAAAATTATTTTACAATTTTTTTTATTGCATAACAGGGGCAGGGGCAGGTTCTTTAAAATAATTTAAACGTAAGCTATCATTCCAGCCATGTGGATTGTTGTTAAAAGTTTTGCTGCTGAAAAACATCATACCGTTTATATTGGGCTTGCTGCGCAACATTTCAATTTGGCGGGGTAGCTGGGTTTTATCTTTCCATGCAGCATTGCTGTTTGCCCTGTAAATTCCCAGGCCTATATAACAGTTTTTGCCAAAAGTATTATCGTTCCACCAGTTGATAAGTGTTTCAAAATCGGCTAGTTTATGGCCAATTTCCCAATAAAGTTGGGGTGCTACATAATCAATCCATCCCTTTCGGAGCCACAATAAAATATCTGCATACAAATCATCATAATTGGTTTGTCCTGCTTTTGTAAGGCTTCCTTTAGAATCTTTATCGGCATTTCTCCATACACCAAAGGGACTAATTCCAAACTGGCAGTTTTTATTTTCTTCTTTAATGGCTCTGCTTAACATTACTATTATTGAATCGGTATTACTTCTTCTCCAATCATCTTTGCTCATACCTTTTCCGTATTTATTAAAGCTGTTCCAATCTGGAAACTCTTTTCCTTCAATACGGTACGGATAGAAATAATCATCAAAATGAATAGCGTCTATTTTATATCGGCTTACTACATCTCTTACTACGGCGGTTACATACTTTTGAGCATCTTTATTGCCGGGGTCAAAATATTTTTTATCGCCATAGGTTACAAACCATTCAGGGTGTATATTGGTTACATGTGATGGCGCAATAAAAGAGTTGTTGATATTAAATACAGCTCTGTAAGGGTTCATCCATGCATGAAATTCCATTCCTCTTTTATGGGTTTCTTCAATCATAAATTGAAGCGGATCGTAATAAGGAACCGGTGGTTGACCCTGTTTTCCGGTGAGCCATTGGCTCCAGGGTTCGTACGGAGAAGGATAAAAAGCATCTGTAGCTGGGCGAATTTGAACAATCAATGCATTCATGCCATTGCGTTTGTGCATATCGGCAATTCGAATAAATTCGGCTTTTTGTATATCGCTGTTAATGGTTGGTTTTACAGGAAAGTCAATATTACTTACGGTGGCAATCCATACCCCTCTTAATTCGGGCCGAGTGGATTGCGATGTTGCAAATAAAGAAATAGAAGCCAATACAATACCGGCAAAAATTTTTTTCATGAATACATTGGGTTTTTATACTCGAATTTTATCGAGCAGTTTATTAAGGGTTTTAGCTTCTGCCTCGGTAAGATTATTTAAAACAGCATCCATTTCATCTTGTCGAAGGTCAATACGCTCAAGCAGTTTTCTACCTTTTTCTGTTATACACACATCTACCAGTCTTTTATCTTTTATACAAGTATTTTTCTTTACCAGTTCTTTTGCCACCAGGCGGTCAACAATTCGGCTGGTGTCGCTCATTTTGTCGAGCATGCGTTGGCGTATTTGTAAAGTGCTAATAGGTACTTTGGCGCCACGTAAAATACGGAGTATGTTGAACTGCTGTGGAGTAATATTCTCGGCTTCAAAAATCACTCTATTCTTCTCATTCATCCAGTTAAAAGTATAAATGAGGTTAATAGCAGCTTTCTGAAATTCGTTTCTGAAATTTTGTTGATGAATGTCTTGTTCTATTCCCATGATGCTTAGGCTGCAAGTTAAAAAAAATACATCAGAGCAACTTCCTTCTATTCAGTAAAAAAGTTAAAAGATTAATTGGTAGTATCATGCTGTCGCTCTTGTGCAAATTCATCCATACTATATTCATTGTTGTATATTTTTACCAGTATGATAAAGTAACTTATTAATAATGGCCCAAAAATTAATCCAACAAAGCCAAATAAATTCATACCCATAATTACACCAAATACGGTGATAAGCGGATGTATATCACCCATTTTTTTCATAAGGGTAAGCCGGGCAAGATAATCTACATTACCGGTTATTGCTACGCTGTATAGGAGCAAAAATATTGCATTGGATTGGTGGCCGGATGCCAACATATACACTACAATCGGCACCCACACTATCATAGTTCCCACCAAAGGGAAAAATGCAAATACGCCGGTTACAAAACCCCATAGCCCCCAATCATGTACACCAAAAATCCAATATCCCACAGTGGCGGTAAGCCCCTGAACAATGCAAATTATCGGAATACCAATGCTGCTTGCCCTAATCATGGTTTTGGTTTCGGTAGCCAGGGCATTTATATTTTTTCGTCTAAATGGCAATACCTTTTGAAGATACTGTTCTATTTCTTTGCCATTTACTAACATGTAGTATAATAAAAAAAACATAATTACTAAGTTGGTAAATATGCTGGCAGTGCTGTTTAAAATGGTTGGTATAAAAGAAGTTATTTTACCGGATATGTTTTTAACTGTTTCGTCAGTAAAAATTTTAAAACCGGTATAAGCTTCCAGCCTGTCTGTAAACAATCGTACACTATTAATAATTTTATCCTGGTTGTTTACCAGCTCATTTATTTTGGGAGAAATTAATTGAATACTTATAAAAATGGGAATGGAAACTATAATAATACTTATCACTATAAACAAAATAGCTGTTAACCCTTTTTTCCATTTGAGTTTATAAATGAGTTTAAAATAAAGGGAACGGCAAAGAATATAAACCGTAGCGCCACCCAATATACCCGGTAAAAAAGCGGTAAGATTAAAAACCAACAATAGTCCTAGTACTATAATTAAACCTAATAAAATAATTTGTACCAGGCGATCGTTAAAACTGTTCTGATTCATTTAATGTTGAATTTTCCTCAAGATACAATTATTGCCAAACCGAAACACCTTCGCTGCAATTGGCACAAATGTCAATATTTTTTCTGCCCTGCATAAGCTCTGCCCTAAACTGTTTGTAATTATCGTTTTGCCAAATAGTTTTAAAACTTTGGTTTTTTAGATTGCCCAGCCTGTGCATGGCGTCTTTATCAAAACAACAGGGAACCACCAGGCCATCCCAGGTAATTACATTGCTATGCCAAAGTTTCCAGCATCTATTGGCGAGTTTGTTTTTTGCCGTATAGGTACCATCTGCATTTTTTTTGTAACGGCTAAATTTATCAATAGTGGGAATTAAATGATTGGGGTCGTTTTCGTAATCGTACACCTGGGCAGTTTTAAAGCGTACCTCATCAACCCCAATTTCTTTGGCTAATTGTTTTATTTCTTCTACCTGGTGCTCGTTGTGCTTAACCACCAAAAACTGAAAGAATACAAAAGGTGTTTTGCTATTGAGTTCTTTTTTCCACTTTACAATATTTTTTGCACCTTCTATTACTTTATCAATATTGCCACCCACCCGGTATTGTTTATAGGTTTCCTGTGTGGTACCATCAATAGAGATGATGAGCCGGTCCAATCCGCTTTCAACTGTTTTTCGTGCATTGGCCTCCGTAAGGTAATGTGCATTGGTAGAAGTGGCGGTATATATTTTTTTATCAGCAGCATATTTTACCATTTCTAAAAAGGAGGGATTGAGATAAGGTTCGCCCTGGAAATAAAAAATGAGGTACAATAGCTCTTTATGAATTTCATCAATAGTTTGCCTGAAAAAATCTTTTTGCAACATGCCTGTTGGTCGGGTAAATGCTCTTAATCCACTCGGGCATTCA
Source organism: Chitinophagaceae bacterium UBA2793 (assembly GCA_002352045.1). Taxonomy (GTDB): domain Bacteria; phylum Bacteroidota; class Bacteroidia; order Chitinophagales; family Chitinophagaceae; genus Ferruginibacter. Next base: position 54,401 of record DEHT01000044.1, on the reverse strand, counting down.
GGGCAACGAAGATTGCAACTGGTAGTAGGCTCAAAAGAAATTGAAACCGGTAAGCCCCATTGCACCGGCTTTTTACGGAGTTGGCTAATGTAATAACTACTCAACACCTTTACCCCATTCCAAAGCCTGGCGGGAGTTAGTTTGCTTGCAAGGTTAGTGCTATCGTTCCAGTTGAATGCCGGCATGGGGCAAATTTACTGGTAAAATTTAAGTGCAGGTTATAATGCAGCCACAGAAGTATTTTTTTCCGCTTTTGATAAACCGGCAGTTTGTGCTGCTTTAAAATCTAATGTTCCCTTCACAAATTGATCGTAGTTTTTAAATATTACATTGAGGGTAATAAAATTCATAACATAGGCCTTGGTTTCGGAAGGTAGCTTATGTTCAATATCCCAATAGGTAGCATTTTTCTTCTTGCTGCTTGCTATGGCATTCCACACATTGCCTACTCCCCAATTGTAACTTGCTGCTATCAACAACCAATTATTATCCAAATTTTTCATTCTGGCTTTTAAATATTTTGCGGCAGTATGAGTTGATTTTACAAAATTCTTTCGGTCGTCTATTGCAGGCTTCTTTTTTTGGACAACTTTTTTGGGGGTAGATTTTGCTATAGTTTTAGTAGCACTTTTTGTTTTTAATTTATGTTGATCTTCTACAATTCTTAACCCATATTCTTTTGCCACATCATCCATAATTTGCCAATACCCTACGGCGCCCGCTTTGGAAACCGCATTAGCATTAAAAGCACTTTCCAGCGCCAGTAACACTGCAAATTCTGTAGGCACATTGTATTTATTTAAAATGCTGTTTACCTTTGGAAAAAAGCGTTTGCCTTTTGTGTGCATACGCATTAAGTAGGCCCGCCGATTAGCAGAAAATTTTTCCATATAAGCCAAAGCATTTTGGGCGTCTGCTTCTAGTAGTTCCGGAAATACTATTGTATTTTTTTTTGGTAATGCATCTTCCTTGTTTGTAGAAGTATTTAATTTGTTTTTTGCAGTGTCAGAAAATGCAATGGAGGAACAAGTAAACCCGATGCAAAATAAAATGCAGCAAAACATGGCAGGTTTAATCATAATGCTTTGGTTTTTGGATGATGGTATTTTTTGAAACGGACAACAACAGTTTCTTATTGCCCTCGTATGGCAAAAAATGATGATATTGCAGGCTCAATTCGTCCAATAATTTGTTAAACTATGAAGTGCATTATTTCAACATGGATGGTAATTTTGCTATTGCAAAATATTGCCCAAGCTCAAATTGACTTTACTACAAAAGATATTGCGGCAATGGAAGCAGCAGCGCATAGCCGCCTGGTTGTAGGGCGTGGCGGCTCTTTTTCTTCCAATAACTTTGATGTACATTATTATCGTTGTCAATGGGAAATAGATCCGGCGGTACGCTACATTAGCGGTTCGGTAACTATGTATTTTACTATTACAAGCCCTACCAACAATATTAGTTTTGATTTGATGAACAGCTTGCAGGTGGATAGCATTAAACAGCAAAACAATCTTCTTTCTTTTACAACTACAACAAACACTGTTACAGTAAACTTTGCTGCCAACCTTCCATTGGGCAAAAAAGATTCTATTAGTATTTATTACAAAGGCATACCTGCCGAAACCGGCTTTGGCTCATTTATTCAAACAAGCCATGCCGGCACTCCCATTATTTGGAGCCTGAGCGAGCCATACGGAGCAAGGGATTGGTGGCCATGTAAAAACGGTCTCGACGATAAAGCAGACTCTATTGATATTTTTATAACGCATCCCAATATTTATAAAGCTGCGGCCAACGGTTTACTGCAATCGGAAATTGCAGNNCTTGCTTTATTTCAACAGCATACGCCCAATGTATTGTATGCCATGAATTATTTTCACAACACTTACGGCGATTATCCATTTATAAAAGAAAAATATGGCCATGTGCAATTTGGATGGGGAGGTGGCATGGAGCATCAAACAGCCACATTTATAGTGTCGCCGGGCGAATCTTTAATGGCACACGAACTGGGGCATCAATGGTTTGGCGATAAATTAACCACATCTAGCTGGGCCGATATTTGGCTAAACGAAGGCTTTGCCACCTACCTTGCATTAGACTATGCCGAAGCAAGGTACCCGGCAGATATTTTACCCAACAGGCATGCCATTATTAACCACATCACTTTGCAGCCCGGAGGCTCGGTAAGAGTAGATGATACAACCAATGTGAGCCGCATATTTAGCTCAAGGCTCAGTTACAATAAAGGATGTTATTTAGTGATGATGCTGCGCTGGATGCTGGGCGACGAAAAGTTTTTCAGGGCAATAAAAAACTATTCAAACGATCCGGCACTGGCTTACAAATTTGTAAATACTGCCAATTTAAAAATGCATTTAGAACAGGTATATGGCAAAGACCTTAGCACTTTTTTTAATCAATGGTACACCGGCCAAGGCTATCCATCGTACCAGATAGAATGGAGCCCCATAGGGAATACTATGGTACGTTTTAAAATGAATCAAACTACATCTCATCCTTCGGTCAGCTTTTTTGAAATGCCCGTGGCTTTAAAATTTAAAAACGCCACACAGGAGAAAACCATTGTAGTGAATCATACAAGCAATGGCCAAATGTTTAACAGCGAAATTGGATTTTTACCCGATACCGTTTTGGTAGATCCGGAACTTTGGCTGATATCAAAAAACAACAGTTCCAAAAAAGTGTTGCTAAGTAATACCGGGCAAGCTGCGGTAGAAATTAATCCAAACCCGGTTACTGCACCCATGAGTATTTTCTTGCACGATTTTAATGCCGATGTTGCCAACCTTACTATTTTAAACGCAACGGGGCAGTTGATGTATAAAGAAAATATTACTTTGCTGAATGGCGCTGCCATTTTAAGTATCAACAACAAACATTGGGCAAAAGGAATATACGTTGTAACTGTTAAAGCAGGCAATAAAAAAATTGTGAAAAGGGTACTGCAATAATCCTTTAGTTTTGCCTCACTAAAAATGGCTCGCAGTAAAAAACAAAAGGGAAAAATTAGGATAGGATTTTTTATAGCAATAGCAGCATTCATTTGTGCATTTGCTTTTTTTTATTGGAAATTTAATCGCCCTTCTTATGTTCACTATCCTGCCTTTGGCATTCCCATTCCCACCAACTATGCAATACATGGCATTGATGTAAGCCGCTATCAAAAAAACATTGGCTGGAAACTGGTAAAAGAAATGGAGATTGATGGCATTTCAATAGACTTTGTTTTTATAAAAGCTACCGAAGGCCTGGGTGGAGTAGATGTTCAGTTTGCCCGAAACTGGATCAATGCCGGCGAACAGGAATTACACAGAGGAGCTTACCATTTTTTTGTACCCGGCAAAAACGGCAAAACACAGGCACAAAATTTTATTAAAACTGTTAAGCTTTCAAAAGGCGATCTTCCACCGGTATTGGATATTGAAGAAACCTACGGGGTAAAAAAAGAAGCGCTGTTAGAACAACTGCAACACTGGGTAAAAGCCGTTGAAGACTATTACAAAGTAAAACCCATTATTTATACCAATGTAAGTTTTTACGAAAAATACCTTGCCGGTACTTTTGATCATTATCCATTATGGATAGCACATTACAAACAACCCGGGCAGCCACGCATTAACCGTCATTGGCATTTTTGGCAGCATAGCGAAACCGGCAGGGTGAATGGCATTGAAGCTTTTGTTGACTTTAATGTTTTTAACGGCAACAGCATAGCATTTGAAAATTTACTTATACGGTAGCTGATACAAAGCAATACCTTTGCAGCATGGGAATGGAAGAAGAAACCAGGCGTTTTTTTATATTAATTGCCAATAGCATTGCTCTAATAGTGCTTTGGATGCTTGCCAATGTTTTATTTGGTATTTACTGGGGTTATGGTTTTTTTGAAGGCAGCCCAAGCTGGAAAAACATTTTGTATTATATTCTCTCATTAATTTTATTGGCTTTTGTAATTAGGCATCTCGTTCGGAAATGGAAAGGGTTTGAGTAGGGTTTGTAGAAACCGGGGGAATGACTTTTTTGAGGGACGGTTTATAATTGGAAAATATTTTTCAATAAAAAAAGGGCTCCAAACTTAAAAAGCCTGAAACCCTTTTTCTTCTTCGCTCCCCCTGTTGGACTTGAACCAACGACCCTCTGATTAACAGACCTAAGATTGATGGTTTGATGTGGTTCGACATGTGCTGATTTATACGGAAAACCAATGTTATTTATCATTAATCAAATCATATAAATTCATAAAAAACCGTCTTTTGCGTGCAAACTGCGTGCAAATTTTTTCGTTATTTTCACGATACACAAAAGGTACTCCATGATCTCGACCAGCGTTAAAGTGTCCCTCGATACCCGTCGTCCGAAAGCGGATGGCACTTACCCACTCATACTGCGGCTCACCCATAATCGTAAAACGACTTCTATTAAAACGGGCATCCATCTAAAAAAAGAAGATTGGGATGAAGAAAAACTTGAAGTCAAAAAATCTTATAAGGGCACAACAAATGTAACCCGACTGAATAATGAAATTCAGAAAAAGAAAGCTGAAGCCTTAGACAGTATTTTGAAGCTTGGCGACCAGAAAAAAACTGGCCCGACAACTATTTCCGATGTCAAACAGAAAATCGACCCTTCATTTACGGCGGCTTCGTTTTACGCCTTTAGCGAAACGCTAATTCGAGACTTATATAAAGCCGATCGTGTGGGTACTGCACAATCTTACGAAGGTGCTGTCAAATTCCTCCGCACATTTAATAAGGGCAAGCCGTTACCAAAGAATAAAGGCGGGAATCCCAAGGCAAGTAAATTCAAGCCTGATAAGTCGGTTGATTTGACATTTCCTGAACTTAATTACAGCTTTCTCATGCAATTGGAAAACTATCACCTTGCGACAGGCAATGAACGCAATGGGCTGGCCGTTTATTTGCGAGCGATACGATCGATTTATAACAAAGCCATTAAGTCGAAAGTTATAGATCGGGAATTGTATCCATTCGCCGATTACAAAATCAAAACAGAACCCACCAGAAAACGTGCGTTGGACAGCACAAGTTTGTCCAAAATACTTGCGTCGGAATTAAAGCCTGAACATCCGGCATTCGATGCACGCAATTACTTTATCGCTAGTTACATGATGTATGGGATGAGTTTTGCGGATATGGCCCATTTGCAAAAAAAAGATATAGTTGATGGGCGAGTTCATTATCGCCGTCAAAAAACAAGCAAACTTTATGACATCAAAATCACCGAAAGCCTAGGGGCGATCGTTTCGCACTATATACACCAAGACCCTTCTTCCAAATATGTGTTTCCGATCATAAAAAGAGAAGGTGCGATATTACAACAAAGGGATATCCAATGGGCGAGAAAACGCTTTAATGAAAATCTGCGATCCCTTGCTGACTTATGCGGAATTGAACAAAAGCTAACGAGCTATGTAAGCAGACACTCCTTCGCAACCCAAGCCATGCTTCAAAACGTACCTGTTACGGCAATCAGTGCTATGCTTGGACATTCAAGCTTGAAGACAACGGAAATTTATCTGAAAAGCCTGCCCTCAAATGTGTTGGACGACTATAACTGCAAAATACTTGAACTGAAGAAAGACTGACAAAGAAGATAAAAATCTGGGAGTGTTCAATCGTCCAACTTACAAATTGAATAGTTACGACATATCTATGTTATTTTAGCTTTATATTGACCCTGTCCTTTTTAAATCTTAGTTCTTGAAAGTTACATCTCTAAAATAATTTATTTCTACGAGATCAAGTTTCCCTTTTTTAAAACAATATGCGCATCGATACTCGTCGAATTCCCCGACTGAAGAGGTGCCGGTATTCTTTATGAAACCATTAATAGTAATACAAATATCTTTTGTAGATGGAAAGTTTTGTTCTATTTTATATCTTATGCCCTTCAGTTTGTTCAGGATAGTTTCTAAACTATCGCCAATTTTAAACTGATAGAAATTAGTCTGATAGTTCTTATTAATGAAGAAGTTTTTATCTTCATTTCCTGTTGCTAGCAAAGATGCATATTGAATTCTTTCAATTTCATGATTAGAGGTGAACTTAATAACAATCGAGGCATTTAAAGATCTTAGTTTTAAGATTTCCATCGCAACTCCAGGCTGCCATTTTAATTGATCCTTGAAAATGCTATAAGTTGAGTCTCCTTGTATGCTAATATCTTTATTGAAGCCGTCATCCAGCTTTGATTTATCTATAATTAGGGATGTATCTTCAATAACAGGATGATTGACTATTGACCTGTATGTGCTTTTGCATCTAAATGAGCTAAATCCATATAGCGACAAGGCTAATAGATATATTATTGTTATAAACTTTGAATTGTTTTTCATTCTATTGTTTTTGTTTAACTGCAACGACCCTTTCTCCTTTATATGTACCATCGTTAGCAATTACTTTTTTCTTAGATCCGTTGACTCCTTTTGCTCTGAACTTAATTTTTTTATACTTTGTTCTCAGCTTTGGAAATAATTTGTAAAATTGTATTTGTTGATTTTTGTCTAATATACCAACACAACCATGTGTATTTTTTGTTGTAGGGTGCATTTTAATCAAATCTCTTGTAACCGTCTCATCATCAGGTTCCAACGGAATTGTATAGCCCGTTCGAGAATTATCAATATTATAAGGTGAAGGACGGTTATCTTCCAACCCTCCTACAGTGTAATCCCCATCTGGTATAGCTCCGTTTCCATCAGCACCAGAATTTGCATCAAAGCAATATTCATCATCTCCATCCTTAAAGTGAAGTTTACCTCTTACAAGTTGGGTTGTAAGAATTGGTTCTTCATTTGGTGACTTTGGTTCTGGCTTACTATAAGTCGGTTTGGTTGGATCATCGTTACCGTTTTTATCTTTACTGTATCCAGTAACCTTCCTTTGGGTTTGACTTTCTCTGTACATATTGTAAGTCTCTAAAACCTGAAGCCCGTCAAAATAAATCCACAATGTATTGCTTTGAAATAGTCCTCCAAACCAGTTGCCTACAGAGTTCCAATTCACAAAACTTGCTCCCAATCCTATTCCCCCGCCAATTAGTGAACCATTCCTTATATTTTTAGGGCTCCAACCGCTGGAAGCACCTCCCACAATTGCACCAATTGCAGCGCCACCAATAGCCCAAGCGCCATGTTCAATTAAACCGACAGAATGAAAAATCCATCCGCCATCAGGATCAATGTTATTGATTGGATTTGCACCGATGCCTACATAACCACTTGCAAACTGACTATAAGGATCAATTTCATTCCATCGACCAATTTGTTGGTCGTAGTTTCTTAAATGAAATTCATTCCAATTAGCCTCCTCATCTTCCTCCGCAAAATCGCCCTGATATCCAAATTGATTATCTGTTTTACCAACGGGCCTTCCACTTATTCCCGCAATCTTCAACCCGTAAGCATAATATGCATTCTCTTCTACTAATCTTCCCCTTTCATGCGTTACATCTAAATTATCGAAATAAACCCATGTTTTACTTTCATTACTTAGATAAACATAAGCATATCCGTTTTTAGGAGCTTTTGCTAATTGCTGCGGAATACTTTGCCCATCACCACCAGCACCAACCCGCCATCCATAGCTTCCCAAACCGGTAACATTATCATATGGAACGAAATTAAAATTTTCATCAAAAAATAAAACGTTAAGATAGGCCTGTGGCGTAGTATTGTTGCCTACATTCTGATTATTTAAAAAGTCTCCAAAACTTAGCGGGTTCGCATTGATATTACTTGTTATTGCCGTTGAAGAACCATGCAAACTTGAGGTTACCGTATTGTAAGATAGTGCACTCAACATACTTGTAAGTACATTACTCAGCATACCGTTTTGTCCGCTATTATCTATCGGGCCAGTGTAATAATAATCTGTTCGCACAGCAATATTATCGCCAGCCATTACTTTCAACATCATATTGGGCCCAACTTTTTTGCCATTGAAACCCAGTTTACTCGCCTTTGCTCCAGACCCTTGATTGGAAGACCATCCGGGCACACCAGAGGTTGCTGTCGCAGTAGTAGCTACTTCATTATTTCCATTTGGATTTCCATTTGCATCAACTTGTCCAAACATCCTGGTTTCATAATAGGAAACCGCATCCTGCATTGTACAGTTGTTGTATTCATTATGCGTTTCCTCCGTAACGATAGCCCTGATATTCTGAAGGTTATCCTTCACAAAAAAATCAAATGCTCCTTTTTTGCCATCAGGCAAATCAAAATTGCCTCCTATTGTAACCCTTGGATTAGTAACAGGGTTATAGACTCTTATTCTTCCTTCCTCGTGCAGGATCATCTGCATATTGATTTGTCCAGCTATTTCCTCGTAAATAAATGCACCCATATACCAAGTGGTTGTACTAATACCGGAAACAGTATTGGTTACTTTTTTAGCAAGCTTTACGCCATCTGCATCATAGGTAAATTCGGTAATACTTTTATTTTCAATGGTGATCTTCTGAGGTTTGTCAAAATAGTTATACTGCACACCTCCATTACCGCTTATTCTTATTTTCTTGTTATTATCCTTTATTAAATTTCCATTCAGGTCATAAGTATAGTCATCCGTATTAGACCCAAATGTTTCATCTTTAAAATCGCCCAAGGCTCCATTATTGGATGCTGTAAGATCTGGCTGGTCGAATACTTTTTTCAATTGATTGCTCCACTGGCTACCAGCAACTGTTTTATATTCATAGGTCAGTTTGTCTATAAAAACAGGCGTGTTATTTCCAGGTATCATGCCTTTTTGATACATTTGTTTGAGATTGCCATTTTCGTCATACTGGATATTCGTAACAGAAAAATCCATTTTATTATTGGTAAACAGCAGGTCTGAAGGCTTTTCTTTTTGAACAAAATTGGCACTGATAAAACGATTTACATTATCATAGTGGTAATTATAACCACGGGGCATATTATCTCCCTGACCCTTCCATATCACACCGGTAATATTACCATTGTACTGAGAGTTATGAAACATCGCATTCGAATTGTCATACCCCATATACATTCCTAAGAAATGATCCCACTGGCTTAGTGAAGATGTTGACAATGCATAGTCTTTATTAATGCCGGTAAGCCATCCCCTGATATTGTAATCGTAAGTTAAGGTTTCAATACCTGCACCACTGTTGTAGTCCGGTGAGAGTTTTTTAGCTTTGACTTTTCCAAATTCATCATATGTATAAGAAACAATCTTTTTATAATCCTGGCTGCCATACTTTTTAAAAACACCTGTTATCCTTTTGAGGAAGTCAAAATTGAATTTGCTGATTGTTGTAAAATTATTTATAGACGTTCCTGGCATCGTATGCTTTTCACAAATACCAATTGTTCTTCCCGCAAAATCATATTGAGTGGTGGTATAATCAACAGCATTTTTTACATTGTCTGATAATTCCTGTATAGCCCTGCCTTTATCATCATAATAAACTGTGGCGGTAAGAAACTGGTCGTTTGCCGCATTACCATCATCGTAGTTATTATTTATAACCCTCGTCTTTGTTCCTGTAATAAAATCAATAGTGCGATTGCTTTTAACAACTGCTTCTACGTAAAGGTTTTGATTGGGAGAATTTGGATTTGTCTCAACAGGAGCGAATGAAAAATCATTGCTAAATGCTTTAACGCCCTGGTATGAATGAGTATCATAGTATGTAACTGTATTTATCACAATATTGCTACAGTTGTTGCAGTACGCAGTTGAGCCCGAGACAGGGTTATCTACAAGCAAGGTTTCATTACTTCCTGTAAATACTGAGATAGAAACTACTCCGTTATTCAAATTTTTTACAAAAGAGGCCATAGCATCTCTTGTTGCATCCTTATCGTATAAGCCGCTTGCGATCATCCGATTCTGCTCGTCATACAGAAAAAAGGCCCATTGTTTACCAGCCCTGTTTCTCTGATTTTCATCCTGTGATAATACCAATCTATCCCTATTGTCGTAAACCATCTGGATTGTTCCGGCACCAGGTGAATGTTTTACTATGTTTCTTCCCCGTTCATCATAATCATACCAAAAGCAAAGTTCCTGATACACATCAACGCTTGAAAAAACAAAACCAGAACTTTGAAGATATTTTACAGCCTTAGGAGTGATGATTACCCTTAATTGATCGAGATCGTCGTAAACGTAATAAGTACATAACCATCCATTATGGCCGTTTTCGTCAAGGTCAGGGCCAGCTTCTTTTTCCTGGACTTTTTTGAGAATTGTTTTACCACCGAAGTCTGTGTAGGTGTAAGTTTTTTTACCTTTTTCATCAATTGAAATAGTTTTAAACAGTTTGCCGGTGCTGTATGGAATTGATGTAAGAGGAGGAGTAAAAGCTGAGGCTGATTCAATTCTCCACGGCATTACGTTTTCATTAATGTTGCTCAACTCCTGAACAACTGATACTCCAATATTGGCCCCAACAAATGCACTCCCCTGCCCGAGTGATTTTTCAACCCGACCTAAAGGAGACCGCTCTGTTCTTGTTTCATTGTAATAATAATTTTCGCCAGGATATTCTGATTGCCAGAAAGACTGCTGTAACTGGAAACCTGCGCTCAAAAATCCGTTCGTATAATCAGTTCCGGTACCCTTAAAAGGAAACGGCATATACTCTAAATTTTTTATATTAGCCTGTTGACTGGCATCAAAATCATAACGATTGATACTAATGATGTCTCTTGCAGTGACCCAGGGATTTCCAGTCCCATCACCTTCCTGAGATGCATTTTTGTCATTTTGTTGTATGATCCGATTTAAACCGTCTAGATATTGTGTATTTTCTAATACGCCTCCTCCCAATTCTGAAGCTTTAGAAACAATAACATTTGGATTTTTTTCCGGTATAGTGGACGTAAAAGTGCGCACATAGTTTACTTTCTTGCCCGGCTGTACCTGAGCAGGTAACGGTGCTACTTGTCCATTTATTGACTGTTGTACAGTCATCAAAAAAAGTATTGTGAAAAAGCGGACGGAAAAAATGTAGTTCATCCTGTTCATATATGAATGTTTTATTAATAAGGATAATTGAATTTAGTAACTGGCATTTATTGCCTGGACTATGCCTGCATCATCAGGGCTTATTTTGGATGAGAAAAAACCAGCTAATTCTCCATCTTTATTTATGAGAAATTTTACAAAGTCAGCTTGTGCTACTGCATTCATTTGTCCGTTTTGAGATTGACTGGCAAGCCATGAAAAAACAGGATGGGTACCTGAGCCAGTTACATTTGTTTTGGCTGCAATAATAAATGTGTTGTGCACGCTTGTATCGCAATATGCTTTTATCTGGGCGTTTGTTTTTGGTTCATTACCAAAGCTATTGCTTGGAAATACAATCACCACAAGGCTATCTGAATACTGCTGCTGCAATTGTTGAAGACCCACTAACTGACCTGCTTTTGGGCTGGCCGTTGCAATATTCGATATGAGGATTCTCTTACCCTGGAAACTACTCATTTGGATGGTATTGCCATTCACATCCTGGAAAGAAAGTGAATAAAAATTTGTAATAAAAAGAGCGATACATCCAATAAAATATTCTAACATAAAATCAAGTTTAAAATTTTAAATTAAGGGCACGTTATTGTACATGCTGTTGAACTTGTTGTGGTTTGTGTATAGTTACTAACAGATCCATCCGGGAAGCAATAAGCAGATGTACACTGCCAGGTAAATTTATCGACCCTGAAAACTCTTACTATGCTCCAGGTTCCCTGAACACACACACCATTTATACATTTGTATTGAGGCTCACTACATGCGGGATTACAAGGAATGCATGGCCCATGGTTTGGAATAATTACGGGAGTGCCCCACTGATTGTATGTTGGACTGCATGGGTTAATATCTGCTGTAGGAATAACATAATTTCCAGTTGGTTGACCAGATCCATTTAATTCGCAATTTCCGAGATCAGTCCGCTGCACCCAGTCAGCATTCACCGGACAGGTTCCTGAATTATCCACAATCCACTGTGGCTGATTATAAGTAAGACTCAATGGATTCTGGTCAATTTGTCTTTTAAGACGAACCCCTGAATAATAGGCTGGATTTGAAGGGCACGCTTCACACATTGTCAAGCCATCGTCTCTCCACTGCGGACTTGTATCTTGTGCGTCTATACAGTTTTCCGGCTCTCCTGCATAGTTGTAACAGATTTTCTTTATGATATTTTTCTGTTCATCTCGTATATAACTTAATCTTAGCATATCATCATATTCATAATAGCTAATTTTGTTATTTATATCACATTCGCTAGTTGTACCAATTTTAGAATCAGTATGCATAGAACTCATCCTGGCTTGTTGAGGATAAAGCCTCACTTCATCAATATCAACAAAATCAGTTGAGGTTGCTTTAGAGATATAAACGTTGCCTGTGCCAGTAAACTTATATTCGTAGTAAGTCCATCCTGTTGTAGAATTAACTAGTGATATTGTTGGGGTAAGAGCATTTCCAGAATGATTTACAACAGTTCCTGCCCCCTTTGTCCAGAAAGTTAACCGCATGGGTTTCGAGATCTGGCAGTTATAATAAAGATTAGCAGCACTTCCCTGTGGGATACGAAAGCATTTCTTTCCCATTACTGCGCCTGTTGTGGAAGTCACATTTGCAAGATCATAAACCCAGTTACCCTTTTCATTGGTTTCAAAGGAACTGTAAGCTGCCTCATTCGTGTGCGCATTCCATACTTTTGCTGTGACGTACCTTCCTGCAAAGTCGTAGAATAAAGAACTATATCTTCCATCGGGAGAAAAACTTTCTTTATGGATACCATTAATATCATAAAGCATTGTCGACTTTAACTTAAAATAAGTACTATTCCTGATTAGCTGATTAGGATTATGCTCTCCAATAGTTGCTTTCAAAATCGGCTGATTAGTTTCTAATGCATATACCTTATTCAATTTAATTTCATTGTTAGATGCTAGAAAAAACTCATTTACTGAAGCATCTATTAAATATTCGGTTGCATTTGGTTTTACTAACCATGTTTCAACTGAAACCGGTACAGAAATAACATTTCGTAGTTTCATCTGGGCAATAGCAGTACTAACATTATTATCAAAATCATTGGCGTAATAAGTTTTCTGAACTATCAAATCTCCATTACTTTTAGGAGTGGTTATTTTTTTAGGAAGATGATCGGTATTATATTCATAGGATGTGGTAAGTTGATTTTGTAACCCTGAAGAAGAGTAATTTGTTTCAACTGTGCTAACTAAATCAGCTTTTCCCTTTTTAGGATAGTAGAATTCCCAGCTAAATTGTGACAAAGGATATTGTCCATGCATATTATAAGTTATGGCGGAAGCAGAATGATATTCCAAGACCTCGACTTTGCTAGATTTATTGTAGTCATTAGTATTAATCGCACTAGAAGTAACTGAATAATTATTGACAGTCTCTTTTAACAATGTCCCTGCTTGGGAAAAAACTTGCATTTTAGTTGGTAGCCCATAACGCCATGATTCAAATCTTTGCTTTGATGAATAAGGCATAGTCAAGGCGGGAATTTCCGATCTTACATTTGCAGGAGCAGAAAATTCATAAATAGTTTTACCTGTTCCCCCAGGCACGGAACTGTTTACGACTTCTACCCTTGAATAATTTACTCCTAAAGGATTACGATATTGTTGCGAATTAAAATGGCTGAAGTTCGTAGTATAATGATCGCTAGGATTGAAAAGAACGAAAACTCTCTTCATAAATCCTTCAAGGATCAGTTTAAATAATAGAGCCTGGGGAGCAGGCAGTGGTGGAATCGCCGCTTTTTCGGCACCCTTTTTCCCCAGAGTACCTAACAAATTGAATTTCGCACTTTTTATTAGTGAACTATTTATGTTCCTTAAAATTGAAACTATGGCCTGCCGATTATTACCTGTTTCTGTAAATCCTTCTAAATTACCCGCATTATAAACTTCGATAAGTTTGGAGGAGGTATACTGATTATTCTCATAACCCCATCCTGATGAAGTTCCGTCTGCGTTCTTATAGTAATAATTTGTGACAATATCATTATTTGCACTAACACCGTCAGACAAAGTAGTTTTTAGAACTCTAACGCCTCCGTGCATAAGTGTTTGGCTAGTATTGTCAGCATTTTTAGAGTAGTTTTGTTCGTAATCGAATTTAAATTGTCCTCCGGTTGGAGTTTCAACACTTTTTAATAGACCTAAAGCAGCAAGGCCGCTAGTAGGTAACCGATAAGTAGTTGGGTTTAGCAGTAGTTCCTTGATTGACTCTTTTGTTAGGGCTGCTTCTATGTCCAGATTTGTATTTTTAGTATAAAATCCCCAATGATCTTCAGCAAGACAATCAAATGGAGGCACAATATCTTTAAGATCACTAGATTCAGATCCAGTATAATAAGTGAAATTATAGGGAGGTTCAGCTTTACCATTGTAAGTCTTTTGCAAAGATTTTAAACAAAGTCTTGTAAATCTTTTGTCGGCAGCGCTTGCGGCAACGGTTATATCTTTTACTTCTTTTCGCAGGAAATATCCTTGTGAAAAAGTGTAAGTATATTTTTCTTCAGCATTATGTGTCAGCAAGATTTTCCACAATGGATCATCATCTGCGAAATCAGGTCTTGTAAATCCCCGATTGTAATTAAAATCCAGCCTATGCCCATCTGGAAAGACAACACTACTAATACGTTTCAAAATCCCCTTAGTCGTATTTATCATCAGTTGCACTGTTTCAGCGGACTCTCCGACTGTACTTTGATATACAGGTGTTTGATTGGTCATTTGGTTAACATCAAATGACTCATAATTAAAGACAATTTTTTCTAAAGTTTCAGGATTAATGATTTCGGTTAGGTGCCATTGCGGTATCACATATTTACCAGTAGCGGTTCCCGAGACTAGTTTGAAAGCAAAAGCTGAGGTTCCGTAACTTGCAGTTTCTTCTGGTATTAAAACTTCATTTAAGTCATAACTTGCAAATTTGTAGTCAATTCCGTTCTGATCTCGAATTACAAATTCTTTTATTCTTGTTCGAATATTCTGCGATAGTAGATTTTCAGTAGTATATTGAATTTTAAGTTTTGAATCATTTAATAATTGAACAACGCCATCTTTCCCTATCACAAAGTCACCCGATAACCCTCCAACATTAAAGGTATAAATATCCTGTTCTCTATCTGTAAGTGTCCTTCTACTCGATTTATATTTCTTATCCCAATTAGATTTAAATCTTGGCATGATGCCTAATTCTCGGGGTTGAACTCCATCAAGTGGCCACTGATTAGATTCTGGTTCAAGCATAACAACCGGAAACTCTGAATACATGAAACCATTCGGAAAGTAGTTGTCAATATAATCTCTGGAATACGGATCACCGGAATAATTGATTGATTGGTAATTATCCTCATACAATGCCATGTGCATGCTAAATCCTCTAAAATTTCCCAAGGGCATTGTTGGGAAAAGGCTTGTGGAATTTTGATCATCCGGTTCGCCGTATTGCCTTCTTGCAACTACTCCTCCTGCATTCAAAGTCCATCCCTGACCAATATTCGAGGCTTTTTCTCCAACGATCAGACCATTTCCTGAAGAATAATTTAGGGAAACATCTGTAGATAGGCCACTTTTCTGGTCAGAAAAATTAAAGATTGGAATTTGATAATAACCGCTTCCGTTTTGAGGATTCACTTGGCTGAATCCACCAATATTCAATAAAAATGTACAGATAAAAAGAAAAACTGGTTTCATACTATTTTAGGGTTTCTATTTCAAATCATATCCAATCCTGAATATCCAGGGCTGGCTTACCGGGACGTGTTGACGATGCAGCACGTCATACATCAACTGTAATTTTGTGCCTTTTGTATATTTTGTTTTAAGGGACATTTTCTTACTTATTCCAACTAATCCACTCTGTTGCCAGGCTTCGCTGTTTTGTAAAGCGGTAATATTTTTAAAGCCTGCATTATGATTTAGTTCATAACCACCGCTAACGAAAAATTGTTTTTTCAGTTTCCAATCTATATAACTTCTTACTCCTATGCCTTGGTGACTAAAGCTAATTTTTTCTATACTTCCCATTCCCAGTTTGTAACTGAGGCCTATACCGATTACGCTTTTATCATTCAACTTGTAGCCTGTAGTAATAGCCAAGTCAGCAGTTCCTGGCATCCATCCATTATTCTTTCCAAACTGCATATTGAATCCATATTCCACCCTTTGTAAAAAAGTTTTAGTTTTCTGTGTATTTGGTTTAAAATCGGGTAATTCAGTATCGCTTGTACCGCCTCCTTTTAATAACTTGTCTTTTAACTTATTTAATTCTGCATGTGCATTCTGCATGTTTTGCTGCATTTCAGCTAAAGCATTCGGGCCACCTGCAGAAACTCGACTTTGGATGATAGTATTAATGCCAACTCTCGTTTGTAAGCCGACTAAACTTTGTGGATTTCCTCCTGATGGATCATTCCGCATACTGAACAACGATGCCAGCATACTATTGTTACGCATGAATTTTGTAAATGCTGGAATTTTATTCAGAATGTTTTTAGCAGTTTCTTCTGCTTTTCCCGGCTCTTCGAAAATCTGTTTGTAGTTCTTTATTGTCTCTGTATAATACCAACCTTCTTTATTGATCTTTTGCAGATATTTATTTTTACCAAGGTGCTTGATTGCTTCGTTGATAAGTTGCTGCCTTCGCTCTTTAATCATCTTCTGAAGAATTTCATTTCTGTTTTCTTCTGTTTCTAATTCACTGGCTTTGCTTTTTGCGATAGATAGAGCATTAGCTGCTTTTTGAGTAATAAAGTTTTTGTTACTATCAATAAATTTTATTTGAGTAGTGAGGTCGTCCCTGTATTTATCATATCCTGCTTTGTAGTTCTGAAATTGGCTTTCACCTTTTTTGTATTCATCCAGCATTCTTTTAAAACTCATACTATGATTGCTGAATATCCTTTTTGCAGCTTCAGGATTTGCTTTTTCTAGAACTTTTTGAATTTTGCTTTCCCACTTGCAAAGCTTAGTAAGTGTTTTTTCTGTCTTACTTGTTACACGTTTGGTATATCGATCGATTTTATTTGAAGTCTGAGAAAGGTATTTTTGAGCGAGATTTTGCGAGAGTGCAAATACACTATCTGTTTGCGCAGTAACACTGCACAATGGGTGTAAGAACAGGATTAATACTATGAGTTTAGGATTACTCATAAACAGTTTTAGGTTAGGATTTTTTCCAGTTATAAGGTGTACCGAAACTATGTATCTTTTTATAAAAACAAAGCATCGTGTAAAAAAAGAGTACATTTACGTATGCCGAAAGTATTTTCAACATTGATATATCTTTTGTCAGCATAAGAAATTAAATCGCCCGATATGAAAAGGATAACCCTATCGCTTTTGTCTTTATCATTAATTTTCTGTTCTTGTACAAGAAAACAAGAGCAACCTAAATCAAATCAAGGAGATAATATTGACAGCAACCTCGTAATGCTTCAGCCAACATTACTAAATGTACAACTAACCGTTCCAGAAGATACTAGCGTGGCTTTGGAAAATTTTGTCGGAACAGAAGTTAAAGTACATATGACGAAAGGCTATGGGCAAGACTCTGCTTTTGCGTTAAAGTCTGCAAAATTACTTGAGCAAATAATTAATTCCCCGGAGTTTAAACAGCTTGTTTTAGCCCAGTCTTATGCTCACAATCAAGGAATGTCTGCTGAAGAAATTTACAATAAGATCATAACTGCACATGAAATGGATGGACCAGGAGGATCAGATTCTGTGCTTGATCTCCGCCTGAGAATTATTACAAAGCAGGAGGATGGGCAGAAATGGATAAATAACTGTTATCCTAATTCTGGAACCATTGGAATTGATGGTGGTGGAACCGGTATAGCAGCTGTATGTCCGGAATGGCTACGCATGACTGCCAGAGAAAATCATCCAGGTTGGTTAGCCGCTCATTTTATACATGAGTATATGCATATCCTGGATTTTCGTCACCCTAATAGCAAACCACAATCGGTGCCTTACAAAATACATGCAATTGTAGAAAATTTTGCAATAAAGTTTATGCCGGTAGCGGAGTAATTTGTATCAGCACAATTTTTTTTAAGAGTGCAGTTTGCGCTTTATTTTTCTTTGAAACATTTAATCCGAGAATTTTTGCGTTTCCCAAAATGATGCTGGTCAGGAGGATAACATTCTAAGATTTATTAATTAGAAGTTCAATACCCTAAACGAAATAAATAAAATGGGGCAGCCGTGAAAACAGCGCCCCGTTTTTAATCCGTACCCTATGAAAACTATCGTGAAGATACAATTTTTACTTATTGCCGCTTGCCCAGTATTTTGTACACGGTGCTTTTATGCCATTTCGCACCTGGCCGATAAGCCGCTACTTTCCGTTTGTTTAATTCATTGGTGATGGATTGCAATGTTACATAGCCTTCACTTTTCAACCCTTCAATGATCGGGCGCACCGTTTGAGCAAATAGCAATGAAGCAGCTTTGTTTTGCTCTGCTAACGATTTGCCATTTTTACCTAAGATGACGCCTCTTCTCTTTGCTTCTCTCAATGCGTCTTTTGTTCTTCGGCTAATGGCTTCGCCCTCTCGTTCAGCTTTGATGGCATCTTCTAAGTGGTCAAGCGGCTTTGCAAAGGGCTTATCGGCTGCGATGAACTTTACTTTGCTTCCCAGAATGGAAGCAACCACTAGCGCATTCCGTGAAAGCCTATCAATATTGGCAATAATCAATACGGCATTTGTCTTTTTGCAGTAGCGCAACGCCTTTTTAAGGATCGGTCGCCGCTTCTTTTTGCCACTTTCTACTTCAAAAAACTCCCGGATGATCTCAAAATCAGGTAAGGCATTGACAGCATTTTGCTGCGCTTGCAAACCCAATTTGCTTTTTCCCTGTTTCTTCGTTGATACCCGATAATACGTTGCGGCTTTTTCCATGCGAATGCCATTTCTGTTCACACATAAACCAACAATTATTTTTGAACAAATTTTTAAAAAAGTCTGTGTGATCGACTTTTTAATTGATTGAAACCGCAAGGTTTAAATAATTCAATAATCCTATAACTAGCTCATTTTCATTCGTGTGTAAACCTTGGTTAACATACGAACAAATAAATTTGTCGGCTCTCGCACAATACGTCGACACTAAACTTTCACTATATGACTACCAAAACTGCAAACTATTCCTTCACAGTAAGGAATGAAGGTGATGAACGGATTTTTACATACAAAAAGGCAAAGCTTGGGCTTAAAACGTACATCCCCATGCTGTGGCCGGGGTTAATCCTCGGAGTCTTTTTGGCTTATCAAAAAGCGGCCTCGTCGCAGCTTCATTTCACACCTACCGAAAAACTGTCTGCGGGGCTTTTCTACGGTGTGTTCTACACATTAGTAATACCTGCCCTCGTCGTGATTTTATTGAACTTGCTGCGCCGCCCTGGAACATTCACCCTGAAACCGGACGGTATATTCTTAAACGGTTCTCTCTATCCTTATAAGGATATAACCAGTATCTACATCAAGTCCCCACAAGGCCAGATCACCCATCAAAAAAGCCAAAGTTCAGGTTTCATCTTTGCCTTTGGCGGCGATCGTGTGCAAAGCATCGGCTTGGGGACTGCCAGTGCATTAGCAAGCGCCACAAGCAGCGTAGCGATGGCAGGAGGACAATTGAGCCATGCGGCGGGCAAAGGGATTATGAACAGTATCAGAGCCAAAAGCTATAAAATCAGCTTCCTGTTCGGAAACAAAGAAATCACATTGGCAAATGGCCTGACCGAGATTGAAAGCGATCACCTACTCAACGCCATTACAAGTCAACAATAATTTTCACCTTAAACCACTTAACATGAAACGGACTACACTTACTTTTTTTCTTTTTTTATTCAGCATTCCATTTATTGCAAATGCTCAAACCGAAACTAAAAAACTTAAACCCCGCTTAGCTATCAGAGGCGGCGTGTTTTTATCCAGTTTTAAAATAAATGACCTTCCCGGCAGCTTTGAAAAGCCCAAAGGCGATGCGGCGGTGTATGGAGGTTTACAACTGGATATTCCAGTCTCACAAAAAATATCAATAGTACCGGAAATACTATTTGCTGTCTCAGGGGTGAGTGCTTTATCATCAAATAATCCTCAAGGCTTGTTTGATGATGAATTAAACCACTTGTTCCTTCCTGTGTTATTCAAATATAAGGTAGGGAATTTCGGGGTGTTTGCAGGGCCGCAGCCAGAATTGTTATTGAAAGCAAAAGGTAACACGGGTCCCAGCTATTATAACGGCGATATTACGGATAGCAGTTACCGCAAGTTTGGATTTTCTGGAGTCTTGGGTGCTGAATATGTGTTTAAGCGCCGGTTTGGTGTAGATACCAGGTATCAGTTTTCACTTAGTGATCTGAAAGCAGATAACGCCAAAAGCGTTTTGACTTCCTACGGCAAAATAAGCATGAGTGCATTTCAGATCGGTTTGTTTTATCGGTTAGGCAAGCGATAGATTGGTTTAAATAGCAAAGCCCTTGCTGTGTGCAAGGGCTTTTTAAAACTTTATCATTGCTAACAGTCTTTTTTTTTGAGAATCTCCAATTTCCAAAAATGAAATGTTCCAAATGAGACACTTCATTTACAGATGTGTTAAGCGATCAATACATTCAGATTCATAAATGTCTTACCAAAAGTAATTAGCAAAAATTCCTGAACAACACTTCTTATATATTTTAACCCATAAATTTGTTTAAAATCTGTAATGATGGAAGTTATTTGCTTAGAGGACTCTGCTTTCTATTCATTAATTGAACGAGTTATAGCGAGGATTAAGGATCAAAACAATATTAAAGAAGACAAATGGATCTCCGGGGATGAAGCCATGCAAAAGCTCCGGATAACGAGCAAGACCACTTTGCAGAAATACAGGGATGAAGGCAGAATACGATTTACACAACCGGACAAAAAAAACATCCTCTATGATATAGATTCAATTAATGATTATTTAGAAAAACATTCAAAAACAATCTTATAATGGAGAATCTAGATAATGAATTTATAAAAGGCTTCAATGAAGGTTATTTAATAAAACAGCATGAATCCTCATTAGCTGATAGCCTTGCAAAGATAGAGGGGAATACAGATAGGGTTAAGGGTATTCAAGCAGGGATTGAGCAATATTCCAAAGACAATGATAAAGGCCATTACCCCTCTTGGTTTAATAATATTTCTACGTCTAAAACTTTGACCAAAGATTCCACACCTGAAAAAGATCTTGATATAGACAGGGAGTGAATTACTTATCGTCTTTGTCCAAATCAATTTCAGAACGCTCAATACTTTTTTCTGGCTCAATCGTTTTTTCGGATTGCTTTGTAATAGTATGTTCAAAGGTCTGCTCCCATTTAGCAGACATTGAAAAGGAATTTTTGGGATCAGTAATACTATTTCTGTTTATAGAAAATTGTTCAGCTTTTTGAATACTACTCAACTCAACATCTGGCGATTGTATTGATTTTTCTTTTGGCTCACTATCTTTATATCCTAATGACTGTTTCCATTTAGCTGACATGGAAAATGGAGAATTAGACTTAGGCTTATTGGCCTTTTCCTTTTGATCTTTTTGTAGTTGAATAAAAGTTGGTTCCGTTAAGATAATCGGATTTTTTTGACGAGTTAACAAATCCTGATATCGTTTGTATGGATCTTTGGTCTTCCATTCATTCACCTTTGAATTAATAATGTCTATTTCTTCAGAAGATTTATTTTCTGATAAGCTGCTGGCATTTTGCGACAATTTTTGCGTTACATCTTCTTGTAATTTTTTTAAGCTTTCATAGGCAGCCATGTTTACTCGTGATGAATATTTTTTACCTCCATCGATACGAGGAACCGGGTCGAGCACTTTCTCTTTGGGAAGGTTATCAATCTTCTCTTGAATCTCACTATATTCTATTGTAGCATTATCTAATAACCTATCGATATTATCGTCATTAATTTTATCAGGCATACAATGAAAATTTGAAAAAAAATACTTCCTAAATTTAAAGTATTTTTTTGAATAAGGAGAAATGCATGAGTTTAGAAAAACCTTATCCCGAAAGATTTGAAATTGATGAAACCGTTCAGAATGAGCATGTCGAATTAGCAAAAAAAATCTCTGCTAATTACCGAGAACATTCTTTCAAATTGATTGAATATTCTCTTGGATATTTACCTGCGCCTTATATTTATTTACCTCATCTAGCATTAGCACAATCGATAAATGAAAATCATGTAAACGGAATAATTTCTGATGATACACATGCCATAGAAACATTTGCCTTGTGTCAACGAATCAGAAATGACGATATGAAGAAAAATGGCTGGGTCCGTTATCTGCATCTCGATCAAGACTACCTTGATTTTTACAACTCTCATCTTGGGATTTATAAAGACGTTGCCAGGCAAAGGCTGTGCTCCTTTATGGGATATGAACCTTTGCTTATCTATTCTCTACCTGCCGAAGTTTTATTAAGACAGCTTTTCGAAAGCGATGAACTTTATTCGGACATGCCCATGCATCAAATTGATTTTAGAGCGATAACGATTGCTCGATATCGTGAAGTATTGATTGTCCAGGGAGAACAACAGGCCGATGAATCCGATCTAATGGGGCTAAAGTTTGGGGCCTATGAAAGTCAAAAGAGACACAAAAAATAATATTTTTTGCTATATACACAATTTCTATTAGTTTAGAATTGTTATCACACCCTAACCTAAAATCCGTTAACCCAGCTATGAATGCAAGAGCATTTTGATCTTGACAAGATCCTGATTAATTTCCCAAGTTCTCAAGGCACTTCTAATTTTACTATTCGTGATGCAGTCGAAGGCGTTCAAATTTTTGGCGGTATTGGCTCAGGCAAAAGCTCTGGCTCGGGCAGATTATTCGCATGTAAATATTTGGCAGCAGGTTTCGGAGGTTTAGTTCACACGGCTAAAGCTGATGAGAAGAATGCCTGGATAGAATATTGTAAAGAAAATAACAGGCTCAATGATCTGATTATTATAGAACCGGGTGGGCCTCATGCCTTCAATTTTCTCGAATATGAGTCAGGTAATAGAATAGGCGATATTTCTATTACTGAAAATATTGTCCAGGTTCTCAAAACAGTAATCAGAGCAAGTGAAGAAAAAAGTGGTGGAAAAAGCGACGATCCATTTTGGGAAACGGCTTTGGATATGCTGATTTTTAATACGCTTGATCTTTGTCAACTGGCCTATGGCAAAGCGAGTGTTGAGCAATTGTACAATATAGTAATGACTGCTCCTAAAAAGGATACTAACCCAATAGAAAAAGAAAACGATAAAAATTCATTCTCTTTTGTTTTTGACAAGGCTTATAAAAATGTAAAACAAGAAATTGATTTACTGAATGAGAGACTAAGCGCAGATGAACTCAGCAAATGCCGAGATGATGATGACTATTACAACCAGGTTTTGGCAGAAAAAGCCCCCTCCTCCAAACTATTTGAATCTATCCATCAGTTCTTTTTTGAGAATTATAAAAATTTGAGCGAAAAAACTCGCTCAATTATTGAATTTTCTTTTTCGGGGTTTTTATTCCGACTTTTAAAAGATCCTGTTTATTCACTATTCTGCAGCAAAGCTTCTACTGTAGTTCCAGAAGATTGCTTTACCGGTAAAATTCTGCTGATAAATCTTCCTGTGAAACTATATCATAAAGTTGGCCGGGATATTCAGGTAATGTTTAAATATATCTGGCAAAGAGCAATGGAGAAAAGAGACATTGCAATGAATGGCCGCCCCGTTTTTTTATATGCTGATGAATCGCAGCATTTCATTCATGAATATGATGCAGAATACCAAGCAACGGCTCGAAGTAGCCGGATAGCAACCGTGTACATTTCGCAAAATATTCCCAACTATCACGCTAACATGGGTGGGGCAAATTCTGAATACAAGGTCAAAAGTTTTCTCGGCACATTAGGCACTAAAATATTTCATGCTAATGCCGATATTGAAACCAATAAATACGCCTCGGACCTGATCGGAGAAGCTTATATGGAAGATGTACATCGTTCGAGGCAAATAGGAGGTGATTTTTCCAAAGGCGAATCTGTCTCCTATAAACTTGAAAAGATAATCCGTCCAGAAGAGTTTCCCGGCATGCTCACAGGGGGACCAGGAAACAATTACGAGGTGGAAGGATATGTTCACCGGCAGGGAAAAACATTCATTGATGGTTCAGTTTTTCGAAAAATAATATTCAGGCAGAAAACTCCTTAAAAGCTTTATCAACCCTAAAACTTAAAACATGCAAAAAAATCTGTATTTCCGAACGGTTATTATGCGCCGTAATGTCGTGCTTCGTTCCCTTCTTAACTTCTTTCTCAGTATTTGCTCTTATCCCAGGTTAATTCTTGAAGTGTTTATCCGCAAGAATTTCGGTGAGCGCTATTTTTCACTAGCGTCTGCAATCACTGTGGCCTTGTTACTGATAGCATACCCTTTACTAATAGACAAACTTGATCCCTATTATTATAGAAATTCCCGATATGGTTATGGTGGTAATAGTCATAGTTTTTGGGGCGACTACGCTTCATGGTATTTATTTGTCCTAGCTTTTCTTTATTTCTGTTTTCTCCGGTGGAAAGAGGTTAAGCGCAACCCCTCCGTTTATGACTTCGCCCGGTATAGCTTGTCAGCTGGTCAAATTCATCCCATGTTTTACAAGATTAATATCAACGGTAAAACACCCGGTAACCGTCTAATTGAGATATTTCTTGAACCCCTGCTGTTTTTTGTCGCCGGCATGCTACTGTATTTTCTCAATCAAAAGCTTGGCGGACTGATCGCCATTTGCAGTATTCTGTATGGACTAAGCTATGCCGGAGCGTATAAAAATGGAGACGACTTCGCACTGAATAAGATTGATGAAATGATTATGAATGAGGAAATGGGCGGATCGTTTTCGACCGAAGAGGAACAGAGTAAAACAGGTGTCCGGTTCTATATGAAGAAGCCCAATCGTGAAGATTTACGCAAACGGTTGGCCGATTCTTTTATTGAAAAAGATGCTTCAGACAGTGAAAAAACCTATGCCGAATGACAACCTAAGCTGTGCTTAGGAGAGATGTCTGATGAAAAAAAGGCCGTTAAGAATTATAAAGAAGCTGTGCTTAGGTTAGAAATGTTGACACAATGCTTAACTGCTCGAATTCGCTGGTTTAAGGAATTCAGGATCACTATAAACCTCACCAATGATTCGCATGATACAAAGCACCTCGGAAGGTCATGCCAAGGCATATTTTTCCGATGCGCTCACAAAATCAGATTACTACATAGATGACCAAGAACTCGCAGGTAAACTTCAAGGCCGCCTGGGGGAACGACTTGGCTTAGGTACTGCTGTTACGCAAGACATTTTCTTCGCCTTATGTGAGAACCGTAACCCGAAAACTGGAGAGCCGCTTACACCTCGCACAAGAGACGGCAGAAGGGTGGGATACGATATTAACTTTCACGCTCCTAAATCGGTTTCGATCATTAATGCCCTTTCTAAGGACAGTCATATTGGGGATGCGTTTCAAGCCAGCGTTAATGAGGTTATGAAGGCCATAGAAGCGGATTGCCAGACAAGGGTAAGGAAAGATGGATCTTACCACAACAGGGCTACTGATGAGATGTTATGGGCTGAATTTATGCATCAGACGGCCCGGCCCGTTGACGGCCATGCCCCGGACCCTCACCTTCATAGTCATTGCTTTGTCTTCAATTCCACTTGGGATAAAGAAGAAGAACGCATTAAGGCTGGGGATTTCGCCCAAATTAAACAAGATATGCCTTACTACCAGGCTCTGTTTCATAAGATACTTTCGGATAAATTGATCGAGTGCGGCTACGGCATCAAAAAGACGGCAAAGTCATTTGAAATTGAAAACGTCCCCACACCCGTTATCAGCCTCTTCTCAAAGCGTACCGATGAAATCGGCCGATATGCTAAAGAGCATGGCATTACCGATAGTGAAAAACTGAGTGGGATCGGAGCGAAAACCCGGTCAAAAAAACAAAAGGGATTTTCTATGTCGCAATTAAAAGCGATATGGTTGCAACAAATTAAAGAGTGCAAGGATATTCCTGCAGCCGACAAGCATAAATCTATTCGATATTCAAAGTTACCCTATAAATTAAAAGTAACAGCATACAACTGTGTTGACTATGCTTTAAAACATTCTTTTGAACGTGCATCAGTTATCGGCCAACGTCGTTTGCTAGAATCGGCCTTCAGGCATGGCATCGGGGACCAAAGGACATCCAGCGATGCCATTGCCCAGGCCGTCGAATCCGATATGAGGATTATCAAGGTCAAAGAAAAAAACAAAGTTGTTTGCACGATTAAAGGTGTGCTGGCTGAAGAAAAAGAAATGGTAGAGCTTGCCCGAAAAGGTCAGGGTCAACTTGTACCCTTGTATGATGATCCAAAGATCAAATTGGAAGGCCAACAGTACAATGCCGTAAAGCATGTGCTGACAACTCCCCATAGAGTTTCAATCGTCAGAGGTGTTGCAGGGGCAGGCAAAACCACACTTATGAAAGAGGCAAGGCGCTTGTATGAAGAAAAAGGAAAAGCCTTAACTGTTGTCGCCCCTTCTGCTAGCGCATCAAGAGGAACTTTAATTGAGGAAGGTTTTGAAAATGCGACTACGGTCGCCAAACTTTTAATCGATACGAAAATGCAGGACGGTTTAAAAAACGGGGTTTTATGGGTTGATGAAGCCGGGTTACTAGGGACGAAGGACATGACGGCTCTATTAAAAATTGCAACTTATCAAAATGCTCAATTAATCTTAGGCGGAGATACAAGGCAGCACTCAAGTATCGTGCGTGGGGATGCTTTAAGAATACTCAACACTGTTGCAGGTATAAAAACGGCTGAAGTGAGCAAGATTTACCGGCAAAAAGATGTGGACTATAAAGAGGCAGTTGAGGCGTTATCCAAAGGAAGGATATTGTCTGCTTTTAAAAAATTGGAGCAGATGCAGGCGATACAAGAAATTGATCCACTGAGTCCTAATGATCAAATTGTAAAAGCTTACATGAAACATGTGAAAGAGGGCAATTCAGTTCTAATCGTCTCTCCAACGCATAATCAGGGAGACGAGTTGACTCGTCATATCAGGCAATCCATGAAGCTTGAAAAACTGATTAGTAAAAAAGAGATCACTGCCAAAAAGCTTGTTAATCAAAATCTGACTGAAGCTCAGAAAGCCGACTGGCGGAATATAAAACAAGGCCAGGTTGTGCAGTTCAATCAAAATATCCAGAAAATTAAAAGAGGTTCTATATGGACCGTCAAACAATCAAAAGAGGGTAGAACCAAAATTGTTGATGCAAAGGGTCAAGAAAAGTTACTGCCACATGACAAGCCTGACCGATTTGATGTATTTGAATTGTCTGAAATAAATATTGCAAAAGGTGATCAAGTTCGAATAACCCGAGGCGGTTTTGACGAGAAGAAAAAGCGTTTAGACAACGGAAATATTTTCGAGGTTGCGGCAGTATCGCAAAAAGGTGAAATAACTCTTCAAAACAAAATCAGTAAGTCGACCTATCAGATTAATAAAGATTTTGGACATCTTTCGCATGCCCATGTCGTCACCTCTCATGCGGCACAAGGTAAAACCGTAGACCATGTTTTAATTTCACAACCTGCATCAACATTTCCAGCCACTGATTCAAAGCAATTTTATGTATCGGTATCAAGAGGGAGACTATCTGCAAAGGTTTACACCGATGATAAGGAAGCACTACTTCGCCATGCGTCTAATTTTGGAGATCGTCAATCGGCCATTGAATTAGTTGAAAGTGAAACAATGCACTTAGATCATATCATTAATCAGCAACGCAAAGAATATGCAGTCGTACATAAAGAGAAAGCAAAAAACAAAGAATATTCACATTCTAAAATAGATAGAGATTATGAACCAGGGATTTAAATTTAAACTAAAAGTGGATGAGATGAAGGAAAATGCCCCTGTCAATAATGATGAAAATTACCAGTCTGGGAGTAATGTCAGAAACGTTTGCTTTGTTCAAATTGATGGCAAAATGCTGTTCCTAAATTATGGATACTTGGTGTCGTGCGAATATTTACCTGATGATAGTATTGTCGTTTTAAATTTTACTTCTCACATCATCACATTAAAAGGGTCAAAACTTGAATCATTGTATCAAGAGTTTTTTAATCATATTCCTAAAGTTGTGAATTGTACGGAAGATCGCTATACAGAGTTAATTGAAGATAATTCTTCTTTGATAATCGAAATGAAAGTTGAAAGAAACTCTACTTGATAAAAAAGATTCAATAAGAATTACTATCAATAAAGATTTTATCAAAAAAAACATATATTGAATTTTTATTGTTCAACGATGCTTTATGAAAAAAATAAGTGAAGAAAAAAATTACCTCGAAAGATATAGGATTGAAAAAGGTCAATACCTAGTTGGAGTTTTCGAGCCTACTATTACGTTTTACAAACAGCAAGTAAGAACAACCAATATATTCTATGCACTGCTAAAAGAAAAAGAGATAAAAAAAGGTGATAAGATAGCAGTGCTTGGAGGCGGCATTGCTGGACTCACTTTCGCAAGTCTAGCGATCAAATGTGGGATACTTGTGCACCACTATGAACAAAATTCAAATTTCTTGCACATGCAATTAGGGTGCGATTCTCGAATTATCCATCCCAATGTATTTGACTGGCCAATTGCTGAACTCCAATCAAATTCGAATTTACCAGTACTGTCTTGGGACTATGGAACTGCAGATCATGTTTGTCGGCAAGTTTTAGCAGAATTCAATAAATTGAAATTGCAACATGTAACTTATTATGATGAAAGATTGAGGTCCACGATAGTTTCAATTAGTAATTCCGGGAACACAAATGCAGTTACATATACTCAGCCTTTTAATAGTCATCAAAAATCTCAACAAGTTGAATTTTACAAAACGGTTATTGTCGCTACTGGTTACGGCGTTGAAAAAGGTGTTCCCGGAGGGGCCACTACATCATACTGGCGGAATGATAAACTTTCGCAAAGTGTCTTAACAGCTGATAACATAATACCGATATCTGGAACTGGCGATGGCGCATTCTCTGATTTATTTCGAGCAACAATCGTCAATTCAAATATTTTAGAATTGTACAAAATTTTGTCAGAAGACAAAATTTACTCCAAGACATTACCTAAGCTAGAAAAAATTAGAGAAGAATGGAAGGATAAATCTGTTCAAAGAAAACCAGAATGGCTTTATAAAAAACTTAAGTCAATAATTCCAGTTGAAGATTCGATGAGAATTGCACAAAAATTTGAATTCAATAAAGCAACCGTCACCTTATTTGGTTTACAAAGTAATTTTTCACAGGTTCTCAATCTTGATAAAATGAGTTTTATAAATGCCTTTTTGGGATTTATACTTTTCGAAAGCAATAGTTTTGTTTATCAGCAGGGTGAATACAAGTTAGACAAAAAGAAACAGGGATACAAGTTGAAAGGCCAAAAGGCATCTAATCTTTTTATAGCAAGACATGGTACAGAACTTACAGAACAATTAAAACAATTCTTCACTGTTAGTCAGTGGGAGCCCCTTGAAAAAAAGCAGCAGGAGTTTAAGAACGAACCCATGAAGAGATTATGGGATAACAGTTATTTGGAAAAGAACTACGTCACTCCAAAAGTTACTCCTGTTTATCGCAATCAAGTTTCAAATATGCTCTCTTTTTTTACAACTACCCTTGCAAATGCAATAAAAGCGTCAGGAGATTTAAATTCTGACTCTGATTTTCGACTGGCCTTGCATAATGTGATTTTCATTGAGGGCAAGTATTATTTTCAACAAATGACATCCTATGCGGGAAGCAAACTCCCCACAAATAGAGGAGGCATTGGGAGAGTTTATCCTATCGACTTAGGAAACGTGGGATTATCAATTAGGACAAATAAGGCAATTCTTATTCAAAATAAGAATAAAGAACAATTTAATGCAATAATGAACGATCTGAATATCAATCCTTCGTCTCTACAACGCAAAGCAATGTATTTATCAGTTCCAATTTTATCCAAAGATGAGTTTGGCTCACCGACAACTAATCTGATCCTATATTTGGACTCAAAAGAACATCTTATTGACAAAAATCCTAATTTGATAAATTTGATTTACTTTAGCATTGAAGGATTAGTGAATAATATGGAAATGTTAATTAAAAATGAAGATATCGACATGAGTGTTAACTCTTTCGTAGCTTTAAAGCC
This sequence comes from Chitinophagaceae bacterium UBA2793, assembly GCA_002352045.1. Lineage (GTDB taxonomy): Bacteria > Bacteroidota > Bacteroidia > Chitinophagales > Chitinophagaceae > Ferruginibacter. Next base: position 24,053 of record DEHT01000044.1, on the reverse strand, counting down.
GAAATCAGCCCAGCCTTTTTTCGAGGAATATAAACATAACTCCTGTTTAAAAGCCTACGAATTGGTATCCCCTTTGTTTGAAAAATTTTATTCTTTTGACTTAAAAAGCAATATTAAATAAACCAGGCCGTTGAATCTAAACTATATGTGAATTAAGTTGTCAAACATGTACAAATACTTTTAGTATGAACACACAATCTGTATTATTAGACTCGTTAGAAAGCGACGAAAAAGCGATGACTAACAAACTTGAATCTAGTCAAGATCGTTTTGTATTTTTCTTGAAAAAATGGAAAACAAAAATTAGAAATAAAGAAGAAGGAAAGTTGCTGTTGCTGAATAAAAACAAGCAACTTATAACAATGTATACAATCGAAAAAGAGCATCATTTAAATATTATCAATCCGATTAAGATTGTCCAATTAGCTACAGAAAATAAAGCTTCTTCTATAATTGTCGCCCAAAATCGTATTAATGGAGAAATAGTACCGGACTATTCGGAAATTGAAGAATTTAGAGAGTTCGTCTCAAGCCTGGACCCCAAAGGTTTTACAATTACCGATTATATAATAATGTCTTCAAATGGCTATTGTTCATTTAAGGATAATAATTTCTTTGTTGATTTAGAGATTGATCTTTCGAAAAATCGAGAACCCCACAATCTGCCTACTTTCGAACCCGCTTAATTGTAAGGGTGAGGAAAACCTGCCTATTAACTATAGTATAATTTCTAAACCAGGTCTATGCATTATATTGAACCCAGAGATGTAACAATTAGAGTTACTAATTTCGAAATGGAAGGGACTCTTCAAGGAAATTTAGATAGTTTTATTTATGAGAGTTCAAATTCTCATTTTCAATTTTGGTTTCCAGAAGGCAAAATTGATTCATTACAATTAGATCGTAAGGATTTAAAAAAAGAGCAACTTGAAATTGTCGAAGCTTGTGAAGCTAAAATCAAAGAATATTTTTAGATAAGCTATTGAATGGATGGTAAAGCAAAGATTATCCATGCTTAAAAAAATGGCCTCATTTCGAGGCCATTTTTAAAGAAATTTATTGATAAAAAAATTTTGTTTAGTGAATTACATGACGAGTTTTAGTGGCTGCATCTCATTAAGGAATTCTACTGCTTTACTAGCTTCACTCGCAGCGGAAATAATAAAATGCTTATTATTCTTCAAGACCTTTAACCATCCAGCAATATATCCTGCATGATTTTCTTTTTCGGGATTAGTAATGCCAAATTCCGTGGTTAAAAAGGCTGCTCCAAGTTCAGCCACAAGTTCTTCCTGGGCATAATCACTTTTACCAAATTGAGTTTTTGCAAGCCTGTTCAATCGGGACGAATGACCGGTCCAGTGCGTTAACTCATGTAAAAGAGTTGAGTAATAATTTTGTGCGGCAGTACAGTTGCCTATGTCGATAAATGTCGATGAGAGAGGCATATAGATTTGGTCTGTTGAGGGAACATAGCAAGCACCACCATCACGATGTGCAATTTGAGCAAAGGTATTTTCAATAAAATCATCAACTGTTTTGTTTCGATCTATTTCATTTCGCACTATTTCAGTATTAATTTCTTCTGGATTGTAGCTGGCCAATTGAGAGCGATTGAACACCACAGATGATTTTAAAAATGGAATTTTCTTTATCTCACCCTCTACTTCTTTTTCAAATGTATCGGCATAAACAATAAAGGTGCCCTTCTCTCCCTTGCGAACATTTTCATTTTTTGAGTTCCATTGTTTAAAACTAGCCCACTCTTGGACTGTATAATTCTTTTCCTGTGCTGCAGACCAAAGGAGTAGAATATTAATCCCACGATAGCGATTGCCCGTGATCAAATTTCTTGGAATCGAAAATACGGGCTGATTATTTATCCATGTTTGCTGCCATGGGATGACCCCTTTTTCCAGTTGGTGAATGATAGTATCTGTTATCTCTTGATGAATATCCTTTCGGATGTGGGATTGACCTTCTTTTGAGGTATGATTTTCGACAGTTTCCATTTTGGATGACTTTCTTTTGTTAGAGTGGCAAGAAATGAAAAGCTGAAATAAAATGACCGCCCAACTCGAATTTTGATTGGCAGGGAATCGCTAAAGCGAGAGGAAAATTCTTGTTGGAAGCAAGGGAATGTTTTCGGCATAATGAATTGACACCATCTTCTGTAACAAAAGGATGGCAGCAATTTTGGAATCAATTGATTAGTTCGCTATAGTATCAATCCTTCTTCTGCAAATGAGTAATACTTCAGCGGCGTTACAATTAGATGATCCAATAAGGGCATGTCCATCATTTTACCGAGAGTTGCTAACTTTTCTGTGATTGCAATATCTGCTTTGCTAGGGTTCAGATTTCCAGATGGATGATTGTGTGCAGCAATAATCGAAGCAGCATTTGCTTTTAAGGCCGTTGCAAAAACAATCTTAGGGTCAACGATGCAAGATGAGGACCCGCCGCTTGAGATATGGCTGAAGGCGATGCAGTGATTTGCTTTATTGAGCAGTAGAATATTAAAATGTTCAACCAGGTCCATTTTGTTTAAATCCCACGCTTCAATAAAAATGTCGAAAGCATTGTCGGATGTAATGATTTTTGGACGGTCGGCAGGTGGGATTTTGCTGCGATAGATTAATTCGACTTCTGAAACGCTAAAAAGAGCGTGAATGTTATTCTGCATCTTAATGTCCTTACAATTCCAACTTTGCCATGTGAGCGGCGTTCACATCCTTGTAGGGCGCATACAAATCATTCATTGGCACATGCTGAAGGTTTTCTTCAGTTTTGCAAAATTCTTCCCAGGATTTCACAGCTTCCAAGCCGGCTTTGTCATTATCCATCCACGTAATACATTCTCGGTATCCGTAATTTCGGATGTATGCTGTGGCTTTTTTAAGATTACTTAACGAATGCAAAATCATTGCATCGTTGGTCAGCGGTTGGCCGTTACGCTGCGTAATAACCGAAACGAAATCAAAAGCACCTTCGAAAATGTTTATCCCGGCAGGTTTAGGCTGGGTTCCACGAATGAAAGTGATGTATTTTTTGCCTAAGCAACCTTTAAATTTCTCGTTACGGAGTTCATAGCCTTTCAAATCATTACGCATAGAAAGCGTATGAAAACGAAGACCAGTCATTTTATTTAATACGATTGATTGCTGAAAATAGTTGTTAAGTATGCTCGGTGGGATACCTCTGCTATCACCGTAATGGATAAGATACTCTTTTGTTATCTTGCCTGTGTACTTCAATTCTAGGTTATTATCCTTTGGTGTTTCCTCGGGATCACTGACGGGTTGGATAACGGGAATAAACCCGGTCATGTTGCGTAGCCACCGTAATGCGTCACTAACCTGGGAATCCATATTTTGGTAAAACAAGTACGCACGGACCAGGTGAATGCTATCACCGCCCTTCCACTCCATATCCCCGTAGTCATTCCAAAGATTCTTCTTGGTATCGACCCAAAAGCTGGGCGTTTTCTCATTTCTTAATGGAGAGAAATAAAGCTGTTTATGGCCGTTTGTGCGTTGCGGCTTAAGATTCAGCTTGTCAAGAATTATAGATATGGGTATAGCTTTAGCTTGTTCGATGTTCATCGAAGCTCCTTTAGACGGGTTGCGGGGTGGATGTTTTAAAAAGGGAAAGCCTTGCAGGGTTTTCCCTTTTTCTTTTAAAGAATTTTGCGAGAAATATTTTGCCTAAATACTTTATAGATCAAAGCAAAATAGCTGATATACGATTGTAGTTTTGTTGTACGCTTGGTGCATAGTTGATCTGAATTGAACATTTTTATTGCGGCCTTTGGCTTTCTAATATGCGAAAATTCGAAAGATACTTTCAGAAATTGAAAGTGGGAACTTAATATGCGATTCGACATAATTAACGCAACAAAATTCGAGTTCTGTTAAGTGTAAGGTACGGGGATATGATCAGCCACACAATCGTATGTAATAAAGATTATGGAGTCTGTGTTTCTGTTAATATCATTATTAGTTTTTGAAAGCTTCGTTCCACAGCATTTAAAAATTCAACATTATCACTACTAGGATAAAGTGAAATTCTTAATCTGCAAACATTGTTTGTGGCATCGTGGTGATAAGTGAATTGCTGATAATTCTTTAGATCAGTTATAGGATGCTCTCGGATCATTACTTGCAATAAGTCAAGCATCAGAAACTTATCGATGTAGTTTTCTTTGATGTAGGGTAGTTGATCTGTATACGTTAGGGACCGGTATTTTTCAGTCTCGATTGCAAAATTTATTTCCATTTATAAAATTACAAATTTGAAAAGATTAAGTGTTCGATTTTTAATGTTTTGAATATTGAAATCAATCATACACCCACATTGTTTTTTATCGGGGGTGCTATGAAGGTTTACTCGTATGAAGAAATTTATGAAGTAATGAAGTTTATTGCCAAAGTGGTTGATAGATATGGCGACGTTTATCTCCCCATTTTTGAGAGAGTCCAAAAAGAACTTAAAAAAGCAGACCGCAGAAAGTCTAATCTTGAACTTGTCAGAGAAATTGCTAAAATAGATACAGGTTAGATAGTGACAGTTTTGGGTAACAAATTGGGGTACACACCAAAAATTCGAAATACAAACTATCTAGAAACATCAACAACTTAACCCACTATGATTTTCGATAAATAAGCGCTTCGCCCGCTCCAAGCCCTTTTCCCATTGCATCTGTGTACATCGCAATTAAATCCTTAAAAACACGAATTTTGTGTTTTTTCATAAGGGCTATTGGTACTGTGCGCTCCGTTTTTCCGAATCAAATTGGGGTACAAATTGGGTAACAAATTGGGGTACATTTCCATGAACTATATGACAAAACGCAGTAGCCGCTACTACTACATTCGCCGAATCCCAAAGCTTCTTAAAGAATACGATCCACGAAAATTCATCAAGATTGCTCTCAAAACTGACTGCAAGAAATTGGCATACAAAGAGGCGATGGCCCGCAACGATGAGATCGAAGCCTATTGGCAAAACCTCATCAAAACGTCCCAGATGCATTCACACGATCAATACAAAGCAGCTGTCAATACAGCGCAGCTCATGGGCTTTGCTTACAACTTGGCGAATGAGGTAGCGAAGTTACCCTTTAGCGAGATCATCGAAAGGCTTGCGAAAACCCATCATAATATTGAAGCCCCAAAAGCAATTGAGGCGGTCCTGGGCGGGGTTCAAAAACCCCAGATGCTTTTAAATCAGATATGGCCGAAGTTCTGGGAATATTCAAAAAATAAACGCCTGGATAAATCCGAATATCAAATTCGGAAATGGCAAAATCCTCGTGAGCGTGCTTTGAAAAACTTTATTCGCTGTATCGGAAACAAGCCCATTATCAATTTGACGAGAGAAGACATGCTTAAATATCGTGATTGGCAGATTGAGCGTCTTGATAAAGAAAAAGCCGTATCGAATACAGTAAACAAAGAGATCGTCTTTTTGAAAACCATTATTGAAACAGTTTCAGATAATTTAGGCCTCAAACTGGACATCGTTCACCTGTTCAGAAAATTGGTCCTTACAAAAGATGATGCAAAACGCCGCCTGCCCTTTGAGACAAATTTTATTATCAATACTCTCTTGAATGAAAGTAATTTGTCCGGGCTGAATGATGAAGCTAAATGTGCGCTGATGGCGTTTTCGGAAACAGGCGCAGGGTTTTCCGAGTTAACAGGCTTGCTCGCAGAAGATATTATTCTCGATCATGAAATCCCACATATCATTATTACATCCCGAAGTAAGCAAAGCCTGAAAACAAAATACCGTCGACGTATTATCCCTCTTGTAGGATACGCTCTTGATGCTTTTAAAGCTTACCCAAAAGGCTTCACGAACTATTACGGGAAGCCGGACAACTTAACCAACGCTGTTTCAAAATACCTAAAGGAAAACAAATTGCTTCCATCTAATAAACACAGTGTTTATTCCTTACGACACAGCTTTCAAGATCGTCTCCTTGCATCAAATGTTCCCGACCGTATCCAGGCCGACCTTATGGGGCATAAGTTCAGTCGTCCCTACTATGGAGACGGGGCATCACTAATTCAAAAATTCGAATGGTTGAAAAAAATTGAACTGAAATCTGGTAAATGATCGTTTTTACGATCAAAATGAGGGGTAGAAATCTAATAATTTAGGTCTTAGTATAAAAATAATTATTTTAATTCCTATCTTTAAATTGCTCCCTCTAAAATACCTACCTAACCCTATTTCATTCGTACTGACAGCATCGATTTTGCTTATGAGTAAAAAAGACATTGACCCATCAGAAGTTTTAGACCTGGGCGATCCTGGTGATGAAACTCAGAGAAATTTTAGATATCAAAATGCAATTGGTGCTATTCACTTAATTGCAGGGGCTTCAGGAGCAAGGCCTTACACAGCCGTATGGTGTGAACACCATGAAGATTTATTGTGTGAGATGTTGAATGGTAACTATGATGCAATACAAGTGAAAACAAGTAAGCCGGAAAATGGGTATTGGCATTTAAATGATGATGAGGTCCAAAACAGTATCAAGCGGTTTGTAAAACATGAACAAACTTTTTCAGATAAAATTGAAACGTACATATTTTATTCTAACACCAGTGTCTACACTCCTGCTCTCACATCAAAACCCGACTCAATAAAAAGAAGTCCACTAAGATTTATTGAAGTAGTTCATAATTCTTCTGATATTGATGAATTAAAAAAATCTCTCTTTGCGGATATTTTTGATCAACTAGCTGTGGACTGCGAGTGTGAGCCGCAAGTATTGTTCACAGTGTTAAAGAAGACTCATATAGTCAAAGGACCTTCAAGAGACGATTTTGACGCAGTAATCGCTCATGACCATTTACCTCATATTGAGGAATGTAAAACTTTACCAAAAGCCTCTTTGAGTGCAATTCGAGACGAGATCGTTCAACAAATATTCAAAGCTTCGTCTCTTTTTATTGAAGATCAATCAAAATACCTTTTAAATATTCAGGAAAAAAATAATCCTATTCTTTTAGCAAAACGAGTTAGTGTAGATATAGTTTTTAGATCGACTGCTTTATTAAAAGAAATGATATTTAGATATCAACCTGTCGACCTTACTCTAGATTTAAAATCAACGGGAACCAACGATGTACTTGAAAAAAAGTTCATTAAGGCTAACTTAACCGACCAGCTACAAACAATGAAACGGAGAAAAATCTCCTCAGAAAGTCGCTTATTGGAATTACAGGCAGCAAACCCTGAGAAATTTCAGGATGTCCTAACTCAATTAGAAAGTATTGTTCAGGCTGAATGTGATGAAGCTAAACTCGAAGCCAATATTGATCCTAGCATAGATTTTGGTCCAGAGATGTTGAAAAATGTCCTTCTTAGACTTAAAACGATTGCGGGGGCTGAACCTCAAAAGGTATACAATGAAAAATATGAAATGCTTGTAGGTATCGCAGCTTTATTAACTGAACACTGTAGTGTTTGGTGGAGTGAAAAATTTAATTTAATGGAAGCAGCATGAGCTTAAGATTAATCAAAGCAGCTACAATAGCAGAAAATGCAGATGAATTACATCTTGCACGTCTTCTCTTATTGTTGAACCAAGCTGAAAAAAGAAGTTCAAAGGCTGTTGAAGGAATTATGAAGCTTGCAAAGCTAGATTTTTTATTACGATATCCAAATTGTTTAGAAAGACTGCTTCAGGCAAAAAACAAAAAAACTGAGAAGGCGCAAATTCTCCCGCACGAACGAACCAGCATTGAGTCTAAAATGATAAGATTTCGATATGGTCCGTGGGATGAAAGGTATAGAAGATGGCTTGGTCTATTAGTCGCACGAGGATTGGCTATAACTTACTTGAAGGGCCGCACAATCTATATTGAATTGACTGAAAAGGGTAAAGAAACTGTAGAAAAGCTAATTCAGATAGATGAGTACAAAATCCTTGATACTCGGAGTGATGAAATCTACAAAACTGTTGGTAGTGAATCAGCCACTAAGCTTAAAGATTTAATTTATAAAACCTTCCCCGAAATTATTGATATGAAATGGGGAGAAGATATACAGATATGACCCAACCCATGAACTTTAATATTAGTGCTTTAACATTGGTCTTTAAGAAAAGTACCGAAGTAATTCCACTAACAAAAATTTCCTATTTCTATGGACAAATGGGTGCGGGGAAATCCAGCATTGCCCGTTTGATATATTACTGTTTAGGCGGCGATCTAGACTTTTCTCCAGCTCTACAGTCTGAATTTGTTTCAGCTGAAATCTCTTTAAGTATAAACAAGTTTAATATTGTAATAGATCGAGCAAGAGAATCTGACCAAGTTCATGTGAAGTGGTCGGAAAATGATGAAGAATTAGATTTGATTCTACCGGCCAGGAAAGCAGATGGTATCCTAATACCAAATACAGAAATTGAAGTTTTGTCAGATTTGCTTTTTCATTTTGCAGGAATTGATCCCCCAAAAGTTCGTAAAAGCAAAACGAAAGAAGAAAGTGCCTTGGCCCGTCTGAGCTTTATAGACATGCTTTGGTATTGTTACTTAGATCAGGATAGTTTTGACAGTGATTTTTTCCATCTTGGAGAAGATGCTCACGTTTTTAAACGTTTAAAGAGTAGAGATGTTTTACGATTCATATTAGGTTTTCATCAAGAAAAAGTAGCGGAATTGGAATCTCTTCTTCAAGAACTGCACATTAAGAAAATTCAATTTTCGGAGGCTTCTAAATCACTTCAACAAGCATTGATCGATGCAGATGTTGAAACTGAAGCTGAAATCTTGATCAAGGTTGATAGCCTGAAAAAAGACAGTGATGTGATTGATCAGCAATTATTAGTGCATAGAAAAAACAGATCAAACATTCCTCATGGAACAGATAAATTAAGAGAAAAAGGAAGATTATTAAGTTACGAAATTGAATCACTAGAGAATGCAATTCCTGAAATTGAAAAAATAATTGATCAGGACAAGCGACACAAAAATGAAATCATGACTTTAGGGATTAAGGTAAAAAGAGTTGCATCTGCTAGAGCTGTATTGGCTGGGGTAACATTTGACTTTTGCCCCCGCTGTGCTCAAAAACTACCTGAAAGAGAAAGTGATTTATGTGGAGTTTGCGGGCAAGAAGAACCTGTTGAAGGAGAATCTAACCTTAATGCCGATGTATTAGAGCAAGATACAAAATCTAGAATATCTGAACTTGAGGAATCTATTAATTTACACTCTGAGCAACTGAGAAGAATTAGGCGAAAAGCTGCTGATTTAAATTTACAGAAACAAAAAATTAATGATGAGTTGTCATCTCAGATGGCTCAATATGATTCAGCTTACTTGTCTAATGCGCTAGTCCTTGAAAGGCAAAAAGCCGAAATTGGTCAACAAATCTTAAATTTTGAAAAGCTGATTAAATTGCCACAAAAAGTAAGGGAATTACAAAAAAAGGCAAGTGAAACTCAAGTAGAGGAAACACAAATCCGACAAGATCTAGAAGAAGCTCGAAAAGGTGCGGAATCAAATCTTTCAAACTTGGTTAGATTAAAAGAACTCTTTTTAGATTGCTTATTAAGATCAAAACTTTCAGGGTTCACAGCCAATAGCGAGGTTGAAATAAGTCATAAGGATTTTTTACCCGAAGTTACTAGACCAGATGTAGGTGACGTTGCCACCACTTCTTTTGCCAATCTAAGCAGCGGCGGGAAAAAAACATTATTTAAAGCATGCTATGGTTTGGCAATACACAGGTTAGCTGTTGAAATAGGAGCATTGCTTCCAACTTTTCTTATAATTGATTCTCCTATGAAGAATATTAGTGAAAGAGAAAACATCGAACAATTTCAAGGTTTCCACGATTTAATATATGATTTGGCAAGCGATGAGCTTGCACAAACACAATTTATACTAATCGATAAAGAATATTTGCCCCCAACTGATGAGCAAAATCTTGATTTTTCTTCTCGGCACATGGCACCGGAAAGCATTGAGTACCCACCTTTAATTCCGTACTACAGTTAAGGCATCAAGTAGATTCTTTTAACTTATTAAATAATGACGTGCAAATTGCGTGCAAATGAAAAAGGGCTCCAAGCATAAAACGCTTGAAACCCTTATTCTTCTTCGCTCCCCCTGCTGGACTTGAACCAGCGACCCTCTGATTAACAGTCAGATGCTCTAACCAACTGAGCTAAGGAGGAATCTCCCTTTTTTGGGATGGCAAAAATAAGGGTTTTTAATTTCAGGCAAAAAAATTATAGAATTATTTTGTGAAGCTTGCCGGGTTATTTTCGTTCAGTCCAACATATATGCCATCATTTCTATATTCAATGGGGTATGTTTTTAAAAAATATCCTTCACCACTGCTGTTTCTGCCGTTTTGTAAATTAAAACGATAATGATGTACCGGGCATACAATATTGCCCAATGCATCCATATATCCTTCACTCATTTGTCCGCCGGCGTGAGGGCATTTGGCCGCACATGCCTTTAGATTATTGGCTTTTAGGGCAATACAAACTTTCTTGCCCAAAACCTCCACTTCTGCCAAATGATTTTGATTAAAGGGAATTTGTTCTAAATGGTCCGCAATTTTGTACCAGGTAATTTCTTTTGACACTTTTAATGGGTAAATCTAATTCAACTAATCAATAAAAATATTCTGCTTTGTAAGGGTATCTAATGCGGTACATATCTCTCACTTTATTTAAAATGGTTTGACGCAGCAAATCAATATTCTTTTTCCCCAGTGCCGATACAAAAACACAGTTGCCTTTAGTTTCCTGTTGCCAGCGTTCTTTGAGTTCTCTTAAAATATCCTGCTTCACTTCGTCTTCCAACCATTCGTCAAACACTTCAGCTTCGTATTTATCCATTTTATTAAAAACAGTAATACAGGGCTTATCTGTACAACCCAATTCGGCCAGCGTTTTGTTTACTACGGTAAGTTGCTCTTCGTATTGAGGGTGAGATATATCCACCACATGCAGCAGTACATCTGCTTCTCTCACTTCATCCAAAGTGCTTTTAAAACTTTCTACCAAATGATGTGGCAGCTTGCGAATAAAGCCTACGGTATCGCTTAATAAAAAAGGCGTTTGTTCAAACACTACTTTACGAGTGGTAGTATCAAGGGTGGCAAACAATTTATTTTCGGCAAACACTTCGCTCTTGCTAAGCAAGGTCATAAGGGTGCTTTTGCCCACATTGGTATAGCCTACCAGGGCTACTCTTATAAACTCGCCTCGTTCTTTTCGTTGTGTAAAACTTTGTTTATCTATTTCGGCCAGCCGCTTGCGCAACAGGCTTATTTTATCTTTTACAATTCGGCGGTCGGTTTCTATTTCTGTTTCCCCGGGGCCCCTGGTTCCTACGCCGCCGCCTTGTCTTTCAAGGTGTTTCCACATACCTCTGAGCCTGGGCAATATGTATTGGTATTGCGCCAGTTCAACCTGGGTTTTGGCTTGTGCCGTTTTGGCCCGGCCTGCAAAAATATCCAGTATTAAATCGCTACGGTCAATGGTTTTAACCTTTAACTCTTTTTCAATATTTTGAATTTGTGAGCCGGTTAATTCGTCATCAAAAATTACCGTATTTATATCGCCTTTTAAAAAAATGTAATTCTTAATTTCTTCCAACTTGCCTTTGCCAACAAATGTTTTGGTATCGGGGTGTGCTAATTTTTGGGTAAACCTTTTTACAGAAACTGCCCCGGCGGTTTCTGCCAAAAAAGCCAACTCATCCAGGTATTCATTTACCTGCGTTTCGGTTTGCTCTTTTTGAACCACCCCAATCAACACCGCTTTTTCTTTGCGGTTTATTTTTATTTTTTTTTCAATCATGCTTCTGCTTGTCTCTTATAAAATATTATTGCGATGTACAAATTGTTTTTCACTTTGAAATTAAATGAATGTTATCCATAATGCCTTACCGCATTGCAAATTTATCTGCCAAAAATAATCAGTAATTTTTGCTTTCAATGATGCTTGGCTCCATTTCTATGTTTCGGTAGGCGAAATGAGTATAACGGTAATAATAAAAATATTTACCTGCCATAAGAATTTTACCTTTGTTGGCTATGCGTAATTATTTAGATGAATTGAACAGCCCGCAGCTAGAAGCGGTTACACATAAAGATGGCCCTATAATGATAATTGCCGGCGCAGGCAGCGGCAAAACCAAGGTGCTTACCACCCGAATTACCCATTTAATGGCGGCACATGCCGTAGATGCTTTTAATATTTTGGCACTCACTTTTACCAATAAGGCTGCCGCCGAAATGAAGGAGCGTATTGGAAAAATTTTGGGCAGCAACGAAGCCCGTAATTTATACATTGGAACTTTTCACAGTGTTTTTGCCAGGATACTAAGAGGCGAAGCCAATAAAATTGGCTATCCCAACAACTTCACCATTTACGATACTGATGATGCAAAAAGTGTGGTAAAAACGGTGGTAAACGAAATGGGCCTCGACGATAAGCAATATAAGCCCAATATAGTGTACAACAGAATTTCGGCAGCCAAAAATGCATTGGTGGGGCCGGGCGAATACATCAACGATTATATGTTGCAGCAGGAAGATGCAAGAGCCAATCGGCCAATGATTGGTAAAATTTATGCAGCTTACTCCAATCGCTGTTTTAAAAACGGCGCCATGGATTTTGATGACCTATTAATAAAAATGTATGAGTTGCTCAAGAACCATCCCGATGCACTGAGTAAGTACCAACGCAAGTTCAAATACATTTTAATTGATGAGTACCAGGATACCAACCCGGCACAATACGAAATAATAAAACTGTTGGGTGCTATGCACGAGAATGTTTGTGTAGTAGGCGACGATGCACAAAGTATTTATAGTTTTAGAGGTGCCACCATTGAAAATATTTTGCAGTTTCAAAAAGATTACGACGATGTAAAAGTGGTAAAACTGGAGCAGAACTACCGAAGCACCAAAAACATTTTGCATATTGCCAACGAAGTAATTGCCAACAACAAGGGCCAAATTGAAAAACGATTGTTTACCGACAATGGCGAGGGCGATAAAATAAAACTCGTTCGCACCATGACGGATAACGACGAGGGCAAAATGGTGGCCGATGCTATTAAAGAACAAAAACTGCGCAATCATTTCAGCAACCAGGATTTTGCCATTTTATACCGCACCAATGCTCAAAGTCGTAGTTATGAAGAATCGCTTAGAAGATTAGGGATTGCTTATAAAATTTATGGCGGCACCAGTTTTTACCAACGCAAAGAGGTAAAAGATTTTATTGCATACCTAAGAATTGTAATTAACACCCGGGATGAAGAGGCACTGAAAAGAATTATCAATTATCCGGCAAGAGGTATTGGAAAAACTACCATGGATAAGTTGGTATTGTTTGCAAATGACAACAACTTAACCATGTGGGAAGTGCTTTGCAATGCAGCCATGTATGGTTTTAAAAGTGGCACCCTGGAAGCTATTGATAATTTTGTGCTGATGATAAAAATGTTTCAAAGTGAGTTGGATAAAAAGAATGCATACGAATTGGCAGTAATAGTTGGTAAAAGCAGCGGAATTGTAAAAGACCTTTTTAATGATAAAACCACCGAAGGCCTTGCCCGATATGAAAACGTACAGGAGTTACTTAACTCCATTAAAGAATTTATTGAAACACCTTTAAATGAAGAAGATGGGGAAGTAGGTGATAAAGGCCTTGGAACATACCTGCAGCAAATTACTTTGCTCACCGATGCCGATGACAACAAAGACAATCCCGATGTAGTAAAACTAATGACCATACATGCGGCAAAGGGCCTGGAGTTTCCGGTAGTGTTTGTAGGAGGCCTCGAAGAAAATTTATTTCCCAGTGCATTGAGCATAAATACAAGAGAAGAGTTGGAGGAAGAAAGAAGATTATTTTATGTTGCAGTAACAAGGGCAAAAAAGAATCTATACCTCAGCTATGCCAATGCACGCTATAAGTTTGGTCAATTGCAACAAAACGACCCAAGCCGATTTTTAGATGAAATTCCGGAAACGTATATTGATAAAACTTATGCAGGCGGTGCTCGTAGCAACGATGGCGGATGGGGACTTGGAAGTGCGTTTGAACGCATGAATCGTGGCTTTGAAAAACCCAATTGGAATAATGCATCCAGGGCCGAAAAACAGTATGGTCCACCTCCATCAAAAAAAACAACTACACCCTCTTATATCAATACAAAACCTGCCACTACCAAAGCGGTGGAGCATACTCCTTCCGAAAACTTTTTGCCCAGCGATACCGGCAACTTGCAACCCGGCCAAAAAGTAGAGCATTTAAAATTTGGTTTTGGCGAAGTGTTGAAAATGGAAGGGTCTTCGCACAATCCAATTGCTACTGTAATATTTGAACACAATGGCGAAAAGAAAATAATGCTCAACTATGCCAAACTAAGAATAGTGGAATAGTGGTTAAATTAACAATATGCAGCTACGAAATAAAAAATTCGGATAGCGTTTTGAAGCATATTAATGCTGAAATCTGTACAGCCTGCTACATTCATTTTAATTTTCGAAATCAGAAATTTAAGCTCCGGCACACTGTTTTTTAAGGAGAGGCTATGGGCATCTGTAGAATAAAGGCTAAATTTGTAATCTTAAATTTTGAACTTATGATTAAGACAGGCAACCCGGTAATAAGTATTTATACGGAAATGACACCCAACCCCGAAACAATGAAATTTGTTGCCAACAAATTATTGTATCCCGGTAAAAGTGTTGATTTTCCCGATGAAGCATCGGCCAAACCTTCGCCCTTAGCATTAGAATTGTTTACATTCCCTTTTATAAAATCTGTATTTATAGCCAGCAATTTTGTAACGCTTACCAAAACTTTTGAAACAGACGACTGGCAGGATGTGATACCTACCATTAAACAATTTTTAAAAGAATATTTAGAAGAAGGTAAAGCAGTGGTTAATGAAGAAGAGTTGGCTACAGCAAAATTAGAAGGCAGCAATGAAGTAAGTGCCAGCGACGATGATGTGGTAAAGCGTATTAAGGAATTGTTGGAAAATTATGTGAAACCTGCCGTAGAAATGGATGGTGGCGCTATTCAATTTAAAAGCTACGAAGAAGGAAAAGTAAACCTTGTTTTGCAGGGAAGTTGTAGCGGATGCCCATCTTCGATGATTACTTTAAAAGCAGGCATTGAAGGAATGATGAAGCGCATGATACCCGAAGTGAAAGAGGTAGTAGCCGAAGCTGAATAAGTAAAGCTGAAAAAAGATATTTAATTAATTATTATTGCCATCCGCATTTTGCGGATGTTTTGTTTTATATATTCCCCTTTATCTTTGGAAGTACAAGCATACCTCCTGAATGATGGAAAATTTTTTTACCGAATTTCTTCAAGGCTTAAGGCAAACAGGCCCAATTGAATTTATAGCCGTTATAGCCGGCATATTAAGTGTATGGTTTAGTAGAAAAGAAAATATTTTGGTTTACCCGATAGGGCTTATCAATACCATTTTTTATACGTACCTCAGTGTAAAAGGATCTTTGTTTGGCGAAGCAAGTGTAAACCTGTATTACACAGCTATGAGTATTTATGGTTGGTATATGTGGAGCCGCATTGATAATAAGCAACAACATACTTTAAAAATTACCGGGTCAAGCGGTAAAGAATGGGGGCAGCAACTTTTATTTTTTGCTGCGTTTTATATTTCCATTTTTGCAGCATTGCATTTTATTAAAAAAGGTTTTTCGCAGGAAGTAATTCCATGGGCCGATGCATTGGCCAGTGCTACCGCTTTTACCGGAATGTGGCTAATGGCCAAAAAGAAAGTAGAAAGTTGGTATTGGTGGATTGCCACTAATATTTGCTCTATTCCCCTTTATTTTGTGAAGCATTATACTTTCACCAGTGTTTATTATTTTATATTACTCATAATGGCTTTTGGTGGTTTAGCAGCCTGGCAGAAAAAAGCAAAACTAAGTTTGCATGAAGCGTAGAAAATTTTTCCTGGCTTTAAAAATATTTTGTGTTGCCGGATTTGTGTTTGAAATATTCACTACAGCACCGGAAGACAAGTTTCGTATTTTTATGAGAGGAGTAACAATAGTGCTGTTTACTATTTTTATTATTGATGATATCGCTCAGCTAAAAAATGCAAAAAGGTAGAATGAAAAAAATAGTGGTTTTAGGCCCGGAGTCAACCGGTAAAAGTTCTTTGTGTGAGCAGTTGGCTGCGCACTTTAATACACTTTGGGTAAGAGAATATGCCAGGGAATTTCTTTTGAAAAACGGCACCCAATACCAATTTGAACAACTTTATGAAATAGCAAGCGGACAATTGAGGGAAGAAGATAGTGCAACAAAAAAATTAGCCGAATCATCTTTGGCAGGCCCATTAATTATAGATACCGACCTGTACGTAATAAAAATTTGGAGTGAAATAGTTTTTAATCAATGCGACAATAGAATTCTCAATAACATTGTACAAAGAAAATACGATTTGTATTTGCTATGCAATACAGATTTACCCTGGGAGCCGGATGAATTGAGAGAATACCCCGATTTAAAAACCAGGCAAAAAATTTTTCAATTTTATAAAGATGCCATGCTAAACCAGCAAACGCCCTGGGTTGAAATTAGCGGAAACTATTCACAGCGATTTCAAACTGCAAAAGCTGCTATTGAAGCCATTCTTTAGAGAATACTTCTTAGTATGCCGAATGCTTCGTTGATGAAGCGGTTTCATTTGCAGGTGGTGGAGTGGGAGGTTTCTTTTGCCTGGGCTGCCTGTTTTTAATAATATTGGTAACCCATGATGTAATAACGGGTATAAGTATGGCGGTGATAAGAAACTGCCAATATTTTTCAAAAAAATTACCAATTGCTTTAAGGGTGCTTTCCGGCTTTACCATAATCAATACGTCAATATTTTTTGCCGGCAACGTAACCGACTCACCATCTTTTGCTATAATTTGAATAGATAATTTTAACTCCTGTTTACCTGGTTTTAGCGGAGTAATTTTCCATTGCCAAATTAATTTTTTTCGGTCTGTTTTAAAAGATTGAATATCGTCGCCAAGGGGTTCTATGTTAAAAGAATTTTCCAGTCCGCTATTGCCAAAAGGAATCAGTCTTGCCTTCATTTTGCTTCCTAAATCTACCAGTGTATCTACCTTAAAACCTGCATCTTTGGTAGAATTATTTTCCTCCAAAATTTCGGCTTTTATTTTGCCTAAGAGTTCATCTTTGCTTAGTATTAAAGTAGCCAGTTTCGATTGATTCACCTGCATGGTATCATCGGCATGAAACATCAACAGATGCTTAAATTTTCGCTTTAGTATTTCGGGGTCTGATAGGTTTATTTTTGTTAGCCCATCTTTTTCACCTGTATTGTCGTTACTGCCCAACATCCCTGTTTCAGTATTGGTGGGTGCAATAATATTTGTTTCATCTTCAAGTGCCTGTTTGCCCGCCGGCAAAGGAGAATCGGTAATCATAGCATTGCTTTCCGAAATGGTTTCACTTTTTTTATTGCAGCATATCAATAAAAAGGGCAGCAATAGCAACCACAGAAGGGTTCTTGTTTTTTTATACATCTTAAAATTAGAAACCGTAAGGCATAGATTACTAATCATAAAGCAAGAGTTGAAATTTAAATACAGGGCTTTTATTGAATGCAAAGGATATTAAGTAGTGAAGCTACGGCGAAAAAGGCCAATTTTCATCTAATCCGAAGTAAGTATTTTTTGCTACAATAATTTTATCCAAATTGACAGCAGTTTGATTGATTTTTTTCATTCAAATGAAAATCAACAATTACCTTTTTGAAATGCTCTTACCAGGTCCAATTCATATTTAAAACATCCCTAACTTCTTTAACACCTCACTATAAAGGACGGAATTCTTTTTTTGTAACTATTACTATAAAAGGGTTTATAAAATTTTCACATCATCCATTTTTAATAAAACATCAAACATCATGAACCAGTCAGTAAAACTTTTTTCCAAAAAAAACCTGGTACCCTGGCTACTAATATTGGCCGGAGTATTGGTGGCTTTTTCTAAACCCATTATGGGTAAAATAAATCCGGCCAAACTTGAAGTAAACATAAAGCCTGCGCCTGTTATTATGCCCTCAGCCTATAAAGTGTATGCCAATGAGGAAGCGCTTGAAGGAAAGTATAGCTTGTTCAAAATGAGTCTTACCAATAATAGCAGCTATCCGGCGGAAAATGTGGTAGTTTCTTTTGATATTCCCGGAATCATTGAAAACAAAGTGGTTGAAAAGATTCCCAAAATATTACCGGGCCAAACGGTGGTGGTTAACTGCTATCCTTCCTTTCCACAAAATATAGTTGAAAGAACTACCAGTTCAAAAGAAGAAGCAAACGTAAAAGTAAGTGGTCAAAATATTAAAACCATTGAAAACAGTTTTGGTTTTTCATTAAAAGGCAGAAACGAATTTGTGTATTCCTTTATTCCTTCAGATGAAATGCGCACGGCTGCAGATGCATTTGATAATATGCCATTATTGGCTTGCCTCATAACCCCTGAAGATCCTATTATAAAATATTTTACCCAGCAAATGCAGGAAAAAATATTAAAGGGAGAAACCGCAGCAGTGGTTAATAAGGATGAAGAAGGATTAAGGTTTATGTTGGGTGTTTATGAAGCTACATTAAGGAGCCACATGGTGTATAGTGGTACAAGTGGAGTACCCGAAAAAGTAGGTGATGCCAGCACCATTACTCAAAGTATTCGGCTACCTCGTGAAGTAATTACCGGAAGAACCGGGCTTTGTATTGAATTGTCATTATTATATGCCAGCGTAATGATGCAGGCAGGAATGAACCCGGTAATTTATTTAGTTCCGGGCCATGCCTATCCCGGCTTCCATATGAACGGCAATTATTATGCTATTGAATCTACCGCAATTGGTGGCGAGGGTATTGGTGGAAGAAGTGGTGGAAATGAAGCCTATCAGGCGGGTATGAAAAACTTACAAACTTTTATACAACAGATGCGTTTAGGCGACCCCGGATATATGTTGCTCGATGTAAGGGAAGCCATTAAGTTAGGAGCTATTGCTATGGAACTTAAAGATGATAATTTTTTACGCCAAAAGGTAGATGAAGTAGCCAAAGATTTTAATGGTGGCGCTATTGCTACCAATATACCTACCGTAACCAATGGAGGAAATACCGGTGCCGAAAATACAGGCGGGGGAAATACAGGCGGAGGCGGTGCCGGCACTACCGTACCAAGTGGATATAAAACTTACAATGGCGTAGTTTCATTTGCCTATCCAAAAAGCTGGAGACAACATCCCAAAAATGCTTATACACCCAGGCAAATGGTTACCGTATTTGGTAATAGCAATGCCACTGCAACGGTACAAGTGTATAATGTGCCGGGAGTCGGGTCTGCAGCACAGGCCATGAGTCAAATAGCCCAAACTATTCGACAAAATGGCGCAGACTTTGGAACCAATATTCAATACCAGCAAAGCGGGTCGTCGGGAGGCTTTACCGTTTTTAGTGGCACCACCAGTGGTAATTATGGAAGTGTAGGATGGGTTGGCGCATTTAAATCAACCGGTAATGGATATGCCGGTATTACTATTGGTGCTAATGAGGGTGTTAATATTGAATCTACCGCCAGAAATATCCTCAACACTTTACAGTAAAACATTTCAACATTTTAAATCACACACAATGAAAAATATATTCATTATACTTTTTACAACATGTAGTTATTGTATCGCTACACCGGCAATAGCACAACAGGAGGTGCCTATTAAAATTAACCTGCAAATAACAGGCGATGAACTAGGCAATGCCACCTGCGAAATGCAAAACAAATACACTGCGGCCGCATGGGATTTTTTCACCAAATCTATTGGGAACAATACTTCAATTATTAAAAACAATATGATAAGAATGTTTCCAAAATATGAACTCAAAGACTTTGAGTATAGCCAGGATGCCGACGATAGAACCAATACTGTAAAGTTTAAAATATTGGGTTTGATGAAAATTGACAAAGACGGCAATTGGAAAATTGATTTAGAAAAAAAAGACCCCGATATTAAAAAAGTTTCGGGCAATACTTTTTTATTAATGGACGAAGGCAATTCCCTCACCATAAACCTTCCTGCAAGTGCAAAGGATGCTATAGTAAAAAAAGACAGTTTTGGAAAAGCCTTTATCAGCTATCCGGCAAGTGAATCAGGAGGAAAGGGCATGTTATTAATGTTGGCAGGTGCAGCTTTATTAGGCGCTGGAGCTTTTATGCTTTTTAAAAATATGAAGCAGCCTGCACTTAAAACCATCTACGAGCCGGTAAATAAACAAAGAGAGGCGTTGCGTGACGCCAATGTGCAAATTGCAGAAGAAGTGAAAATTGTAACACCTCAATCTAATCCATCAAAAGAATCCGGAAATAGTCATGACAAAAACCAATACGGACAATACTAACAAGCCGGGAACACAGCAAAAGATTGAAGAACGAAAGAGGGTAATTAATTATAGCGATTTGTTTGTTGGAGATTTTTGGAGGTATTTTTTAAGAGCCATCTGGCTCTTCTTTCCTCCCATCCTTATTTTGTTTTTTGGTTACCTATGCTTTTGGAAATTAAACCAGGGTAGAGATGTAATGATTATTACATTGGAAAACAGGAAAGTGTTTGGCCTGTTTTTGCTGGCTTTACTTTTTTGGGTAACCATTACCTGGTACACCACCAGGCTTTTGGGGAAAGCCAAGTCTTTAATGGACGATGATCAGCATTTGCTTTGGATAACGCTAAGGGTACAAGGCCCAAGAATTTTGGCCTTTACCTGTATTACCATTGTAATACTTGGTTTCTTTCAATTGCCTTATCCCGATGCACCACACATGCCCGGTTGGCTTTGCAATCTTTTGTTTTGGTTCAGCTTTTCCTGGTATTTTTTTATATACCAGGCCTGCAATAAATTATTAGAGCGCAGCGATAATATGCCCATCCGAAAAAAAATATTATCCTGGCAGAAAATTAGGCTCGGCGTTTATATTGTAACCACTCTTTTTACAATAGTGGTGGTTTTGTACAAATGGACCTGGGGTTTAATTGCTTTGTTGATGATTTACCAGGTGGCATTTGTAACCATTGTTTTAATTAGAAGAAATATTATTGATGCAAAAAATGATTATTCTTTTAGGCATAAGGAAGACTATTTTTTAAAAGACAATCAATTAAGCATTTGGAAAAAAATAAAACAATTGGTTACCGATAAAGAAGACCGGCAGTATTTTATTGGCTTAAACATAGTAAGCTTTGCAGCAGCCATTGTTTATTTTTCAACCATTTTTTCTGTTTCATTTTCCACCTGGATAGGCTCCTTCCCATTTTTGTTGCTGGCATTTGGTGTGCTGGTAGGCTTGGGTAATGCAGTTGCTTTGCTGAGTGTATTGGCAAGATTTAATTTTCATGTAATGTTTGTAGTACTGGCCTATCTAATAGGGCTAATTTCAGAACCGCACTACACTCGTCTCGATAAAAAAAAGGCAGATGCTGCAATGTTTTCGAACAGGCAAACGCTTAAGGAATATTTTGGTCAATGGTTACAAGACAGCAGCCGTCAACAACATTTTAAAGACAGCACATCAAAGTACCCGGTATATTTTGTAATGGCCAATGGCGGGGCTTCCCGTTCCGGATATTGGGCCAGCAGCGTTTTGAGTAAGTTGGAAGACGAAACCAATGGCCGTTTTTCCCAACATTTATTTTGTTTGTCCGGCGCTTCGGGCGGCAGTGTTGGTAATGCAGTTTTCTTTTCTCTGCTGCAAAACAAAGCAGCCTTGCTGGCAAATAACCAATCAGCACAACCTAATTTAAAAGCAACCCGTGAGTACCTGGCTTCCGACTTTTTAACCTATACACTGGCACGTACTTTAGGCCCCGATATTTTTAGAAACTTTATTACACTCTATAATGTAAACGACCGTGCATCAGCATTGGGCTTTGCAATTGAAAACGCAGCGGGCAAAAAAGTATTCTTAAATAAAAAATTCTCCACTCCGTTTTCATCTATCATCACTCAAAAAGGAAAACCCTATCCGCATCCATTGCTCATGATTAATACCACCCGTATGCAGGACGGTAGCCCGGGTGTAATTAGCAATATAAAAATTGAAGAACCGGTATTTAATAAAAGAATAGATGTGCTCAACCTTATAGGCGAAAAAAAAGATATGACGCTTAGTACTGCAGTAGTGCTGGGGGCAAGCTTTCCTTATTTAAGCCCTGCAGGACGTATTGATTATAAGCCATGTGATACTTGTAAAATGCTGCCCAATTATTTTGTAGATGGTGGCTATTTCGACAACTCCGGTGCCGGAGCCGTATTTGAAACCATTTTTGCATTAAACAATTGGTTGCAATTACCGGAGTATAGTGCGTATAAAAATAAACTCGACTTTATTATTCTGCACATCACCAACGATCCATTGGAAGACGCTCCATTAAAAACCGTGAACCCATTTACCAACGACCTGGCAGCTCCGGTAAAAACTTTGTTGGGTGCCTATGGTACACAAACATCGGTTAACGATTACCGATTACAGAAATACATTGCTACACTCTATAATGAAGAACCCGGCGGGGAACATTACAAGCACATGAGTTTGTACAAGCCCAACGACGAAATGAAATATACCATGAGTTGGGTAATATCAAAGTATGTATTAACGGCAATGGATAAACGATTAGAGAGCCATCCGGAGTTGAACAGTTTAATCGATCAATTGAAACAGCAGCTTAAACCTTAAATCATTTTTATGAACCGGTTCATTTATTTATTTATATCGGTATCGTGCATTTCTTGCACTTCTCTAAATCGATCGCAAATAGTAGCTACTGAAAAATTTGCACTGGCTACAAAAGGAATTTCAAGAACGCCGGCCGATATTTATTTTAGAATAAGCACTCTTAAGTCCGAATCGCAAAGCCTGCAATTAAGTAGCATATTAGCCACCAACGATTCGTCGGCAGAAAGCATTCGGTTGCTTAAAGAAAACCATGATGAGCAAACGCAATTTTTATTATTGGCCGAAGAATATTCAACGGCTTACTTTATTGTTGAAAAATATACCGACCTGGTGTTAAGCCTTTTAAAAACCAGCTATATGGATGGGTTTATTAAAAGCAAAACAGGCTGGCAATCGTCGTTTACAAAATTAGTAACCCGGTACAATTCAGTATCGCTTAAAAAAATCCCATCGAGTGTGGGTAGTTTTACGGCAAGCCTATTACAGCAATTGGGTAAAATGAAATTGGGCGATCTGCAAAAGAAATATTTACTGGAGGCTGTTAAAACCGCTCACGAGCCTTTTGAAAATATTTGCAACGATTTTATTAGTATTGATTCTTTAAAAATTGCAGGAGAGTTAGCGAGCCTGCCCATGTATATTGATAATAACTATGCCAGTTTTTTAGAGAATATTAGAGGGTACGAAACAGGAGGCAACAATCCTTATTTTTATTATAATGCCTATAGCCCCATTTACAATAACTGGTTAAACGAAGTAAGGGAAGTAAAGTTGTTGACTGCACAATCAATGGCAGCGTTTAGGCAATTGAGAAATGCTTACAGTGAATTAGAAATTTTTTTAGAAGGCAAAGGGAATGCAACCAATTTACCTCAAATTGATTTGTTAATTGAACGCTATGAAGATTTGAAAGATACTTACCGCCGCTTTGATTATAAACGCAGCAAACTAACTATGTCTGCCTTTCAGCAATAAAATTTATTTGTATGAAAAAATTGATTATTACTGTATTATTTGTTTCAACTCTATTTGCATGTCATCAAAATAAATCAAAAGATATTGTAAAAGATGATGGCTTTACAACCGATACAAATTTTCAAAATCAGCCCGTATCGCCGGTTGACTTAGATGTAAAACCAATTGGCATTTTTGACTCCACAGCTTTTAAAAATAATGAAGGCTCCGGCTTGAGCCGCCGTCAATTATTGTTTATGAGTATTGATTCTACCTACTCGGCAATTCAACAAATTGAAATAATAAA
>DEHT01000047.1:15390-44274 GCA_002352045.1 Chitinophagaceae bacterium UBA2793 | reverse complement strand
CCCTCAATCATTATAAATTTTTTTACATGAAAAAATTTCCTGTGTTATGCCTGCAAATGTTTTGTTTGTTAATGGCTGTATCTGCATTTTCTCAAACAAAAAATTATACTTCGCTTGTGAACCCCTTTATTGGAACAGGCGGTCATGGTCATACCTATCCGGGTGCAAGTATGCCATTTGGAATGATGCAACTTAGTCCCGATACCAGGCTGGAAGGATGGGATGGTTGCAGCGGCTATCATTACAGCGACTCTGTTATTTACGGATTTTCACATACCCATTTAAGCGGCACCGGCATCCCCGACTATTGCGATATTTTACTAATGCCTTTTACCGGCGATGTAAAATGGAACAATAAAGAATATGCTTCGCCTTTTTCGCATAAAAACGAAAAAGCACAACCGGGTTATTATGAAGTATTATTAGATAAGCATAATATTAAAGCATCGTTAACTACGTCTATTCGTTCGGGGATGCACCAATATCGTTTTGCTACGGATGCAACCGAAGGAAAAGTATTGATTGATTTAAAACATAGAGACGAAGTGCTGGAATCGTCTTTAGAAATTGTAAACGATTACGAAGTAAAAGGTATGCGTCGCAGCAAAAGCTGGGCTACCAACCAAATGCTTTATTTCTATTTAAAATTTGACCAGCCCATTGCAAAATATGGAATTGCCATCAACGATCAATTGCAGCAAGGTATTAGCAAAGCTTCGGGTAAGAATGTGAAAAGTTTTTTCAGCTTCAATTTAAAAGAAGGAAAAACAGTACAGGTTAAAATAGGCATATCCGGTGTAAGTGAAGAAAATGCACATCTAAACCTCGATTCCGAAATTCCGGGATGGGATTTTGATTTGATAAAAACCAATGCCGATAAAGCATGGAATAATGAGTTGAGTAAAATAGAAGTGAGCGGTGGAACTAAAGATGAGCAAACCATTTTTTATACAGCCATGTACCATGCATCACTCAATCCAAATATTTATACCGATGTGAATGGAGAATACCGTGGTACCGATTTAAAAGTGCACAAAGCCAACGGCTTTACCAACTATAGTGTTTTTTCGTTGTGGGATACTTACCGGGCTTTGCATCCTTTAATGAATATTATAAATAAAAAAAGAAGCGGCGACTGGATTAATACTTTTTTGGCTCAATATAAAAATGGTGGAATGTTGCCGGTATGGGAGCTAAGCGGCAACGAAACTTTTTGTATGATTGGTTACCACTCAGTACCCGTAATTGTAGATGCGTATTTAAAAGGCGTAACAGGTTTCGATAAAGAATACGCATTAAAAGCAATGATGGACTATGCCGAAGGCAATCGATACGGATTGACCGCTTATCAAAACAAAGGTTTTATTAGCAATGATGATGACCATGAAAGTGCCAGCAAAACCGTAGAATACGCTTACGACGATTGGTGTATTGCACAGTTTGCATGGCGATTGGGCAAAGAAGATATTTATAAAAAATACCTGAATCGTTCTTTGTATTATCGCAATCTTTTTGATCCATCTACCAACCATATTAGAGGTAAAGTACAGGGCTTTTGGTTTTCGCCTTTTAAAGCAGGTGAAGTAAACAATTTTTATACCGAAGGAAACTCCTGGCATTATAGTTTTGCAGCACCACAGGATATAAACGGCTTAGCCAAACTAATGGGTGGTATGGATAAATTTTATAACAAGGCCAATGAATTATATACAACCACCGAGCCTTTGAGTGGTAGAGACCAGGCCGATGTTACCGGCCTAATAGGCCAGTTTGCTCAAGGCAACGAACCCAGCCATCACATGACTTACTTGTTTAACTATGCCGGTAAACCCTGGCGTACCCAGGAGCTGTTGAGTAAAATAACCAAAGAGTTTTATTTAAATAGTCCCGATGGATTAATTGGTAATGAAGATTGTGGCCAAATGAGTGCATGGTATATCTTTAGTGCGATGGGTTTTTACCCGGTAACTCCTGCCAGCAGAACTTATGCATTGGGTGCGCCAGTTTTTGACGAAGTAAAAATGCATTTAGAAAATGGGAAAACATTTACCATTACTGCAAAAAATTTATCGAAAAATAATTTTTATGTAAAAGGTATGCAGTTGAATGGGGTTGAGTATTCAAAAACATTTATCAGCGACCAGGATTTTGTTGACGGCGGAAACATGGTTTTTGAAATGAGTAACCAACCCAACTTACAAAGAGGTATTCAGCCCGGCGAAATGCCTGTGGCAGAAGTAGATGATGCCAACTTTGTACCGGCACCTTATTTTGAAATGGAAAGCAACAAAATAATAAAGCCTATTAATGTGGTTATGAAAAATATTGATAAGGATGCTTCCATTTTCTACAGCATTACTCCAAATGGAGGCAAAGCAGGTACATTTAAAAAATACAGTAAACCATTTGTATTAACCGATGCAGCTTTGGTACAATATTATGCTGAAAAGAAAGGCATAAAAAGCAAACCTGCCAGTCAGCAGTTTTATAAAGTTATTACCGATAGAACTATAAAAATAAATAGCAAAGTAAATCCTATGTACACAGCCGGTGGTGCCGATGCACTTATTGATGGAATAGTAGGTACAGCTAATTGGAAAACGGGTGAGTGGCAGGGTTATTACGACCAGGATTTTGAAGCAGTGATACAGTTTAAGCAACCCAGGAAGATTCGTTATGTAGGTGCAAATGTGTTGCAAGATGTTAGCCCCTGGATATTGTACCCGGCAGCTATTCAAGTGGATATTAGCAACGATGGTAAAAGTTTTGAACCACTTTTTGTAAGGCAATACGAGAATAATCCAGAGAATGTGCCTGCAATTGTAAAAACTATAGGGCAAGATGTAAACACTACTACAAAATATGTACGCATCCGATTGAAAAATGGCGGCAAGTTGCCGGCCTGGCACGAGAGTGCAGGCTTTGCATCGCATTTATTTGTAGATGAGTTGATAGTTAAATAACCTTTTTTTTATAAACAAAAGAGGCACATAAAGAATCCTATGTACCTATGCGCTGAAAAAAGAAAAACCACATAGGCACATAGAAAAATAGGAAAAACTACATGTTTATGAACCTATGTTCCTATGTGGTAAATTATTTTTTATGAAACCAATACTCATTCTGTTGCTCATTTTATCGAAAATGAGTTTAGCACAGCCTGCTGCTCAAAACATCATTATCATCACTACCGATGGGCTTCGCTGGCAGGAGTTGTTTGCAGGTATGGACAGCGCCATTGCCAACAATCAAAAATTTAACCAGGGCGATAGCAGTTATATCTATAAAAACTACTGGGCAACTACAGCCGGAGAAAGAAGAAAAAAGTTGATGCCTTTTTTTTGGACCATGTTTAAAGAGCAGGGTACTATATATGGCAATAGAAATTTGGGCAGCAAGGTAGATGTGGTCAATAAATATTGGTTCAGCTATCCGGGTTATAGTGAGTTGATGACCGGTTACCCGGATACGTTAGTGAATAGCAATAGTTACAAGCCCAACCCCAATGTAAATGTATTGGAGTTTTTAAATAGTCAGCCTGCTTTAAAAGGTAAGGTTGCTGCCTTTGCTGCATGGAATGCATTTGACAGAATTTTGAATGAGCAACGCAGCGGTATTCCTGTGATTAATGCATTTGATAATACCGGTGGTAGTAATCCTACTGAAAAAGAAAAATTAATCAATGCAATGCTGCAAAACAGTTACAAACCCTGGGGCGAAGGGGAGTGCTTAGATGTATTTACTCACTATGCAGCATTGGAACATTTACAGTTAAAAAAGCCCAGGGTATTGTATATAGCCTACGGCGAAACCGATGAGTGGGCACATGCAGGAATGTATAAAAACTATTTGGATGCTGCCCGGCAGGTTGATAAATGGATTGAAGAGCTTTGGAATTGGTTGCAAAAACAACCACAATATGCAGGAAGAACTACCTTACTGTTTACAACCGACCATGGGCGGGGCGATGTTATCAAAACGCAATGGACCGATCATGGTGCGGATATAGTAGGTGCAAATGAAATTTTTTTAGCTGCCATAGGACCCAAAATAAAAGTGCTGGGCGAAGCAAGCAACTCAAAACAATTGTACCAAATGCAGGTAGCACAAACCATTGCCCGCATTATGGGTTTTAGTTTTGAAGCCAAGCATCCAATAGCTCCGGCAGTAATGGAGTTGTTTAAATAGAAAAACATTTACAGTAAGATTAATGAAATAAAAAAACCGGCGCTCTTTAAAGATGCCGGTTTTTTTAATTAAAAGAGCATACTTATTGTTTTACAATTTTTTGGGTGAATATTTCCTTACCTGTTTGAAGTCGCAATACATAAATGCCAGCCAAAAGCCCTTCTCCATTAATATAAAACTGGTTGCTTCCTTCATTTGCATTAAAATGTAATTGTTTTATCAATTGTCCTCTGCTGTTGTAAATGCCGCCATTTATTTTTTCTTTTGCCACAGCATCGTACTGTATGGTAAGTGTTTGCACAAATGGATTAGGACTTAAAGAAACAATTTTGCTTTTTGTAATAGTATATTGGCGCAATGCAATACTGTTGCTGTATCGGAATGAACCATCCTGGTCAATCATTTTTAAGCGATAATAAATGATGGATGTTTTGGGCAACACATTGTCGGTAAAATTGTAATTCACCGTACTGATAGAACCTTGTGCATTCACCTGGCCAATACTACTGAATTGAGTTGCATCGGTACTTCTTTCAACCTCATACCTACTAAAGTTAATTTCGTTTTGAGCGGTCCAATGCAAAAGAGTTTTGTTTTGCTGTAATTGGCCGCTAAGGCTTACAAGTGTTACCGGTAATACAGTAGATTCAACGGTAATGGTTACCTGGTTGCTGTTGGTATTTCCGCATAGATCGGTTACGGTTAAAGTGTAGGTATAAACGCCGGGAGTGGTTCCGGTAAATTGTGGATTGGCATCATTGGCATTACTTAGAAAAGTTGCCGGGCTCCATTGGTATTTATATTCTTTGCCTGCAATGGCCATTGCGTCAAATGTGTTATACGGCTCGGCTATGCTTCCAACCAAGGTTGCAAGGCCAGAGGTTTTATTTATTCTCCATAGGCCTTTACCACTAAAGCTTGAATTGCTTCCCAATACAGAAGTACTACTCATTTGATAAATCTCATCTGTTATTGGATCTACCTCTCCACCCTGGGCAAAGTTGGCAAGAAAACCTGTACCACCTACAAGGGAAGCTGCACCGGTAACTTTATTAATGCTAATCATTTTTGCGCTTACATTAAGGGTGGCGGAAAGTACTAACCCATAAAGTTGCCCATTATTATCCACGCTTATGCTTATTATGAAATCAGTTGACGGAATCCCGGTTATTGGGGCTATTTGAGTAGCTACACCGGTTAGTCGGTTAACTTCAAACAAAATATTTGAAGTTCCACTGTTGCGAATTGCAAATAACTTTTTAGAAACAGGGTCGTATGTAGCGCCATTGGCAGCCGCAATACCGGTATTTCCAATTGAGTAAGTATTTCCCGTAGCCGTATCTACTTTAACCAGCATATTAGACAGCCTGTTTATCATATAAATTCCATAAGGAGTAGTTGCAGCACCCGCATAAAATTCGCCTGACACTGGCGCAGTAATAAAATTATTTTTTACGTATTTGAAAGAAATGTTGGGTTGTTGCAAACTAAATCGAACCAATTGATTATTGCTTAAATCAGCACCAAATGCACGCATTGGATGAATAATGCCAGTTCCTCCAGAACCAGCCGGGCCTCCGCCTAAAATTGTTTTTTCATTTAGGTACAAAGTGGTATCTCTGCCGGCATCTGCCACTAATGCTCCTTCAGAAGCAGAAACCAATATTGGTAGTTTGTAGGAAGTGTCTTTGCAACCGGAAGCCGTAGTGAGTATTACATCATAATCACCGGTTTGATTGGCATTAAAATTATTACCACTACCTGCATTCACTCCATCTTTTCTCCACTCATAGGTATTACCGGCCACATGGTTGGTAATAGACAAAGGAACTGATCCTCCGCTACAAACCTGTAAACTGGCTGGGCTGCTTAATTCTACATGGCACAATACAGGATTTTGTGCAAGTAATAATGCATTTTTTGCATTTACCATTCCGTGGCCAAGCTCCGAAGTCCAGGAGCCGTTTGGTTGATTTTGTACAAATGAATAACTGTAAGGGCCTACTTTTTTAGCCGATTTTTCAATAATTTCTCTTACCTGTTGTTGTGTAAAATTTGGATTAATACTTAATACCAAAGCTGCTACACCGGAAACAAATGGAGTGGCAGAAGATGTTCCATTAAAAGTTAAGTTATAATCTAAATTGGGTGCTATTCCGGTGCCGGTTACTTTTGTAGTTGCTATTTTTACACCCGGCGCCGAAATATCTAAACCGGTGCCATAGTTTCCACCCCAAAAGGTTTCGCCATCGCAGGATGTACCAGATTTGCGTTGATAGCACATACTCATGGCCCCAACGGCAATGGTTTCTTTGAATATAGCGGGAGATGAAAGGCCTGCATTATTATTAGCGCTTGCAAAAACCACCACTGCCCCTTTTCCTCCCCGGCCCAGTGTGGTAGCTCTTATAATGGCATCATGTATAAGCGATGATGCAGTGCCTCCGCCCCAGGAGTTGGAAAGTACATCGGCACCGCCCTGGTCCCAACTCCAATCTATACATTGTGCAAGTTGTGTAGATGTGCCATAAGTACCGCCGGTGTTGATGGTAACATTTACGGGAATTAATTTGCAAAGTGGAGCTACGCCGGCAACCCCAATATTATTGTTGGCTTCTGCCGCAATAATGCCTGCACAACTAACGCCATGCGATCTTGCAGTAGAGAGAATTTCTCCTGTAGTAGCGTTGGCAGCAACCAAACCAAAACCTAAGGGCGAAATATTGTTTACCAAATCGGGGTGTGTTCTTTGTATGCCTTCATCAATTACAGCAACCTTTATGGAAGCACTGCCCTGGCTAATGTCCCAGGCTTCATCCAGGTCAATATCGGCGCCTACTGTACCACTATACTGATTAACAGAGCCGGTATTTACTGCAGCCCATTGATAATTAAAAAGCGGATCGTTGGGAACCGAAGCACTTGCATCCAATAACCTAAAGTCGGGCTCGGCATATTCAAATAAGCCTGATTCAAAAAACAGGTTGGCCATTTTAAGACCATCGTAATTATTTTGAAAGCCTGCTTTTAGTAAATAGGTTTTATTGTTATACGGATATTGCTTTTCAATGATGCAATTGTTTTGTGCTGCAAGGCTTGCCAGGTGCAGGTAGTTGGTTGTAGGTTTTAATTTTACATAAAAGCCTTCATCAAATACCACATCTTTACCATCGCTGGCTGTAATTATCGGGAAAATAGCCTCAGCACGGTTGCTGTTTTTTATACTGGTAACTAAGTTTTGCAGTTTAGTACTGTTTTGCAAACCAAGGTCCACTACCATAAAACGCTCATCCTGAAGTTCGGTGATACTTTTATCAGAAAGCTGATAATTGTTTTTTAAAAGTGCTTTTACCTGTATTGTTTCAGAAGCGCTTAACCTCAAATATATTTTTTGACTGCTTTTTTGCAGTGCTATTTTTTGATTGCCAAAATAATAGTAGGGCTGGCTGCTTCCGTCATTTTGCTGGGCTTTCAAATTACTTTGTAGAAATAAATAAATGAAAAGTAAGTGTAAAATCTTCTTCATTATGTAAGGTTTTATTATTAAAAGTATGCCAATTACTGTTGCAGTAAAATACTTAGTTTGGAGTATTTATTATGCTAAAATTTTGAAAGATTTATCAGTAATGGTTTTAAAAAAGAAGGCTTGAGGTTTGCTTTTTTTGTTTTCTTCTGTTCTGTGGTTAACTTGCTTTATTTAAAATATGTACTATGTTTTCTATTGAGAAAAAACAAGAGAATGGTTTTGATATAGTTGAATTGAAAGATGGGAGTACAGCTACATCCGTAGAAATATTACCAAATTGCGGAGGCATTTTACATGCTTTTAAAATTCGGTATAAAGAAGGATTCTTAAATATAATTGACAACTATGCTACAAAAGCCGAGTTTGAAAATAGCGTGGAAGCATTGGGTTTTAAAAGTTGTAAGCTGTCGCCATTTGTTTGCAGAATGCGGGATGCAGCGTATGTTTTTGAAGGGAACAATTACAAGGTTAGTAAGTTTATCCATGGTAAACATGCACTTCATGGATTAATATATGATGCGCCTTTTGAAATTATTGCTACTCATGCCGGGGAAGAATCGGCAAGGGTTGAGCTTGCATATACCTACAATGCTTTAGATGATGGCTACCCTTTTAACTACGAATGTAGGGTTGTGTATGAACTGAAAAAGGGCAATGAGTTAGTAATTATAACCAATATTATTAATCATACAACTACTGCTATTCCAATTGCCGATGGCTGGCATCCTTATTTTACGTTTGGTGGTAAGATTGATGAATTGCAAATGCAGTTTAATTGCAACGAAATGCTGGAGTTTGATGAAGAGCTTTTACCGAGTGGTAAAAAATTACCTTCTACGTATTTTGTCGAACTTAGTAGCATTGGTTCAACTTTTTTAGATAATAGTTTTTTGATTGATAACAGCACCGCTAAACCTGCGGCCGTATTAAGAGATCCTGAAAAAAAGATGCAGTTGGAAATTAGCTGCAATGAACTATATCCCATTTTACAGGTATATACTCCCAATCATAGAAACAGTATTGCAATTGAAAATTTAAGTGCAGCACCGGATGCTTTTAATAACCAAATTGGGCTCATTCAATTACCGGCAAGTGGTAATATTGAATTTAGTACTACTTATAAAATAGTTTCTCTCTAAATGGCTTTTAGGTATTCGGCTATTTCGGCTTTTTTTCGCCTGCTTATTTCAACCATACTTTTGTCGCTCATGGTTAATACGCCATTACCACTCAGTTTGGTAATATGTTTTTTATTTATGAGATGACTTTTGTGAATACGTAAAAAGCCATGTGTAGCCAAAATATCCTCAAACTCTCTAAGTGTTTTGGATGCGAGAATTGGTTTTTTTTCGGTGAAAAAAAATCGGGTATAATTGCTTTCTCCTTCCAATCGTACTATTTGTTCGGGCTTATAAAAATAAGTTCCTTCGGTAGTAGATAGAGCCAATTTAAAATCATCTTTGTTTTCGGAAGTGATATTGTGTAAAAAATTATTGTAGAGTGCCTGGTTGCTCAATTGTAACACTTCTTTAATCATATATTTTTCCACGGCTGTTTGCAGTTCATCGGCGTCAATAGGTTTTAATAGAAAATCTAAAGCCGAAAATCTAATTGCCTGGATGGCATATTCATCATGCGCTGTTGTAAAAATGATATTAAAGGGTAGGTTGGGAAAATGTTTTAAAATATCAAAGCCTGTCATTACAGGCATTTGAATATCTAAAAATAAAATTTGGGGTTGGTATGTTTTCAGCAAATGAATTCCTTCTGCAGGGTCGTTGGTTGATTTAAAATCTTCAATTTCGGGCACATAACGTTTTATCATCAACTCCAATGTTCTTACAGCGGCAGGTTCATCATCTATGATTAGAGCTTTCAACATATCCTAAAATTAAAAAAATAATGTAAAGGATAAGTAATAAAATTTAAGAACCAATATATACCCGAAGCGATATTCGGGTGCCCTGGATGGAGCCGTTATCATCTCTTATTGTTTCCATGCTTGTATAAAAGGGTTTATTGTATTGTTGTTGAAGTATTTCGAGCCTGTTTTTTACCAGATTCATTCCTTTTGATGCATGCCTGTTGGAGCTATTTTGTTTAAGCCTGGCCGAAGCTTCCACGCCAATCCCATTATCTTCCACAATACATATCAAAATGTCTTCGTGCAATAAGGAAAAACCTATATGCAGTAGTTTGGTGCCCTGTTTTGGCATCAATCCATGCCATATAGCATTTTCAATATAAGGTTGCAAAAGCATAGGTGGTATATTAATATCTGTTTCCTCTACTTCCGGTGCAACCTCAATTCGGTATTCAAAATTTTCATTAAACCGCAGTTGTTCAAATTCAAGATAGCCATTGAGCATTTCTATTTCTTTTTCGAGGCTAATGAATTGCTGATCGCATTGCTGTAAAATTTCTCTTTGTAATCGGCTAAATTTGGTAAGGTAGCGGTTGGCTTTATCTACATCGCCTTCTAAAATATATTGTTGAACACTATTGAGTGCATTAAAAATAAAATGTGGGTTCATTTGAGTTCTAAGTGCAGTAAGTTGCGATGCGGCCAGTTTTTCTTTTAATGAAGCCACATGAAGCTCTTGCCGGTGAACCGCCTGTATGGTATCTATTTGTTGAATTCTATCGGCAGCCAATGCAGCTATTGTTTCAACAATTTGAAGATGCCGGGAAGTGTAAAAATTCTTGTGCGAATGTTCACAATCAATAATGCCAATTGTTTTATCGTTATGAATAATAGGTACGGTGAGTTCGGCGTTGCGCATTAAATCATCAACAATATATCGGCTATCCAAAAGGGTGTCGTTTATAATTTCTGCTTTGCCTGTATGTGCTACATGCCCTACAATTCCTTTTCCTATGGGAATTTCCAATGGGTTTACAATTTTGTTTTCATCTGTTGTTTTTGGCCCCCAGGCTGCTTTTTGAAGGAGTACATTCTTTTCCTTATCTACCATATAAATTACACAATCTTCAAAACCCAGGTGAGCTATACAATTCCGGGTTATATCCCAAAGCAGTTCTTCGGTACTATTATAATTGTACATTGATTGGGTAAAATAATTTACTACCTGCTCCAGTTCCAGTTGGTGCTTTATTTGGTCTGTTCTATTGGCTTCCAACGCCGCATTCTTCAATTGCGAATCGATTAGTTGTTTGTTTTTTCTACGAAAAATTAAAAGTAGTATTGCAAGAAAAAAAATAAGCAATAATGATACAGGCCACCAATAGATAGGTTCGGGTAGAAAAACCGATTTGCTTTGAGCATTTATCACATTGCCAAACAATAACAATATCGAAAGAATTAGTATCCTCATTTTTGCCGGTTGAACCTGCTAAAGCTACAATACACAGCCTGTTATTGACTTTACAATTATTGAGTAGTATTTATGATTGAGCAAGTGGTTAAACTTTTATATATATCTTCTTTTTGTGTAGCAGCCAGGCTAACAACCACATAAAAGCAATAAACAAAATGGCATACATCAGTGATGCGTTTCGGGGGTCGGTAAATAGTGGTTCACAACAGTTTTGGTAAAACCATCTTAGCGGGCTGGTATAAGTTGTTTCTCCATTTTTGCTGCCATTAGCTATTCGAACCAACGCCAGGCTTTTGGGTATTAGGGCACTTAATGCAAATATGAATAAAGGATTTTTTCCAAACGCATTAAAGAAGCTGCTCCATGCTCCTCTTGCATTTTTAAATTCAATTAAATATATCAGCATTGCAATTATAAGTAATGCAAGACCCGTTGTATAAATGGTATAACTACTGGTCCATATTTTTTTGTTTATAGGGAAAAACATATCCCAGCAAAAACCTGTAAAAATTAAAACACATCCGGCTACAAAAAGCCCGGTAAGCATCTCAAAATTTTTTCCTTTTGTAATTATATAATTGCCGGCTATATATCCCAAAATAACCTGAACAATTGCAGCAAAACTGCTCATCAGGCCTTCGGGGTCAAAGGGTACCCCTTCTCCACGATACAAATGTTTTTCGCCAATAATTGCTTTATCAATATCGGTTCCAAACCAACCGCTCAAACTGTATGGGTCGGCACTATTGCCGGCAATGCACATAAACCAATAGGCCATTAGTAAAATGCCTGCAAATACAAAGCTGCCTTTCAGTTTACAGTAATAAATAATTATAGAGGCAAATAAGTAGCATAGTGCTATGCGTTGCAGAACGCCCATTATTCTTACTGTTTCCCATTTCTTTAATATCAATTCTCCTGCATCGTTGTATCGCACAAAAGGAAACCAGTTTAAGAACAATCCAATTAAAAAAATTAATACCGATCTTTTCAAAACCTTCTTCCAAAATCCTGCAGTGCCACTTTGTTGCAACTTTGGCATTACAAATGCCATGGCATTACCCACTGCAAATAAAAAGAAAGGAAAAACAAGATCGGTAGGAGTGCAGCCGTGCCAGGCAGCATGTTCCAGCGGATCATAAATATGGCTCCACGAACCCGGATTGTTAACTAAAATCATCAACGCTACTGTAGCGCCTCTAAAAACATCTAATGAATAATACCGCTGGTTCATACTGAAGTTGGCTTGTAGATTATCCGTTGAAGTTAAATTAATTCATTTTGATAAATGCCTATAAACTAAATTTATGTGGAATAAAATTTTAAATAATGAAGCTGGTTAAAAAAATAAGTTGGTTGCTCTTATTAGCAGTGCTGGTTTATGGAATCCGATATGCATGGGTATCGTTCCCAATCATTAGTGGTTATACAGCTAAGAATATGTGCTCCTGTGTTTTTTTAGCACAGAGAAATTCGGCATCGGTTGCTGCAGAAGAACTGGGTAGTTTTCCTTTAAAACTGGGTAGTTATTCCATTAACTATACCGACAGTTCGGTTACCGGCAAAGTGTGGGGTTTTGCAAAAAGAAAAGCAATTTACAGAGCAGGACTGGGTTGTACATTAGTAAATGAATTACCCGAAAGTGAAATTAGAAACCAGCCTGCCCCGGTTTTGAAATCAATGACGGATAGTTTAACAAATAAGGAATGGCCTGCAGGAAATAAAATTGCTTCTTTTATTCCACCCAACGTGGATGTAGCAAAGCTGAATAAACTTTTGCAGCAAGAAGTAAATAAAATTAACGAGAAGCATCAACAGGAAACCAGGGCATTGTTGCTGGTTTATAATGGGCAGTTGATTGCAGAAAAGTATGCCGTAGGATTTTCTGCCCAATCAAAAATGCTGGGATGGTCTATGGCAAAAAGTGTAACCGCAGCTTTGGTAGGATTATTAGTAAAGGATGGTAAATTAGATGTGAATGCAAACGCACCTGTAGCCGAATGGGCCAATGTAAAAGACGACCGACAAAACATAACACTAAAAAATTTATTGCAACAAACCAGTGGTTTAAATTTTGAAGAAAATTATAGCAAGCACAGCGAAGCCACTCAAATGCTTTTTAATAAAGCCGATATGGGGGCATATACCGCCGGCAGAAAGCTAAGAGAAAAGCCAGGCACCCGATTTTATTATAGCAGTGGCAATAGTAATATTTTAAGTAGGATAGTAAGGCAAACAGTTGGCGATAAAAATTATCACAGCTTTTTATACGATTCTTTATTTTACAAATTAGGTATGTACCATACAGTTATGGAGCCCGATGCAAGTGGTACTATGGTTGGCTCTTCGTATATGTATGCCACCGCTCAGGATTGGGCAAGGTTTGGTTTGCTGTATTACAACAATGGAATGGTAAATGGAGAAAAAGTATTTACAGACGATTGGGTAGCTCAATCGGTGGCACCCATTAATGCTGATAGCCTGCAACAATACGGCTTTCAATTTTGGCTCAATGGAAAAGATGCAAATAATCCGGAAAGAAGAAGATTTCCTGCAGCACCGGCAGATATGTTTTTTGCTGATGGATATGCCGGGCAAAATGTATTTATTATTCCATCAAAAAAATTAGTTATCGTAAGGTTGGGTTTTAAAAATTATAATGAGAATGATTTACTGGCAAAACTGCTTGCTTGCATAAAATAAAAAATGGCTCGTTAAAGCGAGCCATTTTTTATTTATTATTAGATTAATTACATGCCAGCCATTTCAATCATGGTACTTAGTTCAAAAACCAATGCATCATCATTGCCATTAAAGCCAACCGATTTAAAACGGATATTACCATTTTTATCTACTACAAACTTGGTAGGTATGCCCGAAACGCCAAATGCAGAAACCACTTCATCTTTATTATCCATTAATACATGGAAAGGATAATTTTTTTTGGTCATAAAATCTTTGGCATTCTTTAATTTATCTTCTACATTTTCCCAGGTATCAACAAATAAAAACTTCACATTAGGATTGTCTTTATATTTTGTCAATGCTTTGTTCATGCCTGGCATAGATGCAATACAGGGACCGCACCAGGTAGCCCAAAAGTCAACTACCACTACTTTGCCTTTTAAAGAAGCTAAGCTCACTTCATTACCGTCAAAATCTTTTAAAGCAAAAGCGGGTGCTTTTTCATTCAACATTTCTTTGGCAATTTCTGCTCTCTTTTTATTGTTAGCAGTTTGCTCTAATGCTGCAATGTATTTATCGTACCCATCTTCGAAGCCTTTTTCTTTTGTGTAAATGGTTTTTAAAATTTCTTTTGTTGTCGATGCTGCGGCTCCTTCTTCCACTAATTGTTCAATAATTTTTTTTGTTTCGGCATCGGGTAGCACTTTTGATGCTAATAAAGCGTAGCGTTCATTGTATTCGGCATCTTTAAATTTATTAATGCCGGCAGCTTCTTTTGCATAGGTATATCCTTCTTTGTAATTGCCTAACTTGTACATTATAAAACCATAAGTGTCGCCATACATGGCATAGGTTCTTTCTGCTCCTTCTTTCCATTGTTTGTTGGTAGCATAATCGGGCTTTGCTTCTTTAGGTTCTTTCCATTCCTGCCTTGCGTAATTAACCGCCTGCCAACTCATTTTTTTTGCTTCTTCAAGGTTCTCGTCTTTTTCGGCCATATTCCAGGCGTTGTTATTGTTCAAAGAAGCTTGTTGCTTGAAGGATAGTTGTTCTAAAACTTTAAAATAACCGTCAAAGTCTTTTCTCTGCAATGCGGCATTTGCCTTGGCACTTCCCAATTGTTCAAGTAATAAATCATTTGTTAATTTATCATTCTTTGTTTCGGGATATTTACTCAAAAAATCTTTATACAATTGTTCTTTCTTCTCAATGTCTTTTTCTTTGCTAAAAGCCGTTCTCAATTCATTTTTTTGCCATTCGCCTTGTGGAAATTTGGTTTTCATTTCTGTAGTAAGGGCATTGGCTTTTTCTTTTAATTCGGGTTTGTTGGCACGGTTGTACCAACCAATCATTAGTATGTAATCTTTTTCGGTAAGGTTAGCTCTTTTGCTATATGCTTCTAACTCCTGAGTAATTACCGGAATTGACTCTCCTTTTAGTTTTGATGAAATACTTCCCAGGTAGGTACCAAAGAAAGCCGTATTATTCTTTAAGGATGGTTTGTTTTTTAATGCATCTTCTAAAAAACTTATTGCTTTTGCTTTATCGGCATTGAGCCCGGTTAAATATTCTGCCTGCCCATTATATAAATTGTAAACACTTGAGTACGATTCGGGGAGTATTGCCCCATCCTTGTCATATAACGGTACAATGTAACCGTCTTTTTTATTGTTGTCTTTTACATCGTTATAAGAAAAGCCAAATAACAATGCGGTTGCATTATTATCGAGTTTAAAATTTCCGATGTATAAATCGTTCTTTTTGGTAATGGCGGGTTCTATTACTTTGTAACGCCCATTGTCGGTAAATTGATAGATCACAATATCAACACCGGCTTCTTTAACCAAGGGCGAAAATTTTTTATTGTAAGTAAATTTTATTGCGGAATTCTGCATGGGTTTTGCAGATGAAATTTCAAGCGCCGTAAAACTTACCTGGGCATTTAAGCTGAATGCAGCAACTGCGAGCACACAAAGGATGAGTAATTTTTTCATGACTTTAATAGTTTTTTCAAATGTACAAATTTAGCAGTACAACAGTACGCCGTTAAGATAATGTTTAGTGTTAAAGCCATAAATGCTTTTCAACTTTTTTCAATGCAAAATTGAAAACAAAATAAAAAATGTATGCCCTACCTAATTTTATTCAGCCTCATTTTTTGCAGCTTTTTGCAACTTTTATTTTTAGTAAGTCAACAAATATTATAAAAAACTTATTTTAAATTTGAGAAGCTTATGCGCAACATACTTTTTCTCTCCATAAATGTTGCCAACATATTTTTTAACCAAACAAAACTTTGCTATGAGAAAATTTTTATTTGGTATTCTATTTTTTGTTCCACTTTCAATGTTTGCCCAAAAAAAAATTAGCGGCAAAATTACCGACCAAAATGGGTCAGCCCTTTCATTTGCCAATGTGCAGGAAAAAGGGGCGTCCAATACCGTTAGTAGCGACGAAAATGGACTCTACAGCATTACAGTTCAAAACGATAATGCTGTGCTTATTTTTTCTTCGGCCGAATTTGTATTGCAGGAAGTAAAGGTGGGAAATAGAAGCACCATTAATGTACAACTACTTCGCTCAACCAATCTCGATGAAGTGGTAGTTACAGCATTTGGCGTAAAGAAAGACAAAAGGTCTTTAGGTTATTCGGCGCAGGAAGTTAAGGCCGAGGAACTGGCCATTTCCAAACAGTCGAACATTTTAAATGCCATGCAGGGAAAAATTTCCGGCGTACAAATTAATAGTACCGGTGGTGCTCCCGGGCAAGGCGTTTCTATTTTAATTAGAGGTGTAAAGTCGCTTGGCCCAGGCGGAAACCAACCGTTATTTGTAATTGATGGCGTAGTAATGGATAATAGTACAAACCTGGTTGGCCAACAGGCCGGCCTGCGTGGAATGAGCAACCGTGCTGCCGATATTAATCCCGACGATATTGAAACCGTAACAGTTTTAAAAGGCGGTGCAGCCACAGCGCTATACGGCCAAGCCGGTTCCGATGGTGTGGTACTCATCACTACCAAGTCGGGTAAGGCAGGTAAAATACAAGTATCTG
The DNA here is from genome assembly GCA_002352045.1 of Chitinophagaceae bacterium UBA2793. Lineage (GTDB taxonomy): Bacteria > Bacteroidota > Bacteroidia > Chitinophagales > Chitinophagaceae > Ferruginibacter. The sequence goes on along the minus strand of DEHT01000047.1, from coordinate 27,482 downwards.
TAACCAGCTCTTATGGGATAGACCAGGTAAATAAATTTCCCGAAGTTCAAAATAAATATACGCAAGGCTATACCGGCGTTTATGATAGTATTAGTTTTTGGCCAAGTTGGGGGCCTACCATTGCCGAAGCAAAAGCGTTGGATCCAACACATCCCGATAAATTATTTAATCATTATGGTAGAGGTTATCAAAACGGCAACCAAACCAGAACCAGCGTTAGTTTAAGCGGGGGTACCGAAAATGCTATTTTCAGCAGTTCGTTATCTTATTTTAAACAAGAGGGTACTATTCCTTTTACCGATTATAAAAATATTTCGGCAAGAATAAACGGAACATTTAAAATGGGTAATAAACTCAAGTTTAACCCATCGCTTTATTATATTAATTCCGGAGGTTATCGTTATAATGCCGATAGATACAATGAAAGTCTTACATACTGGTCGCCCAGGTGGGATGTAAAAGATTATAAAACTCCCGAAGGCACCATGAAAACTTACGAAAATAACAACCCCATTTATGGCGCATATACCAATAGGTTTAAAGATGATGTAAACAGGTTAATAGGAAATATGAACTGGGAATATTCTCCATCCAAATGGTTAGATATTAATTATCGCCTGGGTATAGATGAATCGAATGATATGCGTACCTACACTGCACCAGGGCCAAAGGGAATAGTAGGTGAAAGGCCTTATGAAGATAATGGATTAGGCTTTGTGTATGAATATCGAATTCGCAATAGGCTCATCAACTCAAACCTAAGTGCAAGTTTAAAAAAAGACTGGACTTCTAAAATTGGAACACAGCTACGGTTAGGAACAGAAACAAGGGCAGAATATTATAACAGGGTAACTGCCGAAGGAGATGAATTAGATATTCCGGATTTACTTACGCTCAACAATACTAAAATAAGAACGGCATCGGAGTATGTAGAGAAATACAGGATTGTGAGTTTTTATGGTGAGCTTACCGCCAACTACGATAACTTTTTATTTTTTACTGCTACCGGAAGAAACGATCAAACATCTACATTGGCTCCGGGCAATAATTCTTACTTCTATCCATCGTTTAGTTTAGCCGGCGTTTTTTCCGATAAAATTAAATTGCCCGAATGGTGGAGCTATGGCAAATTAAGAGCTTCGTGGGCGCAAATCGGAAAAGATTACGAACCTTATAATTTGAACACTTATTATAGCTCTTATGTATTAAGCTCTACAGGCCAGGTGCTTTGGACAAGAGACAATACTAAAGGCGATGATGGCCTTAAGCCGGAAAGAACAACAACTTTAGAAATTGGTGCCGAACTTCAATTCTTAAAAAACAGAATAGGATTAGATGTAACCTGGTATAAGTTAAATAGTAAAGATCAAATTATTCCTGTGGCAATTTCACCTACCACCGGTTATACGGCTACTGTAATCAATGCAGGTGAAATTGAAAACAAAGGTTTGGAAATTACACTTACCGGTAGTCCTATTCAAAAGAAAGATTTTTCTTGGGAAGTAAATTTGAATTATACCGCCAACCGAAATAAGGTATTGAGCATTAAAGAAGGACTAACAGAACTTGTAATTGCCGATCAGTTTGGTTATGCCGGCGCCACAGTTACCATGAAGTACGTGCCCGGCCAATCTGCGGGTATTTTGTATGGCACTTCTTATTTTAGGTATTATAACGGTTTAACTGATGATGGCGTAACGGTTCAAAAGAACCTGCCCTATATTATTGCTTCTACCGGCAGCAATCGTGGCTTCCCGGTGAGAGATGCAAAACAACGTATGTTGGGCAATGTTCAACCTAAATGGATAGGAGGAATAGTAAACAGTTTTCGTTATAAAAACTTAGGACTGTCATTTCAATTTGATGCGCAACAGGGCATGTATAAATACAACCAGTTGAGCAATTTTATGGCTGCTTTTGGAATTGCAAAATATACCGAAGACAGAAATACGCCACAAACCTATGCAGGTGTACTAAGCGATGGTACACCCAATACAGCCATTGTATATTCCGGCCAGGGCGTAATGCCCGATGGAAGAAATTACGGAGCCGGTTACTACCGCAATGTGTTTAGAGGTATTTCGGAAAATTTTGTAGAAGATGCTTCCTGGATACGCTTGCGCAATGTTACTGTAAGCTATACAATTCCTAAAACTATTATTAAAAGTGCTTTATTTAAAGAAACTACTGTAAGTTTTACCGGAAACAATTTGTGGTTAATTACAGATTATTCCGGATACGACCCGGAAAGCTCCAGCTTTAGTTCCGGAAGTACAGCCACCGGTTTTGCAGGCTTTACTTATCCCGCAATGCGCAGCTTTATTTTTTCTTTAAATCTTAAATTTTAAGCCACATTAAAATTCAACAAAATGAAAAAAGCAAGTTTATATATTTTATTAGCGGTTGTTTTACTTACGTCCTGTAAAAAGTTTTTAGATGTAAACGACAACCCCAACTCACCCACTAAACCACCCATCAATGGTTTGCTTGGCCAGGTTACTTATTCATCGGCACTCAATGTATATAGGGTAGGGTCGCTTTCTGCAAATTATGTACAGTATTTTGCCTCTCCCAACCCGGGGTCGGCTTCAGATATTTATGAAGAAGTAGATGCAAGCTCTACCTGGACAAACCTGTACAATACCATGACGGATATTTACGACATGGAAAAATTGGGCGCCAGTTCCGGATCGAGCCAGCACCAGGGTGTAGCTAAAATTTTGATGGCACTCAATTTAAAAATGCTGCACGATGTGTGGGGCAGCGCTCCTTATTCGCAAGCATTTACCAGCGAAACCTTAACGCCCATTTACGATGATGCACAGGAATTGTACAACAAATGCCTAAGCCTTTTAGATGAAGGCATTGCTTTGCTGCAACAACCGGGATCGGCTTTTGACTTAAGCACCGATTTAGATTTAATACATCACGGAGAGGTGGACGCATGGATAAAAACTGCCAATGCACTCAAAGCAAGATTTTTAAGCCTCGTTTCAAAAACTCCTAACTATAATGCTAACAGTGTATTGGCTGCAATAAATGCTGCTTATACATCCAATAGCGATGATGCAGCTATAACTGCCTTCGATATACGAAATCCATGGGCACAGGTAGCTGTTGATAATGCAGCATTGGTATTGGGAGGCTTCTTAAGCACTCAATATGTAGATATGATGGATGGAACTATTTACGGAATTTTTGATCCAAGATTACCACTCATTGGAACGCTTACGCAATTTGGCGATTACCGGGGAACACCCAATGGGTTGGGCCGTGTTGGAACCGGAATTAATCGGGAAGAATCTTATATATCAACAAGTGGATTTTATAGTAGTACCAGCTCTCCATTGTTTATCATATCTTATCCCGAAATAAAATTTTTAGAAGCAGAGGCAAAGTTTAGATTAGGAAACGATATGCCGGGTGCTTATGCAGCTTATTTGGATGGNNTCGGTTTCCGTGGGCGCTTCCAACTTAACCCTTCAATTAATTTTTAAAGAAAAATACAAAGCCTTATTTCTTAGCCCCGAAACCTGGAACGATGCAAGAAGAACCAATTATAATTATACAGGTTTTTCGCTGCCGGCAAATGTTGCATTGCCAACATTTATTCGCAGGCTTAATTATCCATCTGTTGAGCTTACCCGTAATGGCCCTAATGTTCCCAGTATTACCGGGCTAGATCAAAAACTGTGGTGGGATCAATAATCATCGCATTTTGAATTTTTTATTGGAGCCGTAAACAGCGGCTCTTTTTTATAGCATAAAAAAACACTTAGTGTATTTCTTTTTGTAAATGTCAACTAATACAAAATAAAATTTTATAAGTCGGGCAATAAAAAAAGCGGCCAATTGGCCGCTTTTTTATTTAGTGCATACTTTTAATAATACTCACCTGATGTTTTTCTTTTCCAAAATAGCGCAATGCCCAGGCAATGGTAAATGTTGGAATAAAATCGGTGAAGGGTAAAAACTCTTCCAGGAAACTGAAGCCGCCACCCAGCAGCCCCATTTTACCGCCAAATAGTTTGTAAAATAGTAATCCTGATACCGGAGCCCACACTATATCGGCAAATTCGCCCAAGAGTGGAACACTAAAACTGGCATAACCCACCAAATCCAAAACAATGCAAAGGATTAAACTGGGTAAAGGTTTTTGATTGTTGTTCATTTTTGTTTTTAAATTGATTTGTTGTGAAAAGCAATGTGCAATTCACATGCAAAACTGCATATTTGTCAAAATGACTATACCTAATTTTAGTTAAAATTTGGTTGAGTAACCGTATAAAAAAGCTGCTTGTATGAAAAGCAGCTAAAAAATATTTTCAGAGTTGAATTACTGTCTTTCTCTACCCAGCGCAATACCAATTTTTAAATTAGCACTAAAGAAATTGTCTTTGTCTTTTGGGTTGCCTCTTTTTTTGTCGGGGTAAGTTTGTGGAAGGTATTCGCCACGTTGTCTGTCGCTCAATAAAACGGCATTAACTAATTTGGTTCCGGCAAAATAATTGGCATAAAGACTTTTGTCAATATAGTTGGTACTTACATCATCTATATAATCGGTAGTGGTGGCCCTGTACATAAACTCGGCTCTTAGGTTTATCATGGGTGATAGTTCGTACTTAATGCCTGCGCCTACGGGGAAAGCCAAAGCATTTAATTTATATGGTTTTCTATCGGGGTATTCTGCAAAGCCCTGGCCTTCGGTACTCAGGGGTTGCAGGTTAACCCATGTATTATTCAATTTTGCCTGAGGGTTAAATGAAAAGTAACTAATGCCTCCCAACACATAAGGCGAAAAACGGGGTGGTTCACCATCCCTGGCGGTCCAGTCGATAAAAGCAAAAAGCGGGTGAAACTCTGCTACGGCTGCTACTTCGGTAATATTTGTTCTAAAGCTAAGGTTTCGGTTGTAACGAGCCCTGGCAATATCGGTGGTTGCAACTTTACTCAACACACTATCTTCGGCAGAAATTTTGCCAAAATTTACTTCGAGTCTTACACCTACGGTATATTTATACAAAGCAGCTATATAGGCACCTCCGGTAAATTCGGTATTGCCCATGTTAAGGTCTTTTACAAATTTACCACCAATACCTTTTTTACCACCGATATCGGTAAGCGAATTCATAGCTCCAATGGTGCCACCTACTTCAAACATTAATGGCGTATCGTAGTAGCCATCGTTGTAAAAATAATATTGAGCAGCCGCTCGATTGCCCACAATTAGCAGCATTGCTAAAACACACAGGGATATATATTGTTTTCTCATGAGTTTGATGAATCTAAATTTCAAACGCCCAATTGGGTAGAAAAGTTTACAAATAAACCAATAAATTTTGAGAAATGATGTAGTATGACTATTGATTGTTGTAAAATTTACATACCATACTAATGCCACATTGATCACATTTGGGCTTACGGGCAACACATATATACCTGCCATGCAATATAAGCCAGTGATGTGCTCTGTGTACATATTTCGGTGGAATGAATTGAATGAGTTGTTTTTCGGCAGCGGCCGGTGTTTTTGCCCCAATGGTTAAACCAATTCTGGCACTTACTCTAAATACATGCGTATCAACTGCCATATTGGGTTGTTCATCTATTACACTGGTGATAACATTGGCGGTTTTGCGACCTACGCCGGGTAGTTGAACAAGTTCTTCAACGGTCATGGGTACTTCGCCGTCAAAGTGAGTCATCAGCATTTTTGCCATTCCGGCCAGGTGCTTACTCTTATTATTAGGGTAACTAATGCTTTTTATAAGTGGAAAAATTTTTTCTGCCGTAGCATGGCTCATGCTTTCTGCGGTAGGGTATTTCTCAAAAATAGCTGGAGTGGTAAGGTTTACCCTTTTATCGGTGCATTGTGCCGAAAGAATAACGGCCACCAGCAATTGATAAGGATTGTCGTACAGCAACTCGGTTTCGGCATTGGGAGCATGTTCTAAAAAATATTCTATAATGCTTTGGTAGCGCTGTTTCCTGGTCATAAATAAAAAACCCCGGTTAGTTTAATACCGGGGCAAAGTTCTTTAATTTAAATTGCTTTCATACCTTTTCCGAAAATTCTTCAACAGATTTTTCCGCATAGTTCAAGATGCTTTCCAATGTACTTTTGCGTGGCGAAACTAATTGAATGCTGTCTAAAGTGGCTTTAGGTGCTACCAAAGTTTCTAACTTTTCACGCAAACTCCAGTCGGAAATAAGCGCAGCATTCATTGCTTCCTTTTTTTCGGCAGAAGTTTCGTTGTACAGGTATTGTAGCAAATCTTCCGTAGTAAAATTGTGCATAAACTGTATTAAAATTCAATAAATAAATATCTTGTCCAAATCTATAAACGTGCCAACAGCAGGTTTATTGCTTAAAAAGGGTATTTTCCTTTATTTTTTTTCGGGATTTACTATAAACAAATCCTCATTGTCTTTTTTCATATAATAGTTTTCCCTGGCGTATTTTTCTATGGTTTGGGCATTGGTTTTAAGCATATTTAGTTCTGCACGGGTATCTGCAATTTGGATATTCAGGTGTTTTTCACTTTTTTCAAGATCTTTTAGCTTTGCCCGCTTCTCTAATAAAAGGCCCCAATCTTTAGGGTCAAAAAAAGCCATCCACACCAAAAAAAATGCAGCCGCTAAAAAGTATTTGTTTTTTAATACACTTAGTGCCCCTTTAAAATATTTCATCCAATACTTTGTTTAAAAATGAGGTTGATTAACAAATTAAGCAATTAAAAGCAAAGATGCTATTTTTTATTTTTACACAAATTCACAAAGAGCGGCATTTGCCGCTCTTTGTGAAAAAAAATCAACCTTTTAATTTTATGGATGAATGATGAGTTTTTCGGTTGCTTTTGCTTTGCCATTAACTACCTGTATCATATAAACGCCTGCAGCAACATTACTAATATCGAGCAGGAAAGCTTCAGTAGAACAATTAATATTTCTCCATGTTTGTACTAATTGGCCTTTTGTATCGTATAAATGAATATCGCTTAAAGCTTTACCACCGGTGCTGAATATTTTCAACTGTCCTTTAGCAGGGTTGGGGCTAAGCGTTATATGTACATCGACCGAGCCTTTAATTTTAGCAGATTTTATTTCCGATAAAGATTCCCTGGCATCTATATCGGTTTGGCGTAACCGATAATAATACAATTGATTGGGTTGTACAAAATTATCTGCATAGCTGTAAGCTGTTTCCCGGCTGCTGTTGATAGCACCATCTACCCAACCTATACTTTCAAATTGGGTACCATTTGCGCTGCGTTCTACCACAAAACCTTTGTTATTGGTTTCGGTGGCCGTACTCCAGTTAAGTAAAATATTTTTACCATTGGGCCTTGCTTCAAAGCTAAGCAGGCTTACGGGTAAAGCCACGTTTTGAGAAACCAATACAAATTGAGAGAAACCACCGGTAGCATTAATAGTGAAAGATGCATAACCGGCCGTTGCTCTTTGGTCGCTTACCGTAGGTGTGAAAATGGCAGAGTTGGTATTGTTTAAAGTAGAAGAAAGGCTTACACCATCTGCCACTTTCAATATTTTTAAATTAGGCACATTAGCACCCCATGCTGCAAGCTCTGCAGTGGTGAAATAAAAAGTTGCCTGGTAAGTGGCGGTTGTATTGGCAACAGCAGGAGTTAAGCGAATTACTTTTTCGCTACGCTGGTAAGAGCCTGCATTGGTGGTAAGTGGAATTAGGTTAGTGCCCGCTGCGGTAATGCTGGCGGTGATACAGCCAATATTTGCATTGGGGTTTGCAATTTGAGCAATAATTTTATTTGTGTTACTAACATACTGCGATGTTTGCCCACTGTTTTGTGAATTAGTTACAGATTGGTTTAATACCGATTCTACACCTAAAACTTCTCCTGTAACTACAATATTATCAATAATAAAAGGAGGGTTGCTGCCTTCAGAGCCATCGTTTACCCAGTTAAATGCTAACCAAAAATTTGTTCTATTCTCTACATCAGCAGGTAAATTAATGGTAACATTTGTTTTGTTTGGTTGTCCCTGAAATTGAATTACCTCGTTATTGTTATCGGTTACATAATTTAAGTTGGTTGTTTGCGTTGACACAGTATATAGAAGCGCTCCATAATCGTATATATCGCCACCAAACAATTCGCCTTCACAAGCATAATCGAATGTTACTTTAATATTTTTATATCCGGTAGTATTTATACCTCTTGTAATGGCCACAGCATTGGAAGCACCCGTTAGGGTATATTCATTTGGAGCAACCTCGCTGCTTGCCACATTTGTAATATGCAATGCTCTTCCATCGGCGGCGCTAAAACCTGTGGCCAATCCATATTGATTATTGGCCACCCAGGTATTGGTACTTGCCGAGAAAGTTCCTCTAATCCATCCGGAAGGAAGTGTTCCATTAACCCCGGTAGTTCCAAAATTTTCAGAGAAAATTGTTACAGTTTGATTGTTATTATTGATGCCTGAATTTAAGTCGTTATCTAAAATTGTTATAGCATAAGTTTGAGCAGTTGGCGCAGCAGATACGCCTCCACCTGCACCAATACTGTAAGAAAGGTTAATGGTTCTTACACCCGATGCAACTGCATCATCAAAAATTCTGATATTAATGGCTTTAAAATTATCGCCATTGTTGAAAGTAACTGTTGGTGTTAAAAGCTGATAGTGTACACCATTAACCGCAGTACCTGCTGTGTTTATGGTAACAGTTGTAGTTGCAGTAGCCTTATCTTCTACATTGAGCATTAAACTAATGTCTTTATATTTTGGGCAAACCGTCATAGAAGAAGCTTCAGAAACGGTGAGTGTTCCTGCACAATCGGCAAAGGCAATTTGATTGCTCGCTGTAACTAATACTTTACCTACAGTTGAAGCGTGAAGGGTATTTCTTCTGGGGCTGTTAGTCATTACTGCCTCCATTCTATCTACCTGGTTTGTTGTAAAAGTATTTGAGGCAATATCATTGCAGTAATCCATATAGTTCTCAAACATTTCATCGAGAGTGCCACAGGCGTTTGGTTTGGGGTGTACCGGAACTCCATCGTTGGCATCTTCGTGTGTGGGAGTATCGGCGCAATAATCGGTTGCACAGGTTCCATCACCCCAAATATGTCTTAGCCCAAAAAAATGACCTAGTTCATGTGTTAATGTGCGGCCCTTACCATAAATATTTGCACAACTAGTATTGGTTGTAAATAAACTACCTACGGTTTGAAAATCTACAGTAACACCTGCTGTAGAATTTGTTTCACCACCTCCAAGACCGGAGAGTCCTGAAGCGGTGGGGAATGTGGCAATACCTAAAATACCTGCCTCCCATTCTGATATCCAAATGTTAAGATATCTTGTTGGGTCCCAAATACTGTTTGGTTTAATGGTGTTGGTTAAATAATTATTTGCAGGGCTTGCATAACCAACGGTATAAGGAGGAGCTGTCCAGGTTTTATCGTTTCTATTTATCCTATCTATTCCGGGTTCTGCTAAAGTATTACCCAATGGATCTGTTTGAGCCAATGCAAATTGAATTCCTGTATTTTCAGAAACTGCATAAGGGCTATTTGAAAGATTGGCAAAGTCTTTATTTATTTGTAACACTTGTTGACGAATGAGGGCTTGTGAAATATTTCTACCCGTGCCAACAGTTTCATTGTCGTGAATGATATGAAAAACAACTGGAAGTAATACATTGGGAGTTACGGTTCTATTTAAGCCTATTGCCCTTCTTTCAGCAATTTTTTGACTTATCCAGCTTTCAAAGCTTTCCGTAGTTTGTGCACCGGGGGTATTTTGGATAAAGCTTTGCAGCAGTTCGGCGGTGGCGCATCTTTTTGGAGGAATATTTTCTGTACCAACCAAATTTTTCCCTTGTTGTGCAAATGTAATGCTGCAAAAGAGCAGACCAATTAAGCTAAAGTAAATCTTCTTCATACATATAAGTTTAAAATGAAAGGCAAATGTAAAAAAAAATGGCCTCTTAAAGAAGCCATTTCACTATGTTTTATACAGTTAACGGTAATTTAATTCACTTTTTTCAACATTACTAAATAAACCGGAAAGTGATCGCTATAGCCATAATTATAAGTAGTGCCATCCCAGGTGCGTTTACCATATCCTCTGTACCTACCGGTTTTTTGTACCAGGAAATCTTTATTATAGATAACTGCTTTTTGATAAAAATATCCCGACTGATCTTTGTTTAACCAACTGCCGGAAATAATTACCTGGTCAAACAATCCCCAGGCATCCTGGTATGCAAGCGTGCCGAGCCCTTTTTTATACATATCTACCCAGGGATTAAACAGCCCAGTTTCTTTCACTTTCTTTTCGTTCCCACTTGCACCTAATACCTTTACAACGCTTGGGCTAATAGGATCATCATTCAAATCGCCCATTAGTACAATTTTGCTTTTTGAATTAGACGTTAATATAGAATCAATAGAATGCTTTGCCACCGATGCAGCAGCAGCCCTGGCAGGTATTGAGCGCTCTTCGCCACCACTACGGCTGGGCCAGTGGTTTACAAAAACATGCACTGTATCGCCATCCATTAAACCTTTTACATACAAAATGTCACGGGTAAAATAAGAATCTTTGCTTCCTCCAGGCAATTGAACAAATAATGGAGTACTGTAAAGCGGTGTAAAATATTTTGGATTATAAAGCATGGCTACATCCACTCCACGTTTATCAGGAGAATTATAATGAACAAATTTAAGCTTACGATCTTTTAGCAATTTAGTATTTACCAAATCGTTCAACACGGTATCATTTTCTACTTCTGCTAAACCAATGATGGCTAACCCGTCTGGATTAATTTCGGTACCCATCTGGTAAAATACAGAGGAGAGCCTTTCTAATTTATCTAAATAAATACGTCCATTGTAATGTCGCTCACTGTTGGGTAAAAACTCCTCATCATTTACCATGGTATTGTTAACGGTATCGTACAGGTTTTCTACATTATAAAAACCTATCAATGAAACTTTGTATTTGTTTTGAGCAAAAGCATTCACACAAAAAAATAAGGCAAGTAAAAGGGTAAAATTTTTTTTCATATTAAACTAATGATGCCAAAAATAAAGAGATAATGTACATAGTGAATTATTTAATTATTAATTTCTTCACAAAAGAAGCAGGGTAGCGGTTTGTAAACAATCTTATGGTAAATTTGCTCCCTTAAAATTAATTTGCTTATGACTTGTAAATTTACCCCTGTGTTATCAGGAGTATTTTGTTTGCTCTTGGGCATGGGTAAAAGTTTTGGGCAGCAAACAACGCCTGCAAACCCCGCTCCACCCAATGCCCCAAAGGATACCATTATAGTTGGTGAGCTGCAAGATGCTATTACAGACAATATTCCGGTAATTTCATTAGATGAAAATGATATGCAGGATGGAAGTGCACAAAATGTTTCTTCTGTATTAGGAGCCGGAAGAGATCCTTTTCTGAGTGCCGCCTCCTTTCATTTTAATGCCGTTCGCTTTCGTATAAGGGGTTATGATGCGGATATGTTCAGCACTTATATAAATGGCATGCCCATGGAAAACCTCGATAATGGATTTACACCTTACGGGCTATGGGGTGGATTAAATGATGTAATGCGCAACAGGGANNGTGCATGGCCTTAAAGCCAATCCTTATGCAATGGGCGATATAGGTGGTATGGCTTATATTGATAGCCGTGCAAGCCGCCAACGAAAACAAACCAGTATTAACTATGCTATAAGCAATCGAAATTATTTTAATAGAATAATGCTTACGCATAGTACCGGCTTAAACAGCAAAGGTTGGGCATTTACTTTATCGGGCTCACGCCGATGGGCAGACGAAGGATATTCGCCTGGCACTTATTACGATGGGTATTCTGCATTTTTAGCTGTTGACAAAAGATTAAACGACCGGCACCTGCTATCTTTTGTAGGGATGGTTACCCCCACCGAAAATGGCAGAGGTGGCGCATCGGTAAAAGAAATGTTAGACATTGCCGGTGATGTTTACTACAACCCTTATTGGGGTTATCAAAACGGTAAAAAAAGAAATGCGAGTGTTGCAAAAACAACACAACCCGTTTTTATTTTAACACACGACTGGAA
>DEHT01000047.1:0-15350 GCA_002352045.1 Chitinophagaceae bacterium UBA2793 | reverse complement strand
ACCAAACCAATTACGGAAGTGTAATGACCATTGATAATGTAAATGGCATTCCCGGGAACTCTGTTACAGGTAAGCGTAGCCGTTATATTTTAGAAAACAGGGTTATTGCAACCAATCGTTATAATTTCAATACGGTGTTGAATGCAAATATTAACCAGCACATAGATTTTACAGCCGGAGGCTCGTTTCAATACCAAAAAAATCATTATTACAAAGAAGTTGAAGATTTATTGGGCGGAGATTTTTATATGGATTTGAATCAATTTGCCGAAAGAGATTTTGCAACTAGTACCGAAGCCAATCAAAATAATTTAAACCGACCAAACAGAATTGTAAAAGAAGGCGACCGGCTTGGTTATAATTATGATATAGATATTAAGCGTGCCGCAGTATGGGCACAAACTGTAGTAAAGTTTAATAAAATAGATTTCTTTGTAAGTGCCGAACATTCTTACACCAGCTTCTTTCGTACAGGCAATGCAAGAGTAGGTTTGTTTCCCAACAACTCTTACGGTAAATCTAAAGTGAATAATTTTTATAACTACACTTTCAAAGGCGGTGCTACTTATAAGATTGATGGACGCAACTACCTCTTTGCAAACGGGGCTTATATGACCCGTGCACCTTTCTTTGAAAATGCTTATATAGCGCCAAGAACAAGAGATGCCGTACAAGATAACCTTAGTTCCGAAAAAATTACATCTGCCGAAGCCGGTTATGTAATGAATGCACCCAAACTAAAAATTCGTTTAACCGGTTTTTATACGCAGATACAGGATCAAATAAATGTGCTCACTTTTTATCATGATGAGTACAGAAACTTTGTGAACTATGCCATTAGTGGCATTGATAAAATGCACTTTGGCGGAGAGTTTGGTATTGATGCTAAAATTTACAAAGGACTAAGTGTGAATGCAGGTGCATCTGTTGGAAGATATTATTTTACCGGCCGGCAAAATGCTACCGTTACGGTAGATAACAGCTCTGCTTTAGTTTCGCAGGATTTAATTTATGCAAAAAACTACCGGGTGCCTACTCCCCAGGAAGCTTACACCATTGGTTTAGATTATCGTTCACCTAAGTTTTGGTTTATCAATGTAAACTTTAATTACTTTGATAACATGTGGTTAGATTTTAACCCGCTTCGCAGAACAGAAAATGCAGTGAATGGTATTCCAGCAAACGATCCGTTAAGGTCAGACATACTTGATCAGGAAAGATTGAAATCGCAATACACTTTAGATGCTTTTGCAGGATATTCATGGTTGATGAACAATAAATTTAAATCATTGAAAAAACGTCATTTCCTTGTATTTAACCTTGGGGTAAATAATATATTAAACAATCAAAATATTGTAACCGGCGGTTTCGAACAACTTCGTTTCGACTTTGCTGAAAAGAATGTAAATAAATTTCCTGCAAGAAAATTTTATGCCTACGGTATTAACTTTTTTGCAAGTGTAGGTTTAAGATTCTAAAAAATTAATTCAAACTTTTTAAATAAATATTATGAACAAGTATTTGAAAATTTCTTTGTTTGCATTGCTTATTACCGGCTTTGCTGTTACATTGAATTCATGTAAAAAAGATTTTGATGCACCTCCTGCACCTGCCGATCCGGCAATAGTGGCTAACACTACTATTGCAGCTTTAAAGGCTTTGCATCAAACCGCAGGCGCTTATGATATTATCAACGACGATTTAATTATTGAAGGTATTGTAGTAGCCAACGACAGAAGCGGTAATCTTTACAAGCAAATTTTTATTGAAGACTCTACGGGTGGGTTACAAATTGCTTTGGACGCTACCAGCTTGTATGGTACTTATCCCGTAGGCCGCAAAGTGTTTATTAAATGTAAAGGACTTTGTATTAGCGATTACAACAACACACCTCAGTTGGGGGTTAAAGCAACTGTAGCCGGTTTGCCATCCTTTGAAGGAATCCCCGGAAGCCTTATCAACAAATACTTAGTTGGAGGTTCATTAAACAATCCGGTAGCCCCACATGTGTTAACCTTTGCTCAGTTGAATGCAGCCGGAACCGGTATTGCAAAGCCTTGGTTGAACCGTTATTTAAATACTTTAATTCAGTTAGATAATGTTGCGTTTGAAACCCTAAATCAAACTTATTCTGATACCTCAGTTTATAAATCAACCCAAAACAGGAATATTAAAGATTGCCCATCTAATGGAAATAACACTATAATCATTCGTACCAGTGCGTATGCAAACTTTGCAGGCAAAACAGTTCCATCGGGCAGGGGTTCTGTTCAATCAATTTACACCATATTCAATACTACCAAACAATTGCTTTTAAGAGACAGTTCTGATGTGCAGTTTACAAACCCCTATGCATGTGCATTGCCACCCGGCACATTGTTGAATGAAGATTTTGAAACCCAGAATGTACCAGCTACTGCTCCTTATAACGTAATTTCTGTACCTGGTTGGACTCATTATATTCAAAGTGGCACTACCAGCTTCTTTGCCAGAATTTTCAGTAATAATAAATATGCATATGCCAGTTGTTTTGGTACAAACGAAGCTAATGCGGTTACCTGGTTAATTACCAACGGTGTAAATTTAAATAACACTGCAACAGAAACTTTGACATTTAAGACAATGCAGGGATATATTCTTTCCACTATTCCGGGCGGAACTCCTGTACAATCTTCTTTAAAAGTTTTACTTTCTACAAATTATACCGGATCAGGTAATCCAACAACTGCAACCTGGACAGATATTACCAGTCAGGTTGCATTGTCTCCTGGTAGTACAACCACCAATTTCCCAGCAACATTTACCAACTCCGGCAATGTTGATTTAAGTTCTTATTCAGGTACTATCTATGTTGCATTCAGGTATGAGGGTGCTGACCCTTCGGGAACAGCTAATGATAAAACCTCTGCCTGGGAAGTGGATGATGTGAGAATTATCGGCAACTAATAAATATTTCATTAAATCAGTAAGTCAGGAGCTTAAAAAGCTCTTGGCTTATCTTGAAACTTTTAGTATGAAAAAAATATTTACAAAAAACTTTTTATTCTTGTTTTTGCTGCTCGCAGGGTTTTGCTCAGCAAATGCACAACTATTAACCTCCGAAGATTTTAACTATACCGGAAATCTTACAGCCAATGGCTGGACAGCACATAGTGGAGCTGGCACTTCGCCATTAGCCACTACCACAGGTCTTACTTATACAGGTTTGTTAGGAACAGGGGTTGGCAATGCTGCTTTGGTTGGCAATGCCGGAGGCGAGGATGCAAACATTATTTTTACTCCGCAAAATACAGATGGACAAAGCGTATATGCCTCCATGTTAGTAAATGTAACTGATGCGGCAACCACCAAAACCGGCGACTATTTTTTTAACCTGGGAGATGGCGGTGGTGCTACGTTTACTTTACTATGCGCCAGGCTGTTTGCCAAAATTACAGCATCCAGTGTAAATTTTGGTGTTAGTAATACCGGTACAGCCGTTTATGGTACCACTAATTTTGCTAAAAACACTACTTATTTATTGGTGCTAAAATACACTATCAACAGCCTGGGAGCCGATGCAATTTCTTTATGGGTAATTCCTTCGGGAGTACCTGCAACTGAAGTTTTAGCAGGTACAGCCGAAGCAGTCAATACGGCAACCAATGGCTATGATATTGTAAGAGGGCTTGCTTTACGCCAGGGATCTTCAACTAACTCTGTACAAACCGTGGTAGATGCTTTAAAAGTAGGTACCAGTTGGGCCGATGTAACACCGAGCAGTAGTGTGCCTGCATCATTAACAGTAACGGGTACTATCAACGATTTTGGTAACGTAACGGTTGGGTCTTCTTCGGCATCTCAATCTTATTCTTTATCGGGGGTAGGTCTCACAGGCGCACCCGGAAATATTTCAGTAACTGCTCCTGCCGATTTTGAAGTATCCAATAACAATAGCACCTGGGGAAGTAATACAACCATTACTTATAGTAGTGCTACCTTATCACCTACTTCGGTATGGGTAAGATTTGCCCCACAAACTGCCGGCCCCAAGGCCAGTGATGTTAGTAATAGCGGCGGAGGAGCATCGGCTGTTACTGTTCCGGTTTCTGGCAATGGCGTTGCTCCGGTTACACCTGTAATTTCAACAACATCGTTAAACGCATTTGGCAACATTTGTTTGAGCACTACTGCCGGCCCCCATTCATTTACCATAAATGGTTTGAACCTTAGCAATACAGATATTACGGTAGGAGCTTTGGCAGGGTTTAGTTTTTCTACAACTTCTGCAGGAACCTATTCTCAAACCTTAACACTTACTCAACCTGGGGGTACATTTACACAAACTATTTATGTAAACTTCACACCTGTAGCTGCACAATCTTATGATGGCAATATTGCAGTAAGTGGTGCCGGTGCTCCTTCTGTAAATGTGGTTGCATCTGGCGCAGGTGCCAATAATCCTCCTGCAGTTACTACCGGTAGCAGCAGTGCGGTTACAACAAATGCAGCCACACTCGCAGGCAACATTACCGATATTGGTTGCTCTGCTGTTACTGGATACGGAATTGAATACAGTACTACCAATGGTTTTGCAAATGGTACAGGTATTGCAGCCGCAGCAACCAATCTTAATTCCGGTGCATATTCTTCTGCCTTAACTGCATTAAACCCATCAACTACTTATTACTATAAAGCTTATGCAACCAATTCAGGTGGTACTACCTATGGTGCACAACAATCTTTTGCTACTGCTTCACCTGTATTAGCTGCCACTCCTTTAACAGCATTTGGAAGCCAGTGTACTAATAGCACAACCGGGCCAAATAGTTTTACCATTAACAGTGAAGGATTAAGTACGGCCAATGTAACGGTGGGGCCGTTAACCGGATTTACATTTGCTACCACTGCAGGAGGTACATATACAAATAGCCTAAGTATTGTTCAACCAGGCGGTGCATTTACTCAAACTGTTTTTGTGAAATTTAGCCCAACTGCTATTCAAAACTATAATGGTAATATTTCCGTTGCAGGTGGTGGCGCCAATACTATTAATGTATCTGCATCGGGTGCGGGTGTAAATTCGCCCGCATCAGTAACTACAGAATTGGCTTCTGAAATCACTACACAATCTGCAACCCTTAATGGAACCATTACGGGGAATGGTTGTAGCAATGTAACTGCTTACGGTATTGAGTACAGTGGCATCAACAACTTTGTGGGAGGAGCAGGAACCAGGCAGTATGCAACCAATGCAAATGCTTCAGGTATTTATTCTGTGAATGTGAATGGCCTGGTACAAAATACTACTTATTATTTCCGATCATTTGCTACCAACAACGGTGGTACAGCTTATGGCCCTTTGCAAAGTTTTACCTCGGCATCTATTCCCAATGGGCTTACTTTGTATAATATTCCTGCCCAAAGAAATAGTGCAGTCCGTTTCAGTATCAATAATATTAAACCCGACCATTATGCCGTTTTATTGCTAAACAGTAATGGCCAATTGGTTTACCGAAAAGATATAATAGTGCAGGTGAATTTTATAAACGATTGGTTGATGATTCCCAACAATCTTACACCCGGTGTTTACCAGTTTCGTTTAGAAAACTATAATGGGTTTAGAAAGAAAAAGACTATCCTTATTAAGTAGGATTATTTTGAATAACTATTTTAGAAAGGCTCCTCCATAGGAGCCTTTCTTTTTGTGTATATTAGCAAGAAGTACGAAAGTTTGACATTTAAATTCCTACATATTACGGAGCTTCTTTAATTAATTTTCCAAACCATTCACTACCAAAACCATTTTAATACAATTTGAATGATAGCAATTACAAAAGTTTCAAAACAATTATACATACAGGTTTTAATAGCCATAGTTGCAGGCGTATTGCTGGGGCATTTTTATCCTTCTCTTGGCGAGGCGTTAAAGCCGTTTGGCGATGGCTTTATAAGGTTGGTAAAAATGGTAATTGCCCCGGTAATTTTTGTTTCTCTTACATTGGGCATTGCCCACATGAGCGATTTAAAAAAAGTAGGAAGAATAGCCACCAAGGCATTAATTTACTTTCTTATTTTTTCAACGCTGGCATTAATTATTGGCCTGATGGTAGCTAATTTATTAAAACCAGGAGCCGGTTTAAATATTGATCCTTCCGCTCTTTCATCCGAAGGCATTAAAGATTATACTACCAAAGCACATGGCTCTTCTATTACCGATTTTTTGATCAAAATTATTCCCGATACTTTGCTAAGCCCATTGGTGGGCGAAAATATTTTGCAGGTATTGTTAGTGTCCATTTTATTGGGAGTGGCATTGGTACTTACAAAAGAAAAAAGTCAAAAAGTAACCGATTTTTTAGAAGCAGTTTCGGCACCCATTTTTAAAATTGTGCACCTGCTTATGAAATTAGCACCTATTGGTGCATTTGGTGCAATGGCATTTACCATTGGTAAATTTGGACTTGGCTCGGTGATGAATCTTATTTTTTTAGTAGCTACATTTTATATCACCGCAGCCTTGTTTATTGTAATTGTATTGGGTTTAGTGGCTTACTACAATGGGTTTAATATTTTTAAATTGCTTCGATATTTAAAAGAAGAAATATTGCTGGTGCTGGGTACCAGTTCTTCGGAGGCGGCTTTGCCGGGTTTGATGGATAAATTGAAGAAAGCGGGTTGTTCGCAAACCATTGTAGGGTTGGTAGTGCCTACCGGTTATTCCTTTAACCTGGATGGTACCAATATTTATATGACCCTGGCTGCATTGTTTATAGCACAGGCTTGTAATATTGAACTAAGTATAGAAAAACAAATGATGCTTTTATTGGTTGCTATGATAAGTTCAAAAGGGGCGGCAGGTGTAACAGGAGCCGGATTTATTACCCTGGCAGCTACGCTGGCCATTGTTCCCGAAATACCCATTGCCGGCATGACTTTGATTTTGGGTATTGATAAATTTATGAGCGAATGCAGGGCTCTCACCAATGTAATTGGTAATGCAGTGGCAACCGTTGTAGTAGCCAATTGGGAAAAACAATTAGATAAAGTTCAACTTCAAAACTGCCTTAACGGAATAGAAACTACAAAGCAAAGCTGACAGTTTTTCCGTATTGCTCCAAATGGTATTGCTTTTGATTAGTATATCATCTAAAATTTTATCATCAATTTTTTTATATGCAAAAAGGTAGTATTAGAGTACAAACGGAGAATATTTTCCCCATTATTAAAAAGTTTTTATATAGCGAACATGACATTTTTATCCGTGAACTTGTCAGTAATGCAGTAGATGCCACACAAAAAGTAAAAACATTGTCGAGTATTGGAGAAGCCAAAGGCGATTTGGGCGAACTACGCATTGATGTTAGTTTAGATGCCAATGCTAAAACTCTAACCATTAGCGACCGTGGGGTGGGAATGACGAGTGAAGAAGTTGATAAATACCTAAACCAGGTGGCATTTAGTGGCGCCGAAGAATTTCTGGAAAAATATAAAGGGCAAAATGAAAATAATATCATTGGCCATTTTGGATTGGGCTTTTATTCCTCCTTTATGGTGAGCGAAAAAGTAGAAGTGATTACCAAAAGTTTTAAAGAAGGAGCCGAAGCAGTTAAATGGGAATGCGATGGCAGCCCCGAGTTTAGTTTAGAACCTGCGGAAAGAAATTTTAGAGGAACAGATATTGTTCTTCACATTAACGAAGAAAGCAACGAGTTTTTAGATGCTTACAGAGTTAAATCTGTATTGGAAAAATTTTGTAAGTTTTTACCGGTGCCTATTTATTTTCATGATGCCGGCGAAGTAAAGGAAGTGAAAGAAGGCGAGGAGCCGGAAGCCGAAAAGCCTATCAACAATACCGCTCCGGCATGGACTAAAAAACCTTCTGAATTAAGTAAAGAGGATTACGAAAATTTTTATAAAGAACTATATCCTTTTAGTGAAACGCCCTTGTTTTGGATACACCTGAATGTGGATTATCCATTTAATCTTACCGGCATTTTGTACTTCCCAAAGATTAAACAGAGCTACGAAATACAAAAAGATAAAATTCAGTTGTACAGCAACCAGGTTTTTGTAACCGATGAAGTAAAAGATATTGTGCCCGAATTTTTGATGCTGTTGCATGGTGTAATTGACAGTCCGGATATTCCTTTGAATGTAAGCCGTAGTTATTTACAAGGCGACCCTAATGTAAAAAAGATTAATGCCCATATCACCAAAAAAGTGGCAGATAAGTTGGATGAAATTTTCCGCAACGAACGCTTGTCTTTTGAAGAGAAATGGGAAAGCCTGGGCTTGTTTGTGAAGTATGGTATGATGACAGATGATAAGTTTTTGGAAAAAGCCAATAACTTTTTTGTGATGCAGGATACCGCAGGCAAGTTTTATACAATGGAAGAATATAAAGTTGCCACAGCATCTCAAAAAAATAAAGAGGGCAAGCAGGTTGTTTTATATACCACCAATCCTGTGCAGCAGGATGCGTATATTCAGCAGGCTATAGCAAAAGGTTACACCGTAGTAAAAATGGAAACCCTGGTAGATGCAGCCTTTATCAATAGTATGGAAATGAAATGGAGCAATACCCTGTTTACAAGGGTAGATGCAGATATAGCAGATAATTTAATTGATAAAACAGAGAGCAACGAAAGTGTTTTAACCAAAGATGATGCAGAAAAACTGAAAGGCTTATTTGATCAGCCACAGGATGGAATGCATATTACGGTGGAAGTTAAAGGCCTTAGTGCAGATGCTCCGCCGGTTACAGCTACCAGGCCCGAACAAATGCGTAGAATGAAAGATATGGCTTCTGTAGGTGGCGGAATGGCTGCGTTTTATGCACAAATGCCTGATGAGGTAAATCTTACAGTGAACGGCAATCATCCAATTTTTGGAAATATATTGTCGGAAGCAGAAGAAGGTAAGCAATTGAAATTAGTTAAAAACCTGGGCGACCTTGCATTGCTTTCGCAGGGATTGTTGACAGGAAAAAATCTTACCGAATTTATCAATAGAAGTGTAGAGTTGTTAGAAACTAAAAACTAATCAAATATGAATGCCATATTAAAAAAGCAGCAACATAATTGATTTTTGCATTTCAGTTTATTAATAAGTTTAGAAGCCGGTTTATGCCGGCTTTTTTAATATGATAGCTTCCAAATAATGTAGCTTTTGGATATGGAAAGTTTGCAGATAACCGGCTTCTAAAAATAAATGCTTCTCCATTGGGTTTGCATATATTATGCTGATGTCTCTAGGATTTTGTTCTATACTCATTTCAATGTTTTCGATTACCGCACTCATTATTACATCATCAAAAGGGTTGAACAAAAATATCACATCCGCATCTGCGGGTATTTCAAAATAAAAAGCATCGTTGTGAAATACCTGGTATTGTACATCAATATTTTTTTCTTTTATTTTTTGAAGATTCCATTTTGCAGCTTCACAAAAATCTTTTGAAAAATCTACACCGGATACTTTTTTTGCACCCATATAAGCAGCCACACATAAAGCCCTGCCTTTGCCGCAGCCAATATCAAGAAAATGTTTAGAAGCCGGCAGATTACATTTTGCAAAAACTACTTCTAAAATATCGTAACTGGCAGGCATGTAAAAAGTAGAGTGGTCGGTATCTATTCCTTTCGCCTCAAGCGATTTTAAATTGTTTGTACCGGAGCTTATTATTCCATACTTTTTTTCGCCTCTTATTTCATTGCGTAAAATGTGAATGGCAATTCGCACATTCCAGTTAGTTGCTAAAAAAAAGAAATAACGGAGGTAGGAGAAGAATTTCATTTACTTGATATTATTCGCTCAATCTAAAATCAATCATTTTTAATTGAAGCGTTTTGTTCCCTTCCCATTCATTTTCATCAATGGTAAATACAATGTCTATCGGAAGGTTTTTTTGCAGCAGGTTAAATTTTGATGCCATATTAAATCCAATGCCGGTAAGGGTTAGATTGCTTTGCTGTAAAACAAAACGAATATGATTTTCTTTTACAATGCGGGAGTAACCTGTATTAATAACCCTTTTAGAAATAAAAACAGGCCGCATATTATCAGGACCAAAGGGCTCCATTTGACAAATGATATTGTAAAATCCTTCTTTTATATCCGTAAAATTTATTTCGGCATTAATAATTATTTCGGGGATTAATAAATGCTCATCAATGCTCGAAGAAACCACTTCTTCAAACCTGTGGCGAAAGGCCTCAACATTTTCGGGTAGCATACTTAAGCCTGCTGCGGCAAAATGCCCGCCGTAAGCAGTTAAATATTCTCTGCATTCATAAATAGCTTCATATAGATTAAACCCGGGAACACTGCGTGCACTACCGGTAGCAAGGCCTCCGCTTTGTGTAAGCACCACAGTAGGGCGGTAGTGCTGTTCAATTAATCTCGATGCTACAATGCCCACCACCCCTTTGTGCCAATGTGCTTTATACACTACGGTAGATTTTTTTTGCAGGAGCGATGGGTCGCTTTGTATTATTTCAAGTGCTTCTTCCGTAATAGATTTATCGGCATCTTTTCTATCCGTATTGTCATTGTGGAGTATTTCTGCCAATATCAAAGCTTTTTCAAAATTTTTTTCTACAAACAACTGTACTGCCTTTCGGGCATCATCCATACGGCCTGCCGCATTTACTCTTGGAGCAATGGCAAAAACTACATTGGTAATATGAATTTTTTCTTTGAGACCCGAAAGTTGCATTAAAGCTTTAATGCCTGCTGAAGGGTTACTGTTTATTTGTTGCATTCCAAAATAAGCCAGTATCCTGTTTTCGCCGGTCATAGAAACTATATCGGCAGCTATTGCTGTTGCTACAAGATCTAAATATTGATGAGGGGTATCTGCGGCAAGATTCAACTGCTCTGTTAAAGCACAAATTAATTTAAAACCAACCCCACATCCACATAATTCTTTAAAAGGATAATTGCAATCGGCTTGTTTTGCATTTAAAATTGCTGCGGCATTGGGTAAAGTGTTGCCGGGTAAATGATGGTCGCACACTATAAAATCAATTCCTAGTGTAGAAGCATACTCAATTAATTCAACCGATTTTATCCCACAGTCGAGGCAAATAATTAATGAGAAATTATTCGAATGAGCAAAATCAATACCCATTTTGCTTACACCATATCCTTCTCTATAACGATGAGGAATATAAAAATCTACTTTTTCTGAATGGTAAATGGAAACAATAAAACGATACATGCATGCAACAGCAGTAGTACCATCCACATCATAATCGCCAAATACTAAAATTTTTTCTCCTCTATTTATAGCCAAACAAATTCTTTCCACTGCCTTCTGCATATCCTTCATAAGCCAAGGACTGTGCAACATATTTAATTGTGGACGAAAATAATTTTTGGCGTCTTCAAATGTTTCTATTCCTCTTTGAGTTAAAATTGTACAAATAGGTTTTGATACATTCAGTGCATCTTTTAATGATGATGCAGCTGCATCGTTATAATCTAATAAATTCCATCTTTTTTCCAAAGTCAATATTTTCTGTCTGTAGTAAAACGTACCAGTTCTTCCAGTGCATTTCTTTCAGCCGATTCGGAGAAAGATTTTAATATATTCAAAGCCTCATCTCTGTAAGCAAACATTTTTTCTTCGGCATATTCAATACCTCCTGTGCTTATTACAGTGTCAATTACATGCTGTACTTTTTTTGGATTACGGTTTTCATTTTTAATAATATAAATCAATTCTCTTTTGGCAGCTTTGTCAATTTTGTTAAGTGTATAAATAAGCGGCAGGGTAAGTTTTTTTTCTTTGATATCATTTCCGGTTGGCTTGCCTACATCGGCTTTTCCATAATCGAACAAATCGTCTTTTATTTGAAAAGCAATGCCTACTTTTTCGCCAAAAGCTTTCATTTTATCACTAATTTCTTTGCTGTTGGTAGTGCTGTATGCGCCCACAGCACATGCTGAGGAAAGCAACGAGGCTGTTTTATTGCGAATGATTTCAAAATAAATATGTTCATCAAGATTGAGCTTGCGAGACTTTTCAATTTGCAATAATTCGCCTTCACTCATTTGTTGTACCGCATCAGATAAAATATGTAAATGTTCAAAATCGTTGTTGGAGGTAGAAAGTAATAATCCTTTTGAAAGCAGGTAATCACCAACTAAAACGGCAATTTTATTTTTCCAAATAGCATTAATAGAAAAAAAACCTCTTCTTTCAAATGATTCATCTACCACATCGTCGTGTACAAGTGTGGCAGTATGTAATAGTTCAACCAAAGCTGCAGCCCTATAAGTACTTTCGTTGATCGGGCCATGCAGCTTGGCACTTAACAATACAAACATGGGGCGCAATTGCTTTCCCTTTCGCTTAATGATATATTTCATTATACGATCTAAAAGGGCAGTATTACTTTTAACAGATGCTGAGAATTTTTCCTCAAAAGTGCTTAATTCTTGG
This sequence comes from Chitinophagaceae bacterium UBA2793, assembly GCA_002352045.1. Lineage (GTDB taxonomy): Bacteria > Bacteroidota > Bacteroidia > Chitinophagales > Chitinophagaceae > Ferruginibacter. The sequence goes on along the minus strand of DEHT01000047.1, from coordinate 2,920 downwards.
CCTATAATGTTTTTAATAAAATCCATTTGCTTAAAAAAAAGCAATTTAATGCAGTGGGCAACTATATCAAATTATTTTATTTTAATGCAGATTATTTACAGTTTAGAAACAAAAAACATTAAATTAATGCAATAATATAAGCAAAAAGCCTTTTTTTTGCATTTTAATCCTCTTAATTAATTGCTAAAAAAATTGTGGTTAATTGACTGGTTTACTATAAATTTGCATTTAATCAACTCGTATATTTAGAAATCTATCAATCATTAAGTTATGACAAGCAAAAAGTACAAATTTTTATTTGCCGGAGTTTTTATGCTTTTGGCAACGGGTGCATTCGCTCAGTCTGGCAGTGGTTACGACGTTTATGATTCGTCTGTGATTACTACTAAAAGAATGCCTCAACAAAACGAATTTTGGAACAACACTTACAATTTTCCTTCAAAACCACGCAACATGTGGGAAGTGGGTGTTTCAGCCGGTAACTTCCACGTAGCCGGTGACGTAAGTTCAAGAATTCCAACATTAGGCTTTGCAGCTCATGTAAGAAAAGCTTTGGGTTATGTATTCTCTTTAAGACTGCAATACTTATATGGTAATGCAAAAGGCCTTAACTGGTTACAATCAAGAAACTTCGGAAACAACCCGGCATGGAATACTCAATATTCTGCTCCATATTTAGGTGGTGGTACTACCATTCCTGGTCGTCCTGCAGATGTGGTTTATTATAACTACAAAAACAAAACGCAGGATTTGGGCATTCAGGGTATTTTTACCTTAAACAATATCCGTTTCCATAAAAATAAAAGCGGTTTTGTATTGTATGGTGGTGCCGGTGTAGGTGCTACTGCATACCAGGTTAAAATAAACGCTTTGGACGAAAATGGCAATCCTTATTATGCCCTTTTCAGTTCTATAGCTGCTCCAACCGAATACAAAGACAAAAAAGATATTTTAAAAGCATTGAAAGATGGTTTGGATGATTCTTACGAAACAGATGCTGAAAACCATGGTCCTCGTCGCCCTAAATTAGGTGATAACACTCTGCGTTTAAACACTACTTTATTGGCAGGTGTTGCAATCAAATTAGGTAAGAGAATGAATTTGGCTATTGAAAATCGCCACACATTTGTGAAAGACGATTTGATGGATGGTCAACAATGGCAAGAACATCCTTATGGAGATGCTGCTCAAACCGGAAACTGGGATTCATATAACTACTTATCAGTTGGTTTAAATTTCAACCTGGGTGCTAAAGCTGTTGAACCATTATGGTGGTTGAATCCATTGGATTATGCTTACAGCGAGTTAAACAACCCACGCCACATGAAACTTCCAAAACCAGTTTTGGATGATGCAGATGGCGACGGTGTTACCGATCAGTTTGACCGTGAACCAAATACTCCGGCAGGTGCTCCTGTTGATACCCATGGTGTTTCTAAAGATACTGATGGTGATGGCGTTCCTGATTACAAAGACAAACAATTAATTACTCCTACCGAGTGTCAACCAGTAGATGCTGATGGTGTTGGTAAATGCCCTGAGCCAGAATGTTGCAAAAACATGGTTCCAGGTGGTACCACCGCACAATGCCCTAGCGATTATCCAAGCGTAAGCTTCCGCAATGGTAGTGCTTCTTTAAGTAGCGATGCAAAAGCAATGTTAGCTAGTACTGCTGCTAAATTAAAAGCAAATGCTGCTTGCACAGTAACTGTAAATGGTTACCCTGAAGCTTCTAAAGCTTCTCAGGCTAATTGCCAAAAAAGAGTAGATGCTATTAAAGCTTACTTAGTAGAAACTGAAGGTATTAGTGCCGACAGAATTTCAACCAATTGCGAAATTGGTGGTGGAGATAAAAATACTGTAGATATTAAGTCTAACTAATTATAAATTTTAATTCCACTTTTTGCTCAATGATGAAGCCCCCCAATTTTTTTGGGGGGCTTTTTTCATTGATACTCAATTTGATGATGTGTCTTTTTGTGGAGGTTAATTAAAAATTTTTAAGCTTTAACTTTTATTTTTATTAGAGCTAACTACATTTGCCCCCTGTTTGAAAAGTCTGTTTAAATTCACACTGGTAAAAACAACAAAAACTCTACTTACTCGTTTTTTCTTTAACTATTGTAACCAATATCTAAACATGAAGAAATTCAGTTTGCAGGGAATCTATTTATTGACAGTCTCTATGCTGTTTTTATCCTTTAATTATCCTGAAGGTTCTGGCTATTGCCACAAAACAGGTTTGACTGCCAATGATTCTTTTATTGCCCCCGTCAATACATTAGCTAATACTGCTCCTGAAGCAGCACTATACGATAGTCTTCAGTTGGATAACCTTGGTTTATCTGAACAAGCATTTAGCTATGCAATAAAAGGGTATAGCAAACTAAAGAAAGATGGAAAGCTTAAAAACGATAAAGTTTTAACCATTATAGATTTTACTCAACCTTCTTACAAGAAACGACTTTTTATAATAGATATTTCTAACTTTAAGTTATTGTTCAATACTTATGTAGCACATGGACAAAACACCGGAAAAGAATATGCTAAATTATTTTCAAATAAACCCGAAAGCCATCAAAGCAGCCTGGGTTTTTATGTAACATCAGGTACGTACTCAGGCAGCAACGGATTTTCTATGTATTTAAAGGGAATGGAGAATGGATTTAATAATCGGGCATCCGAACGGGCAATTGTAATGCATGGTGCCGATTACGTAAGTGAGCAATATATTCGTAGCCAGGGATATATTGGCCGTAGCCATGGGTGTCCGGCAGTTCCTGAAAAATTAAATAAACCTATAATCGAAAAAATAAAAAATGGATCCTGCTTGTTTATTTACTCCGATAATAAAACTTATTTACAAAAATCGATGTTGGTGAATTCGTAGATTTAAAACTATTGTTGTCCGAGAAGTTTT
>DEHT01000049.1 GCA_002352045.1 Chitinophagaceae bacterium UBA2793 | reverse complement strand
TAGTATTTATACCTTATAATTAATATTATGTTAAGTATAGTGTAGGAAATTTTTACTTTTTTTTCTACACCAATCTAAAACGAAGATTGTGTAAAAGCTTTTTTACTTAATTTATTTACCTTTAATACGTGAAAAGTCTTTTTGCTTTAGTTGATAAGTTACCGAATCCAAAGACTGTTGCAGCTTTAATAACTTATTTTCAATTGGATGAACCAGGTTGTCTATTGATATCTGCTGCAATTTCACATCTGTAACCTCACGCTTTTTACACCAATCATAAGCTATTGGTGCAACAACTGCTATTACAGNNTTCTTGAAGATAAACTGCAATCCCTTTTTCCTTTGCCTTTAATCCTTCATAAGAAATATAAAGCATCTTGCTAAAATTATCCGTAATGGGTTCTAATAGTGCATTTTCTTGCAATATGCTTTTAATGATTCCGAAAATACTACCATCCACATTGTCAGAGATTGTAGTCAATGTTGTAGACTTTCCCTCGCTTAACGATTTCAATAGGTTGTCAATATAATCGTAAGCTATTTTTTTGCTATTCATATCAGATATTTTGTGATGTACAATATAATAACTTTCCTTTTCATGCATCTCCTAAAACTTTCGCAAGATTGCTTTATTGCATGGAGTTGCTACACAGTTAAAAACAAGGAAGTATTAATTTATATAACAAAAAACAACTCGATAACGTTCGTTTATGTCAATAAAAAAAAGCGACCCCTACCAGAGCCGCTTCTACATTATTTAAAATTGCTTTATTCTTTTTCCGGATTATCATTTTCGGTATTCTCCTGAGCCTGAGGTTCAGCGGAATCCATGTTTTGGTCATCTACATTTTCAGGAGTTTCTTCTTCATATTCATCCAACTGAGTAATTGCTGCAATTTCATCGCCTTCGTCCACACGAATTAATTTTACACCCTGCGTAGCCCGGCCTTGTTCGCTAATTTGGTTCACCGCCATTCTAATGGTTATTCCCGATACACAGGTAATCATCAAATCTTCTTTTTCCTGTACATCTAATAGCCCAACCAGTTTTCCGGTTTTATCGGTAACATTCATGGTTTTTACACCTTTACCACCACGATTGGTAATTCTGTAGTTAGGTTCACCCGTTTCGGGATCGTCGAGTAAAGTTCGTTTACCAAAGCCTTTTTCACTCACAACCAATATTGTACGAGATTTATCTTCTTTATTAATACAAATCATACCTATCACTGCGTCATGTTTTTCATCCACCTCAATACCCGCAACACCAATACCACCACGACCAGTGCTACGTACTTTTTCTTCGTGGAAACGGATGGCCCGGCCACTTTTTACCGCCATCATAATTTCGCAATTTCCATCGGTAAGCCTTGCTTCAATCAATTGGTCGCCTTCTAATATATTGATAGCATTAATACCGGTTTGNNTCATCATCAAAATTGGGCACATCAATAATGGCTTTTACTTTATCATCGGCAGGTATTTGAATCATATTCTGCAATGCCCGGCCTTTACTTACTCTATCACCTTCCGGTATTTTATATACTTGCAGCCAATACAATCTTCCTTTTTCGGTAAAGAACATTAAAGTATGGTGTGTGCTTGCCACAAATAAATGTTCAATATAATCTTCGTTGCGGGTGCTGCTNNCCCATGTGCGAAATGGTAACCACCACATCTTCTTCTTCAATTAAATCAAGCATATTTATTTCGTCATCGGCATATTCAATGTTTGTTTTACGCTCATCGCCAAATTTTGCTTTTACTTCCTGTAGTTCTGTTTTAATAATATCAAAGCGAATACTTTCGGTAGCCAAAATTTCTTTTAAGCGTTCAATCAACTTCATTATTTCGGCATGCTCTTCACGGATTTTATCAATCTCCATTCCGGTTAAGCGCTGCAAACGAAGTTCCAGCACGGCTTTCGCCTGAATTTCACTCATGCCAAATTGCGACATTAAACCTTCCTGCGCAATGGCCGGCGTAGCACTTTCCCTAATTAATTTTATTACAGCGTCCAGGTTGTCAAGTGCAATAATGTAGCCTTCTAAAATATGTGCCCGCTCTTCTGCTTTGCGTAATTCGTATTGAGTACGGCGAACTACCACTTCGTGCCTGAAATCAACAAACTCTTTTATTAAGGATTTTAAATTTAAAATATGTGGCCTTCCTCTTACAATGGCTACGTTGTTGATGCCATAAGAAGTTTGCAGTTCGGAGTGCTTGTACAGTTGGTTTATTACCACTTGTGCCACAGCATCTCTTTTTAATTCCACTACAATACGAGTGCCTTCTTTATTATTGCTTTCGTCATTAACATTGCTGATGCCTTCAATAACTTTATCGTTTATTAACTCACCAATTTTAGCAGTGAGTGCATCAATATTTACCTGGTAAGGAACTTCGTAGATAACTAATTTTTCTCTACCATTTGTGGTGGTTTCTACATTAATTTTTCCACGCAGCACTACCCTTCCACGGCCTGTATGAAAACCTGCTTTAATTCCTTCCATTCCAAATATGGTACCACCGGTTGGAAAGTCGGGAGCTTTAACATGTTGCATTAATTCATCAATGCTAATATCGTTGTTGTTGATGTATGCAATACATCCATCCACCACTTCGCTTAAGTTGTGCGGCATCATATTAGTTGCCATTCCCACTGCAATGCCACTACTGCCATTTACCAGCAATTGCGGAATTCGGGTAGGCAGTACCGTTGGTTCCTTTAAACTATCGTCGAAGTTGAGTTGAAAGTCAACGGTTTCTTTTTCTATATCGTCCAGCATGGCTTCGGCCAACTTTTCCATCCGCACTTCGGTATATCTCATAGCAGCCGGAGGGTCGCCACCCTGGCTACCAAAATTACCTTGTCCGTCAACCATGGTATAACGCATTGCCCAGGGCTGAGCCATACGCACCATAGTGTCGTATATTGCGCTATCGCCATGCGGGTGATATTTACCCATTACTTCACCCACAATACGAGCCGATTTTTTGTAGGGTTTGTTACTGGCATTACCCAGTTCGTTCATACCATACAAAACCCTCCTGTGTACAGGTTTTAAGCCATCTCTTACATCGGGAAGCGCCCTGCCAACAATCACACTCATAGAATAGTCTATGTAGAAAGTTTTCATTTGCTCCTCAATATTTACGGGAATTATTTTGCCCCTGTTGTTAGGGTTTTCTCCTTGTAAATTGTCCTGATTTTCCATATAAATTTAAAGCCCTTTTGAGGGCAGGCGAAGTTAACGATTTTAGCCCTTTTTTGGCTTTAAAACCAATTGTTTTTATGCTTTGTTTTACACATTTTTTTAAGGGTTGTGGACAAGTTTAAAATCCACTTCAAAAGCATAAAAACATTAAGAAAAATGTACTTATAAAGATGTTGAATTCTTATTTTTTTATTAGTTATACCGGCATTAAATTTTCATGGCGACATTGTTGCGTCGCAATCACTTTATCGGCATACCAATGGGCAACATTTGAAACCTCAAAATTTATAAGTTTTCCTTTATCAATAAATCAAAAAAAGCAATCACCATCATTGTGTCTTTGCAGCTTCGTAGCCCGTTCTTATCTTGCAGTATTAAAACTTTAATTGCTTGAAAACGATTTTACTTTTTGGTGCAGGCAAATCTGCATCGGTTTTAATAAAATATCTTCTTAAAGAAGCCGAAATAAATCATTGGAAATTTATAGTAGCCGATGCTAATAAAGAAGTGATTGAGGCTAAAACGGACGGCAGCAAATTTGCTGAAGCCGTTCAGCTTGATATTAACAATGATATAGCAAGGGAACTGCTCATTCAAAGAGCACATGTGATAATTTCAATGATGCCTCCTGCTCTGCATTTTTTAATTGCCAAAGATTGTGTGGAATACAGAAAGCATTTACTTACCGCATCGTATCTCGACGATAAAATGAAAAGCCTGCGTGATGAAATAAATCATAGAAAACTATTGTTTCTCTGCGAAATGGGACTCGACCCCGGAATTGACCACATGAGTGCCATGAAGATTATTGATGACATAAAACAAAAGGGCGGTTCTATAAGCTCTTTTAAAAGCCACTGTGGAGGCTTAATTGCGCCGGAAAGCGACGACAATCCCTGGCATTATAAAATAAGTTGGAACCCACGCAATGTTGTATTAGCGGGAAACGCCGGTGCTGTGTATTTGCAAGATGGCCAACTCAAAAACGTTCATTACCAAAATTTGTTCGACGAGGCCAATGCAGTAAAGGTTGATGAGTTGGAACAACTTGCTTACTATCCTAACCGGGATTCGCTGGCCTATATTCCGGTTTATAAATTGCAGGATGCTCAAACCTTTAT
>DEHT01000026.1:3354-27075 GCA_002352045.1 Chitinophagaceae bacterium UBA2793 | reverse complement strand
CGACCGGAATATTGGCAGCCAAGCCAAAGCCTTTAATCCATCGGGTACAATTTCTTATACCCACAAAACCAAAACACCCGGCGAAACCATTAGAATAATTGGGAATTTAGCACACAGCTCCAATAAAAATTTACGAGATTTCTATCAGCAATATTTAAACCTCGATAGTAGTTATAACGGTAAAGATTCTACTCAACAACAAAATACCAGGTCAAAGGGTTTTACCAGGTCGCTTCGAATCAATTACGATAAGCCTTTAAAAGATAAAAAAACAAGTTTAAATTTTGGCAGTTCTGTTAACCATTACACATTGCACAATAAGTTGGTTACTTCTTATTTACAAAAGCCCGATAGTTTAATGGTAGTAAGTGATTTACTAAGCAACAATTTTGAGTTTAATCAAACCGTGTTTACCCTTCGCTTTGCCATACGCTATTTAATAAAGAAAGATTTCTTTTTTAATGTTGGGTTACAGCAGGAGTACGCACAAACTTCTTTTGATATTAAAAACGACAGCAATCATTATCCCAATAAATATTGGGCAGCCTTGCCTTTTGCCAATTTCACCCACAAATGGGAAAGCGGTTATTCTATAACGGGTAGTTACAAACGAAGTATTCAAAGGCCGGGAATCAATAATTTAAATCCTTCGATAGATTATAGCGACCCATACAATACCAGGTTTGGCAATCCTTACCTGAAGCCCTACCTATCCGATAATTTTGATTTTTCGGTAGGCTATTGGAAGAAGAAGTGGAACCTCAATGTTTCGGTAGGATACAACAACCTCCGGGATATTTATACCTCATTACGCTCATTAGATAGTAGTGGAAAAACATTTACCAGTTGGTACAACCTAAGTGGCAGAAAAGAATACGAAGCCAGTATGTTTGGCAGTATAAGTATTGGTAAAAAAATAAAGGTAAACAGCAGTATTGTTTACAGCTATAATGTGTATAGTGCCCACGACAAAAGAGTAAGGTTTTACCACGACGGAGCATCAATACTAACCAGTTTAAATACCAATTATCAATTTAGTCCATTGATGAATTTTACCGGCAATGTGGTGTTTAACAGGTTTGCCAATCCGCAGGGAAGCATTAGAAACAGGATAAGCATGAACCTGGGTGTACAGCGAAAATTTTTGAATAAAAAATTAGTGGTTAGCCTCAATGTTGTAGATCCTTTTACCCGGCAGCAAAACAGCAATTTTATTGAAGCACCTAATTATACATTATCAACTTATAGTTTAAGCAACAGCCAAAATCTTCGTATGGCAGTAGCGTACAATTTTAGCAAAAAACCTAAAAAGAAAATTGTTGCAAAACCCAAACCAAAGCAGGCTAATTAAAATTGGGTAAGATTAATTTTGATTGGCTACCGAGAACTTCTTTTGTAACCAGCTATTACCAGCCGGAATCATCCATTCATTTTCTAATTGCTCTTTTGTAAGTACGGTATTATTAAAATAAATGGTTTCGGGGCCAATAAATTTATTTTCAATTCCATGTTGCAAATGCGCCATTGGCAATACTTCAATTTTATCTTTCACTACAAAGGCCAATAGCTGCCTGTCGAACAAATTGTTATTGAACTTTTGTTCAATGCTCTTGATAAAACGTACCGAACTATCGGTACTGCATCCGCCCACAGCAGTGCCTGTTTCATCGGCCATTAAAACAATAAACCTTCCAAAAAATAAATGTGCAGTACCTTTTACGGGAGCTCCATGGCTGTTCCATTCGGCAAGAAATTGGTTGAACATTTCTTCAATTTGCAAAGCTTCGCTTACAAAAAACATACGGCTTGCCTGATAAATCCAAACTCTTGAAGCCGGGCTGAAATCGGAGGGAATATGTTGGGTTATATTGAAGTTCATCGTTGAAAGTTGAAAGTTGAAAGTTGTCAATTTAGGCTTGCAAGTTAGTAAAACCATTTAATAGCAATTCTCCATCAACATTTCTATTGCATACTCGCAGCTACCAATTCGGCAATATCCAGCACTTTTACTTCTTCTTCTTTTTCCCTGTTTTTTACACCGTCGGTAAGCATGGTATTGCAAAAGGGGCAGGCAGAAGCTATTACACTTGCGCCGGTTTCTAATGCTTCGTCGCTTCTTTCAATATTTATGCGAACCGTACCATTTTCTTCTTCCTTAAACATTTGAGCACCTCCTGCACCACAGCACAAACCATTGCTTTTGCAACGCTTCATTTCTACCAATTCCACATCCATTGCTTCTAATACTTTGCGGGGAGCCTCATAAATATTGTTGGCCCTGCCCAGGTAGCAACTGTCGTGGTAGGTAATTTTTTTTCCTTTAAAGCTTCCGCCTTCTTTGAGGTTAATTTTTCCTTCGTCAATCAATTGTTGTAAAAAATTGGCATGGTGTATTACTTCGTAATTGCCCCCCAATGCAGGATATTCGTTTTTAAAAATATTAAAACAATGCGGACAAGCCGTTACAATTTTTTTAATAGAGTATCCATTTAATATCTGAATATTTTGATAGGCCATCATTTGAAACATAAACTCGTTGCCGGCTCTGCGGGCAGGGTCGCCGGTACACATTTCTTCTTTTCCCAAAATGGCATATTTAATTTGCAGTTTATCGAGTATGGTTACAAATGCTTTAGTAATTTTTTGCGCTCTTTGGTCAAAACTTCCGGCACAGCCTACCCAAAACAAAACTTCCGGTTGTTCGCCGTTGGCCATCATTTCTGCCATTGTTGGTACATGCATATCAAATTGGTTTATTTAAACAAAGTAAACAAGAAAAGGCTATTGATGTTTGTATAATTGCAATTATTTTTGTTCATTAATTTTTCAACTTGGGTAATTTCTTCAAACGCATAGGTCATTGGGAAGCATGGCCGTTTAAATTGATATATGCTCCGCTTGTTCCATTTTGGATAGGCTATATGCTTCGCTCAGGTGCTGTTTGGTTTTTTACCCCAAGTAATCCCAAACTAACTTTTGGCGGCATGGATGGCGAGCCAAAAAAAGAAATGTACGATTTGCTGCCATCTCATTTATACCCGGCTACTTTTAATGTACTTCCTATTGAAGATTTTTCATCAATTATAGAACGTATGAAACTAAAAGGAATTGAATTTCCGTTGGTAGCAAAGCCCGAAGTTGGTTGTGCAGGCGTATTGTTTAGAAAGATAGATACAGAAGAAGATCTTAAAGATTACCATGTAAAAGTATCGGTGGAGTACATTGTGCAATCGTTGGTAACCTACCCAATGGAAGTAAGTGTATTTTATATTCGATATCCAAATGAAGCGAAAGGTAGTATTACCGGTTTTTTGCATAAGATTCCAATGAGTGTAACCGGCGATGGATTTCATACATTACAACAGTTAGTTTTACAGCATCCAAAGGCTGCTAAAAGAGTAGGAGAGTTGCATAGTAAACACAAAGAGAATTGGCATAGGGTGCTGGAGCAAGGCGAAAAATATATGCTTAGCCATGCAGCAAATCATAATAGGGGGGCACATTTTATTGACCTTAGTAAATATATAAACGATGATTTGGTTGCAAACTTTGATAAGCTGAGCCATCGTATCAATGATTTTTTTTATGGCCGATATGATATTCTTTGCAACAGTATAGAAGATTTACAAGCCGGTAAAAACTTCTCTATACTTGAATACAATGGCTGTGGTGCAGAACCCAATCACATTTACGATACAGGTTATTCTTTACGCAACGCATACAAGGAAATTTTGAAACATTGGAATGCCTTGTTTAAAATAAGCCGATACAATGCACAACAGGGCATAAAACCCTGGCCTTTTTTTAAAGGAGTTATGTTTAGGCTGGAAACCAAACGCCACTTTAGTAAAATAAGAGAAATAGATAAGTTAATTAAATAAGCATTTATACATGTCTGCTTTTTTTAAAGTTTTTTTCTGGGGGTTATTAATTAGTTTTTTAGGCACATTACCCATGGGCACATTGAATGTAACCGCCATGCAAATTGGCATACAGGAGAGTGTACAAAATGCTTTACTTTTTGTATTGGGTTCGCTTACCGTAGAAATGGTTTATGTACGACTTTCATTGGTAGGTATTAACTGGGTGCGAAAACAGGAGAAATTAATGCAATGGATGCAATGGATTACATTGTTCATAATTGTTTTGTTAGCCGCCGGTAGTATTATTGCTGCTTTGCAGCCTGATGAAGGCGCCAAAAACGTAGTGTTGCAAAACAATATACACCGCACTTTATTGGGTATGGGTATGTGTGCCATTAACCCTGTACAAATACCTTTTTGGTTTGGATGGAGTACTGTATTATTTACCAAAGGCATTTTAAAACCGGTGAATGCTCAGTACAACTGGTATATTGTTGGAATTGGTTTGGGTACGTTAATGGGTAATGCATTATTTATTTTTGGCGGAAAGTTTGTAGCCCAAAGAATTAATAACAGTACGGCTTATATCAATTGGGTAATTGGTGTTGTGTTTATCATTACCGCTATTGTTCAGCTTTACAAAATTTTAAACAAGAAAGGAGCAGCCGATAAAATTCATGATATAAAAGATGAAGAAGTGCTGAAAATGGAAAAGTAGTTTGCAACACATCACTCATCACTAACTTAACTCTCTTACCCAACCATCTCTGTCATCGGGGCTCAATTTCCAGGGAGCAAAGTTGTTTTCAATATTGCTAAACATGGCGTTCCATTCCTGTGGGGCATTACTGTCTTCCATTACCAGGCTTCGCCTAAGCTCAAAAATAATATCCAATGGGTTTATGCTAACCGGGCATTCTTGTACGCAGGCGTTGCAACTGGTGCAGGCACGCAACTCTTCTGTAGTAATATAATCGTTTACGAGGGTTTTACCATCGGGTTTAAAGGTTCCGCCATTTGCTTTAATATTTTTCCCTATTTCGTGTATGCGGTCTCGTGTGTCCATCATTATTTTCCGTGGACTCAGCAGTTTACCTGTTTTATTAGCCGGGCAGGCGGTAGAGCAACGGCCACATTCGGTACAACTATATGCATCCAGCAGGCTTTTCCAACTTAGGTCGTTGGCATCTTTGGCGCCAAATTTTACCGGGGTAGTAGCATCGCTAACAGCCGGAGCCAGTTCGGGCTGCATCATGTACAACACTTCGTTTTGTACGTTTTTCATATTTTCCATTTCGCCCATGGGCTCCAGTCTGGCATAATAGGCATTGGGGAAGGCTAACAAAATATGTAAATGTTTACTGTATGGCAGGTAATTTAAAAAAGCAAATATGCCTATGATGTGCAACCACCAACAACCTCTTTCAACAGCAATTAAAGTGCTGGTTGATAATTCGCCGAAAAGTGATGCAAGGTTTCCCGAAACAATAAAGTTGCCGCTATCTGCATAATGCAATGCACCTTGAAGTTGCAAAGCCCTGTCTGCAGCATTCATGGTTAAAAACAGGCTCATTAAAATAATCTCAGTAAATAAAATATAGTTTGCATCGCTGCGTGGCCAGCCATCCAAATCTTTACTGATAAACCGTTTAAGTTTAATAATATTTCGTCTAACCAAAAATATAGCACAAGCTACAATAACGCCTGCTGCCAGTATTTCAAAACTATTTATCAAAAAACTATACAGGCCGCCAAGAACAGGCAAAAACAAACGGTGCGTTCCCAAAATGCCATCCAATACAATTTCCAGCACTTCAATATTGATAATTACAAACCCTATATAAACCACAAAATGCAATAATGCAACCAGGGGGTTTCTAAACATTTTCTTTTGACCAAATGCCAGTAACAAAACATTTTTCCAGCGAGCGGCACTATTGCCCGAAATGTCTTTAGCTCTACCCAATAAAATGTTCTTCTTAATTTGGTTGATATTTTTGGCAAAAAGCCAAATTGCAAATGCAGAAAGTAAAAGAAATGCAGCTTGTTGAAAATAATTCATAATGGCATTAAGAGTTGTGCGGCTAAGGTAGCGAGGATTTTTTAAATTTATCTAATTAAACTCATACCACAATTCTATCTTTAAAAAATAATAAACTTTCTAAATTATACATTAACCCGTAACCGATAACAATTATTACCAGTTGCCCTTTTGGTAGCTTTCTACTACCTTCGCTACTATGATTCTTACAAAGGAAATTGCACAAAATAAACTCAGGCGAATGGCAATGGAAATTGCAGAACGCAATCACAATAAGCGCTCGCTGGTACTTATAGGTATTAAAGAAAACGGAATTGTAATTGCCCAAATAATTGCAAACATGCTGAGCAAAATTTTTGATGGCAAAATAAATTTGATATCCCTCAGTATGGATAAAAGCAAACCCACTGCAATTAGTTTAAGTGAGGAGATTGATTTTAACGATGCCAATATTTTATTAATAGATGATGTTGCCAATAGTGGCCGCACCATGTTGTATGCATTAAAGCCATTATTGGAAACACACCCGGCACAAATACAAACACTTGCCCTGGTGGAACGTACCCATAAATTATTTCCAATTGCGGTTGACTATGTGGGCCATTCTGTGGCTACCCATACCAACGAAACCATTATAGTTAAAGTAGAAAATGGCGAAGTGTTGGGTGCCGAATTAAAATAATATCAACCATTATTATCCTTGAATTGTATTTTTTAAAACTGATTTCAAAATGAAACTTATTAAAATTTTTTCGATTGTTCTTTTATTGTCTTTTACTAAAACTACAAAGGCCGACGAAGGCATGTGGTTGCCTCAATTGTTGCAAACCTTAAACGAGGCTCGCATGAAGCAACTGGGCATGAAAATTTCGGCATCGGATATTTACAGTATCAGCAAAAGCAGTTTAAAAGATGCCATTGTAAGTTTTGGCGGTTTTTGTACCGGAGAAGTAATTTCCGACAAAGGTCTTTTGTTAACCAATCACCATTGTGGTTTTGATGTAATACAAAATCATTCATCGCTCCAAAATAATTATATCAGAGATGGTTTTTGGGCAAAAAACTTTGGAGAAGAACTGCCCAATAAAGGTTTGTTTGTAACCTTTATTGTACGCATTGATAATGTTACAAAAGCAGCATTGGCAGGTGTAACAGCTTCTATGACCGAAATGGAGAGGCAAAACCAAATTGATAAAAACTTATCGGAAGCCAGAAAAAATGCAAAAAAAGAAACCAGGCAAGATGTAATGACGAGAGCTTTCTTTGAGGGTAATCAATATTTTTTATTTGTAACAGAAACCTTTAGAGATGTGCGCCTGGTAGGAGCTCCACCAAGTAGCATTGGTAACTTTGGAAAAGATACCGACAATTGGGTTTGGCCAAGGCATACCGGCGATTTTTCAATGTTTCGCATTTATGCCGATAAAAACAATCAGCCGGCAGAATACTCACCCGAAAATGTTCCCTACATCCCAAAACGATCATTAAAAATTTCAATGAGTGGCATTAGTGAAAAAGATTTTACCATGGTTTTTGGTTTCCCCGGTCGTACTACCCAATATTTGCCTGCAATAGCAGTTGAGCAAATTAGAACCGTAAATGATCCTGCTAAAATTGCTATTAGAGATAAAGCCTTGCAGGTAATAGATGGTTTTATGCGTAAAGACGAAGGCATAAAAATTCAATATGCAGCAAAGTATGCAAGCATTCAAAATGCTTACAAAAAATGGCAGGGCGAAGTACTGGGGCTTACTAAAACAAATGCAAATGCCAAAAAATTAGACTACGAAAAAATATTTCAGCAAAGAGTAGAAGCTAATCCTGCTTTTGCAAATTATAAAAGTTTATTGCAGGATTTAAATACCGAGTATAATGCATTTAAAGAATATGGTCATGCAAGGGATTACTATACCGAAATAATGAGCAAAATTGAATTGTTTACCATTGCATCGCAATTAAATGCATTGGCAAATGCTTATGAATCCAATGCAGAAAAAGGATATGATGCAAGATTAAAATCTGTAAAAGCATTTATAGATGGAATGATAGGAGAGTATAATGTAAATGTTGACAAAAAACTATTTGAAGCATTAATGCCTTTGTATGCCAACGAACAGGCAGCAGTATTTGTAGCGCCGGAGTTTAGTTCAAAACTGAAATCTGTTAATCAAAACTTTTCAATACTGGCAAATGAACTGTACAACCAAAGCGATTTGTATAATGAAGCAGCCTTAAAAGCATTGCTTGCCAAACCGGCGGCAGAAGCCGTAGCTTCTATTAGGGCTTTTGAAGCGGTACAACTGTTTTCGGCACTTCAAAAAAATTATCAGTCTGCCGTTCAAAAACCATCCGTAGAAATTAGCAATCGCCTTGCAAAATTGCAACGTTCCTATACGCAAGCGCAATTAGAAGTAATGAAAGAAAAAAAGTTTTATCCCGATGCCAACAGTACCCTTAGAGTTACCTATGGACAAGTAGGTGGATACATTCCTAAAGATGGAGCCAACTACGGATATGCTACCTACCTTGATGGTGTTATGGAAAAATACAAACCCGGAGATTATGAATTTGATGTGCCGGAAAAACTGAGAGACTTATATTCCAAAAAAGATTACGGCGCTTATGGTACCAATGGTAAAATGCCTGTTTGTTTTATTGCAAGCAACCATACTACCGGTGGAAATAGCGGTAGCCCTGCTTTGGATGCCTATGGTAATTTAATTGGATTAAATTTCGACCGGGTATGGGAAGGTACCATGAGTGATATTAATTACGACCCTTCCATTTGTAGAAATATAATGGTTGATATAAGGTATGTATTATTTATTGCTGACAAGTTTGCGGGAGCAGGCCACTTAGTAAAAGAAATGAAATTGGTTTACCCAAAAAAGAAAAAATAATTCATATTTATATAAAGTGATTTTTAAATGCGATGGGAGTATTGTCCATCGCATTTTTTTTATCGAAATTTCCCGAGCCTTATTCACATATTTTCCCCGCTTATATTAACTTAATGTTACCGATAGGAAAGCTGCTTTGAATTTAGAAAGTTTTTTTATTTCTTAGCACTCTACACTACATCTTAAAACGAGCAACATGAAATCAACTTCTAAATCATTGCACGAGCCTACTCGTTCCACCCTTGTTAGCGAAGAAATAATTCGTTACCAGGACCTAGCTACCAAACAAAAGATAAACAGGCATTTGAGCGATATAAATGACATTATCACTGATGATGATATCCGTAATATAGATACCAATCTTACCAAAAACATTCTTTCCTCTCCAAAAAAGGCGTAATTTTTCACTTGCTAAATATTTGAAATTCAACTATTTAAATTTTTTTTAAAAAAAAGTTTGAGTAAAAACGCATTTGTAACCGTAAATTCCACATCTTTACAAAGTCTTACACAGAAACAGAAAGATTGCTTACCTCAATTAACTGTTTCAATCTTACTTACTTCATTCAGCAAGCCCCCTAAACCTTTCTGAATACTTTAATATCAATTTCCTCTGATAGACGTTTCTATCTAATCATCCTTTGCATTTCCGCTTACTTATTTATTATTTGAACACATTTAAATCACAAGGAAATGAAAAAGTTTTACATGTTTATTGGAGTAATGGCCATTTTTGCCAGCCTTCAAAAAGTTAATGCACAATGTAATGGTGTTAAAGGCCCCAATTTATTAGGAGCCAAGGGTACCTTTAGCACTCCGGCAATTACTGCTAATAATTCCGGAAGCGCCTGTTTAAGAAACGGTAGTAATACCTACAGCCCTCTAAACAATGTAGGTTCCGCACTTACAGGTTGTACCGCAGGTACCGGTTCTATGATTCCATGCTCAGATTATACATACACTGCTGCTAATGCAGGCTTACAGCCAGAAGGCAGGTATAGTATTTTAAAAACCATTGGTGATGCCAACGGAGGTAACTGTATTAAAGGCGATTGGCGTGGTTGGGACCACACCGGCGATGGTGGTTATTTTATGGCTGTAAATGGCGCACCAAACAATTCGGTGAGCCCAGTATTTTATAAAATTAAAAATATTCCGGTTTGTATTGGTGCTACCTATGAATTTTCTGCCTGGGTAATTAATTTACTTCCGGCTTCAAGCCCTTCGGCTGGTGCAGGTTCAGAACCAAATATATCTTTTAGAGTAAATGGCAATGTAATGGTAACATCGGGCCCCATTGCATATACCAATACACCTACCTGGGTAAAAGTAAGTGGCAGTTTTGTTGCTACAACCAGTTCGGTAGATTTAGAAGTGATAAACGCCACTGCTGTTGCCAGTGGAAACGATTTGGGCATTGATGATATCTCATTCCAACTTTGTGGATCAAATATTGCAGTTGCTAGCCAGCCGGCACAATTTTGCGAAGGCGCAAATGTAAATGCTCTCTTTACTGTTACGGATGCTACCGCTTCAAACAGTTGGTATCAGTACCAGGTAAGTACCAATGGTGGTTTAAGCTTTACCAATATTGGTGCTCCTGCTCAGGCAACTTTTACCGGTACAAGTTATTCTTTAAGTTATAATATTGGGGTAGTTACCCAGTCAATGAATGGTTATAAATACCGTGCAGTGGTGTCAACCGACCCTTCAGGTTTGTCTAACCCTACTTGCGGCTTCTTTAATGAATACACTTTAGTTGTACCTTCCTGCTCACCCATGCCGGTTAGCATGGTGTCTTTCACCGGAAAATACAATAGTGGCATCAGTACATTAGATTGGGCAACCAGCCAGGAATTCAATAATAAAGAATTTGAATTGTTGCGTAGTACCGATGGTTTGAAATTTGATAAAATTGCAACCATTGCAGGTGCAGGAAATACATCTATTGCTCAAAAGTATCAATACCAGGATCGTATCAACGGACAAGGTTATGTATATTATCGCTTACGCCAGGTTGATTTAGATGGAAAATCTACTTTAAGCAATATTGTTAGATTGAGTTTGGGCAACGATGTAAAAGGAATGGAACTGTATCCTAATCCATTTACCCACGCATTCACCGTTTCTTTTAGCGCACAACGCAGTGCAAAAGCAACTATGCAATTGGTAAATATGAAAGGACAAACCGTTTATTCTACCAACATCAATGTAACTAAGGGTTCCAATGCTATTCAAATGAATAATATGCCAAATATACCTTCGGGCCTGTATCAGGTAATAATTGTAAATGAAGATTTGAAATTTGTAGGAAGGGTACAAAAAATGTAAGCTTTTTCCTTTGTGTTTATTTATATACTGCAGCCTCTTTAAAAAAAAGGGGCTGCTGCTTTTTTATTTATTGATAACCTGTTTTGCTATTAGCTCTCATTGCACTTCAATATTTATATCGCTTAAATATGCTGCATGGAACTGCCTCGCCTGGCCCCAAAATTTGTGAACATAAAAAGCTGCGCCAAATTAAAGATGCTGAAAAATGGGATGAGAGCAGCCATTTACCTTTGTGCGTGGCTTTGCTTTTAAAAAAGCCAAGCTTAAGTTTTTATAACACTACAGGTTTTAGATACTAAAAATGTTTTTTTTTCGTTTGCCTACTAATTTGGCATTTTGCTAAACGGTTTTTTAACCCCTTAGTTATTCTTTAACCCTAACATTACGCAGCATTGTTGCAGTTCTATATTATGAAAAACCCCACTAAGCATTCAAATGCTTTTGCCAATTCTTTGCAATTATTTTTCTATCATTTTATTTTATTCTTCCTTTTTACATTTTTTTCCAACGGTGAAAGCTTTGCTCAATTACAAACAATTCAATATAGCAATGCAGGAACTTATACCTGGACTGCTCCATGCGGTGTTACTTCTTTAAATGTTGAAATATGGGGAGCCGGCGGTGGCGGCGGCTTTGCTGTTACGGGTTTTGGCATTGGCCCGTGTGCTGGTGGTGGTGGCGGCGGTGGTGCTTACAGAACTCAGTCTGGTATAGCAGTAACACCCGGAACAACTTATACAATAGTTGTGGGTGCCGGTGGCAGTTCCGGAAGTAATGGAGGTAATTCAAGTGCATTTGGGTTTTCTGCAAATGCCGGTATGGGTGGTGGCAATGGATTTTTTGGTTTAGGCGCCGGAGGTGCCGGAGCCACAGCAGCTACTTACAATGGAGGTAATGGTTTTGCCGGTACTGCTTTAATAGGCGGTGGCGGAGGATCTTCTGCAGGTAATGCTGCAAATGGGTTGAATGCTACCGGTTCTTTAGGTGCCCTTGCACCCGTAGGTGGCGGTAATGGCGGAAATGGAGCCAATGGAAATGGAATGAATGCTAGTAGTCCCGGTGGTGGGGGCGGTGGTGGCAGAGTACCGGTAGGCGGTTTTGCTTCGGCAGCCGGAGGCAATGGCGGAAACGGGCAGGTAATAATTTCTTACAATGGATTGCCTACATTATGTACACCTTCTTTCAGTACAGTTAGAGCTATTACAAATGTAACTTTTGCCGGAATCAATCATTCCAATACCGGCACAGAACCCTGGCAACAATTTTGTAATATGGGTACTGTAAACATGGGCTCAACCTACACAATCAATATTTCGGGTAATGGGAATGGTGGCCCCGGCAATGTAGATTACTATAATGTTTTTATAGACTGGAATCAAAATGGCGATTTAACCGATGACGGTATTTATAATATTGGAAGCTTATCGGGTACCGGCTCCGTAAATGGTTCCATATCGGTTCCACTTACTGCATTATCCGGTACTACTAGAATGAGGGTGATTAAACGCAGAGGTGGATATGCTACCGGCCCTTGCCAAAGTAGTGGCACTGGCCAGGCAGAAGATTATTTATTAATGGTGGAGCAACCTCCCGCCTGTACTACTCCCGGCAATCCCACCGCATTAAATCTAAATTTTATTACTACGCCATCTTTTGCCATTAATGGAAGCTTTACAGGCTCCGGCGCATCGGGCTACCTGGTAATTCAAACAACCGGAGCAACGGCACCCATAACCCCGGTGAATGGTGTAACCTACCCAATAGGTTCCAATGCTTTGGGTGGCACCATTATTGCCAATGGTACAGCCACTTCCTTTTCTGCAACCAATATTTTTCAGGCAACCGAATATTGTTTTTGGGTATATGCCTATAATGCCAATTGTACAGGAACTCCTTTTTACAGTACAGGCACTGCCAATGCATGTATTACAACCAGTACCTGCAACGAATTTGCTACCATGACCCTCACTGCAAATGAAACTAAAAACTGGAACAACCCGGCAAGCTGGTCTCCGGCAATAGTGCCTTCTACCTGTACCAATGTAACCATCAATTATAGTGCTGATGGTGGAAACGATATTGACCTTGCTTCTTCTATTATCAATGCCAACTTTAATATTAAAAGTCTTACCATCAATGGCAACTTTAGCAACGCCGGCGCTTATACAGCTTTACGCCGAAAGCAAATGCGATTGCTGAATAATGGATATGTTTTAAATGTTCAGGAAGATGTAAACATGAGTGCCGATAATGGTACCGATTTTTTAGCAACCGGTAATACCCTTAATGCTCATAGTATAAACTTCAATAGTATTGGTAATAGTATTTTAAATGTATATGGCAACACTACCATTGGCGGCTTAAATGATGAACAGTTGAGTGTATTTGGTTCCGATGCCGGCGCACCTACCTTTTATTTTTGGGGCAATGTAACTTTTAATAAGTATGCAAATGCTGCACCCAATGGAACTTATGTATTTGAAAAAAATGGAGCAATCACACAATCACTTGTAAACAATATTTCCAATAATAATACAAGCCTTAGGCTACTTTTTCAAAATATGAAAGTGGGAGAGGCAGGCACCAGTTTTCCAATTCTTAATTTAAGCGGTGATGCAGGTGCTTTAAAAACCGGAATTGCAGGTGGTAATCTTTCCATCAAAAGCGGTGCAATTCTTAACCTGCCCAATGGCACAGGTTTAAGCCAACATACGGCAACTGCTAACGGCAATTTTACAATGGATGCAACAGCACAACTAAATGTTGCAGGTACCACAAGTAATGTTACACACAGTGGAGTTACTTATGCCGGCTATGCAGGAAACAATTTTCCGGCAAACTTTGCCAATTACAACTTTATACAAAGCAGTACGGTTAACTATAATAGTAATGGCGGCATACATCAAACCATTTTTCCTTTTGTAACTTATGGTAATTTGGTATTGAGTGTAGGAAATAGTATGCCGGTGCTGAGTAATAAAACTTTCAATGCAAGTGTTGCAGGCATTGCAGGAAACCTTAGCGTAGAGCCCTATGCAAGCATGAATTTACAAACAAACACTGCTAACAGAACTAATCCGGGGGGTGTATTTACACTGGCTTCTAATGCCAATCTTTCTGTAGGAGGCAATGCCGGCGGTGCGGGCTTCAATAATAATTTTCCGGCCAATTTTAATTCAAAAGTTTTTGCAGCCAATAGTAATACCTACTACAACTATGGTGGAGAGCAGGGAATTTATGCCGATGTGGATTATGGCAACCTGTATTTATCCATTACAGGTAATAAAACTGCACCGGCAATTTTAAACCTCAATGGAAATTTAGCAATAAACGGATCGGCAAACTTTATTCATAATAATGGTACCGTATATTTTAATGCTGCCGCCAATGCACAATCATATAGCGCTACTACTCCCGCTACATTCTATAACATTACAAACAATAATACACATGCCTCCGGGCTAACGGTTCTCAGCAACCTGTCTGTTGTAAATGAAATTAACCTGTCTGCTAATGCAAGGCTGTTTTTAACCGGTGATATTATTTTACTATCCACTGCTGCTGCTACTGCGTCGGTAGGGCAGTTGCCCGCAACTGCTATTATCAATTACAGTAATGGCGGTCGTTTTGAAGTGCAGCGGTTTATTCAGCATTACCAAAAATGGAATTTGTTAGCAGTGCCTTTGAGTAATACAGGCTCGTTGCGTACTACCTGGCAGGAAAACGGATTAGTTGGCCCATCTGTAGCAGGTATGGGTACACAAATTACCGGGCCCGGTGGTGCTAATGGGTTAGATGCACATTCGCCCGGCAACTCTGTAAAGTGGTGGAATCCTGTAACCCAGGCATTCACCATGGTTACCAATACGCTTACCGAAGCAGCCAATAGAAGTGATGGCTTTTTTACCTATGCAAGAGGCGATAGAAACTATGGCCCCGGTGCAGCAGGAAGTATTACTACCTTAAGAGCAAAGGGAGAAATTTTTTCAGGAGCCAACCCGCCTGTAGCATTTACCCGTAGCGGGCTGGCAGCAACTGCTTCTGTTTCCTTTGCAAACCCCTATGCATCTGCCATTGATTTTGCAAAATTGTATGCCGATGCTACCAATATAAAAGCAGGCTTTCATGTATGGGATCCAACTCTTACCGGAAACTATTCGGTAGGAGGCTATCAGTATATCACAACCGATGGTATTATTACACCGGGTACGGGTCTGTACAGTCAGGCCAATGTAGGAACCAATTATACGCACATACAATCGGGGCAGGCAGTATATGTAGAACCGTTATTGGCAGGAACGCTTTCGCTTTCGTTTAGTGAATCGCATAAAACATCCGGTAGCAGGTTGCTCAGCAGAACAGAAGGAGAAACGCCCAGCATGTTGAGTACCATGCTGCACAATAGCGACGGTACATTATTAGATGGAAACAGGGTTTTATATCATGCACAATATACCAACCAGTTGGGTGCCGAAGATGGTTCTAAAATTTTAAACAGTGGCGAAAATTTTGGCATCCTATCTAATACCCGCAGGTTGATAGTTGAAGGCCGTAAACCACCCGTGGCCAATGATACCATCTATTATAATATGAGCAACCTCCGCAATCAACCTTATCGCCTGAGTTTTGCTCCAATGCATTTAAGCAATACTGGTTTGTTGGCAGAGTTGATAGATAATTATCTTCAAATCCGTACTCCTGTAAGCCTTACAGATAGCAGCTTTTACAACTTTACTGTAAATAATGATGCTGCCAGCAAAGCAGCTTCAAGATTTATGTTGGTATTTAAAACCGCTACCGTTTTACCGGTAAACTTTGTGAAAATTAGTGCCCGGGCAAATGCCGATAAAAGCAATACAATTAACTGGAGCGTAGCCAACGAAATTAATATGGTGCAGTATGAAGTGGAGCGGAGCAGCAATGGCAGCAATTTTGTTTCAATAGGTTCTACATCTGCAAATGGCGCCGCCAACTATCAACAAACAGATCTATTGCCAATGGATAAAGAAAATTTTTATAGAATTAAAGCATTGGGCCTGGGGGCAGAGGTTGTTTATAGCCCTATTGTAAAAATTGCTTCGGCTAAATTACAAGCTTCAATTTCCATTATAAACCCGGTAGTGGCTCGCCAACTAAATATTCGTTTTACTAACCAGGCGTTGGGAAATTACGCTGTTGTAATAATGGCAAACAATGGCCAAATGATTCAAACCGAAAGAATAGCCATTACTGCACCCTATACAACCCAGGCTATATCTATACTTCCAACGGTTGCAACCGGAAATTATAAAGTTTTGATTAATAGTGATAAAGCAGAGGTTGTCTTTAGTGAAAATATACTTATTCCCTAAGTGTATTCCACTAAAAAACGATATACCAATTTTTTAAACACTGAAAAATGTTCGGATGCTAAAAAATAGCTCTCAATCCCCACTAAAGTAGAGGGATGCTTTGAATAGCCATTTTGAATTATTGCCCGGGATGAGTATGCCGGGCAATTTTTTTTATATATAATCCGTAGGGAGTATATTTTTTTGTAGTAATTATACTATTTTTGTACGTAACAATCCTAATTACTCCAGGTATCCTACACCGATTAACCCTCCAATTTTTCCAGTTGAATATGAAATGCCAATTATCCCAAATGTTTTTTGGGCTAAAACATTTATAACAATTGACCTAAATCGGCTGTATGAAGAAAACTTTACCTCAAACCAACCAAACTGCATTTTCATTTGTTGCAGCTTTATTTTTCATTTTTATTTCAGTAGTTTTTTGTGGGCAATTATATGCACAGGACAGAATAGTAGAGTTTAATACTCCCGGTACATTTACATGGAAAGTGCCTTGTGGTGCTACCAACGTAAAAGTGTATGTATGGGGCGCCGGAGGTGGCGGCGGAGGGGCACAGTTAAATTTAGTAAATGATTATAGGGTGGGCGGTGGAGGCGGTTCCGGAGCATTTATTTGGAATGCGGCTGTACCTTTTGTTGCTGATCAGGTTTTTACTATTAAGGTTGGGGCCGGTGGCCAGGGTGGAAAAAATGGCAGCAATTATGGCAACGGTGTAGGCAATGGCGGTAATGGTGATAGCTCATCTTTTAATAGCCATTCCGGTTTTTATTTAAGAGTGGGTGGTGGTAAAGCTGGCTTACGTAACCCTACCGGCAGTGGTGGTGAAAGAGGATATGTGTTAGACACTGAAACTGGTAGCTGGGGTACTATTGGGGGTAATGGAGCCAATGGTAGCTCAACTTTGTATGGTGGCGGTGGCGCTGCATCCGGCGCTCCAAATTTTAATGGTGCAGTAGGTGGATCCGGTGCAACAGGAGCAATTGCTGCATTGGGTCCTTTTCCCCAGGTAAACGGCGGCAGTGGTGGTAATGGACAAAGCGGTGCCAATGGCGATGGAGCCGATGGTATGCAACCCGGTGGTGTCGGTGGCGGAGCCCGCCGTTCAGACCCGCCGACAACAGGAAATTATGAAGGAGGTGATGGTGGGCATGGAAAAGTAGTTATTACCTATAATGGTGCGCCTTATGGTTATTGCAACAAAAATTATACTACTGTAGAGCCTATAACCAATGTAACTTTTGCCGGAATTAATAACACTACTGATCCGACTGTAGGTGATAGCCCGGTTTTCCCAGCTCTTGAACGGTTTTGCAGCCTATCTGCTAATGTTGCTAAAGGCACAACTTACCCAATAACGGTTAAAGGGAATACCGATGGAGACTATACCAATTACTTTAGAGTTTATTTCGACTGGAATCAGGATGGAGTGTTCTCCGCAGCAGAAAGAACTGATATCGGAAGCATTACAAACTCTACCGGTACCGATGCAGCTTTTGCTACAATAAATATTACCGTACCAAATATACCTACTGTTCTATTGGGAAAAACCATGATGCGTGTGGTGAAAAATTACTATGATTATACAAATGCCTGCTCTGATGTTACCTATGGACAGGCTGAAGATTATATGGTAAACGTAAGTGGTGCTTGCCAACCGCCCACCGGAGCTACTGCCAACTATACAAATACATCTCTTACAGTTTGTGCCGGAACCGAAGTAACGCTTAGGCAAACTGGTGGTGCCATAAGCGCAGACCAGGAATGGGAGTGGACTAAAGCTACCTGCACTTCTGTAGCAGAAAATATAAATTCTAATACAAATGCCGAATATACATTTACCCCAACAGGTGCAGGAACTACTGTTTTTTTAGTAAAAGTAAAAGACAAATTTCCTTCGGGTTCCTGTGGTACTACTGGCCCATGCCAATCTGTTACAGTAATTGTAGTGGCCCAGGCAAATATTACCATCAACTCGGGTTATACAAATAATTTTTCTGTTTGTAAAACCGTAGCCCCATCTACCATTCATGCTGTATTTACTATAACCGGAGGCGCCACAGGTGCTACCGCTACCGGTCTTCCTGCAGGAATCACCGGTACTTATAGCTCCGGAACATTTACCATTTCCGGAACACCTGATGTCGGTGTAGCGGTGGGTACATATAACTATACCATAAATTTAACCGGAAACAGCCCCTGTGTTAATCCTACAATTGGTGGTACAATTACCGTTACCGATAAACCTTCGTTTAACTATGCCGGAGGACCATTTACCTATTGTTTAAATTCTTCAATTACTCCCAATGAACCCACAGTAGGTACAGGTGGCCTGCCTACTACTTTTACAGCAGCATCATTACCTGCCGGCTTAACTATAGATGGTTCTACCGGTACCATTAGTGGTACACCTACTGTAAATTCTCCTCTTACGAATTATACTATTAGAGCATCCAACAGTTGCGGACAAACCGATGTGGTTATTCAAATACAGGTAATAACAGGAAATACAGTGTTTAACTTAACTCATACAGGAACTAGCCCTATTTGTTCAAATTCTTCCGGTGTAAATATTGGATTAAATGGTTCTGTATCCGGAATTAATTATCAATTGTACAGAGATGGAACACCTGTTGCTGGTGCTGTTTTTACAGGAACAGGCGCAGCATTTAATTTCCCTGGTTTGTATAATATTGCCGGTACATATACTGTAGTGGCTACTTCGGGATGCGCTACAAATATGTCTGGCAGCTTTATCTTAAATGTAACGCCAGAACCCAGTGCACAATTCAATTATTCTTCCTCTACATTTTGTAAATCGGGCACCAATCCGGTACCTACTATATCTGGAACGCCTACAACCGGAGGCACATTTACATCCTCTCCGGCGGGACTCGCTTTAAATGCTTCTACAGGTGAAATAAATTTATTATCAAGTAATATTGGCACCTATACCGTAGTGTATAATGTACCGGCATTAGGTGGTTGTCTTCCCTACACATCATCATCAAAAACTGTTATAATAGCAGATGCACCCAGTCGCTATAATATTACAGGAGGCGGAAGTTATTGCAGTGGTGGAGCAGGGCATCCGGTTGGACTTAGTAATTCTGAGACCGGTGTTTCGTACCAATTATATCGGGATGGTACACCTGTAGGATCTGCAATACCAGGAACAACAGGGTCGGCAATTAGTTGGGGAAATCAAACAGTAGTGGGAACATATACTGCGCAGGCTACTTTAACACCTTGTATTGAAACAATGATTGGCGAAGTGGATATTATTGTAAATCCATTACCTGCTGCAATAGCTGTTACACCAGCAGCAGCCACAGTATGCCAGGGATCGGTAATTGCATTAACAGCAACCTCCACTCCTCCGAGTACTACTCCGGGAAATGCAACCGTAAGCTCAGGAACCATCAACCAAGGAATACCTGATAATAATACGGTTGGTACAAGTTATTTATTTAGGGTTACAACCGTACCTGCCGGAGCAACCATTACAAGTGTTTCTCTTGAATTTTACATTACACACCCTTATGTTGGCGATTTGATTATGAATTTAAAGGGTCCCAATGGAAATGTGTTGAATATCTTTAACGGTCAAAGTGGTAATGATGGAGACAATTTTGGTACAAGTACTCCGGCTTACACTATGGTAAGTAGTAATGCAACTAACTCTATTTCTACCGGCTCTGCACCATATATTGCCAACAACCCTTACTCTCCGGCAGCTGTTGCCAGTATAATTGGAGCTACTAGTGTACCTGCTAATACATCCAATGTATTTACATTTGATGGCCTATATGGCAGCTCTTCATTAAGTGCAAATGGAAACTGGTATTTCTCCATAAGAGACAAAGGTGGTTGGGATGTAGGTCAATTAAGATTTTGCAGACTTATTATTAATTATACCATAGTCAATAATTCAACTAATGTAAAATGGGCACCTTCTCCTGATCTTTATACAGACCCTGCTGCAACTGTTCCATATATAAATGGTGCATCTGCTTCTACAGTTTTTGTAAAACCTTCCTCGACAGGCACTCAAACTTATACTGCCATTAATTCTAATGCTTTTAGTTGTCAAACTACAGCAAGTGCAAATTTATTGGTCAATCCATCACCGGTAATTTATATGAAAGCCGACTATTGTTCAGTTCCTAATAAAGTAAGAATTTCGGCTCATTCAACAGTTACTATTAATAGTGGCAACTGGATTTGGAATACCGGCTCTACCGGAACCAATACTACTCCTCTTGGAGGATATGTATCGGCAAATTATATTGATGTAGATGTATCGGGCAGCTATTTTGTTTCGGCAAAAGCAGCCTCTGGAAATTGTCCGGCAACGGGTTCCATTAGCATTGCCCAGGAGCTTACAACCAATGGAAATTTTGAATTGGGTAACACTGGTTTCTCTACAGGATATACTTATGTGAACCCATCACCTGTTTTAATTACTCAAAATCCACCTTCACAAAATAATCCACTTTGGCCCGAAGTTCATTATGGTGTAGGTACAGATGGAAAATACTATCATAATCGTTTTTTTGGATACGACCACACTTTTGGAACCGGAACCGGTAATTTTATGTTGGTAAATGGGTATGATAGCCTCACATTGATTTGGCAGAATGCGAATATTCCTATTCAACCAAATACGGAATATTATTTTTCAGCATGGGGAATTAGTTTGAATGCAGTACCACCTTATGGTGAATTAAGGTTTAGAATTAATGGACAAAATGTTGGTTCTACACTAGCTTTAACAGCCGGAAATGAAAGTTCATCAGCGGCTAATAATAATTGGAAAAAATTTCATGGTTCCTGGAATTCAGGTTCTGCAACCAGTGCTACGGTAGAAATTAGAAACCTTAAAAACCATTTAGGAGGTAACGATTTTGGCATTGATGATATTTCGTTTGGCACATTAACAGCATTTTTTAATTTAATTTCCGACCCTGCAACAGCAACTCAAAACAGTGTTTGTGCAGGAACACCAATTGCAGAAATTATGTATGAAATTGGTGGGGATGGAAATCCTCCAAATACCAGTGGTTCATTACCTCCCGGCGTAAGCACTTATTGGAATGGCCGTAATTTTAGAATTAGTGGAACACCAACACTTGCTGCAGCCGGAACTTATAATTATAGTATCACATCCACAGGTTGTGCTCCGCAAACTAAAAATGTAAGTATAACTGTAATCCCTGCTTCAGAATCCGGGAATTTTGCATCATCGGTTTTGTCTGCATGTTTTAATACAACCGGCTCTATATCTGTAAGCGGTTCGGTAGGTACTATTTATACCTGGCAATCTTCAACAGATGGAATTAATGGTTGGGCAAATGTTGCAGGCGGACCTTATACTACCAGCTATTCTTATCCTGCATTAACAAGTGCAAGATATTATAGAGTAATTGCTCAAAATACTGCTGCTTGTAGTGAAGATACTTCTGCTGTTGTAAAACTCGGTTTGAAAAATGTTTGGACTGGTAACACAAACAATAATTGGAATGTAGCCACTAATTGGTCCGATGAACAACTTCCAAGTAAAACTCCTTGCAATACAGTAATCATACCTGTATTATCCTCAAGGCCATACCCTGTTTTAAGTGGAGGAAGTTCCGATATTTATAACCTGTTGGTGGAACCAACAGCATCAGTTACCATTTTAAACGATGGTATATTAAGAATTGAAGGTGGTATAACCAGTAATGCCGCCATCAACGCCAACGATGGTACCATCGAAATGAATGGTGCTACACAAACTATTTCGGGTAGTAATTTTGTAGGCANNGCCGGTTTAAATACGGGGGATAATATTACCCTTAAATCAACTCTTAACAAAACAGCTTCTGTTGGTATGTTGAATACCGGCAACAGCATTAGCGGCAGGTTTACGGTTGAAAGAATAATAAGGCATTTCCAAAACTGGAATATGATAACCCTGCCGGTANNTTACCAGCAATGGTTTTGGTACAAGAATTACAGGGCCCGCTTCACCCGCACCTGTAGGATTAGATGTTCCTCCACCTACACCCGGTTATTCTTTAAAATGGTGGGATCATAATTTGAGCGGAGGCGCCGGTAACTGGGTAGGCGTTTTTAATTCTACCACAGAATTAGCCAACCGCCCTCAAGGCTTTTTTATATTTGTGCGGGGCGATCGTGGCATTGCCCCAGGCCCGGCCGGCAGTATCACTACGCTTAGAGGAAAGGGTACTATTTACGATGCAACCAATGTGCCCTCACTGAGTGTAACGGCCCCAGCCAATACAAAGGTTACCCTGGCCAATCCGTATGCATCGGCCATTCAAATAAATAAGTTGGTAACCACCCATGGCAACAATAGCAAACTGCAACCACATATTTGGGTATGGGATCCTACATTATGGGGCCACTATGGAGTAGGCGGGTATCAAACCATATCGGCGCCAACAGGTAGTGTAGTTACTCCGGGTGGAGGCGCTATATATAACAGTGGTAATTTCCCCAATATACAAAGTGGCCATGCTGTATATGTACAAACTACAGTGGCAAACCCCATTATTGCCTTCAACGAAGACATGAAGGTAGATAGCAGCCGGCAGGTGCAAAGAGGCGGCAGCCCCGAAACCATTAACAATGTAGATCCATCGCAGGTATCAATGCTGAGTACGCATTTATATGCCACCGATGGCCGTATGTATGATGGCAACAGGGTAGTGTTTGATGATATTTACAGCGATGAAGTAGATATGAATGATGCAGAAAAAATTAACAACAGCTATATCAACTTTGGGCTAAAAAGGTTCAATAAATCGTTGATAGTAGAAGCCAGGTCGTCGCTAAAAGCAACGGATACTTTGTATTACAATATGAGTGGGTTGCCTACGGGTAATTTTAAATTGGGTGTATCGGTTCAAAATATACATGCGCCACATTTGCGTGCAGAGTTGATAGATAATTACCTGCATACTCGCACACCGGTAAGCCTTACCGATAGCAGCTTTGTAAACTTTAGCACCACTGCCGATGCAGGCAGCAAAGCAGCCAACAGGTTCTTAATGGTGTTCCAACCATCGCAGGTGGTATTGCCCGTAACCTTTGTACAGGTTGCTGCTCAGCGTAATGCCGACAGAAGCATAGATGTACAATGGAAAGTGGCCAACGAAGTAAATATTGTTCGCTACGAAGTAGAAAGAAGCGCCGATAGCAGAAACTTTAGCGGCATCCTTACCCGTGA
>DEHT01000026.1:0-3299 GCA_002352045.1 Chitinophagaceae bacterium UBA2793 | reverse complement strand
CTTACCAACAACAATGGTAGTGAAATTTATCGTGGCTCCGTAACCGTTAGCAGCGGCAGTTTAATAAAAACCATTGCATTGCATCCGTCAACAGCAGGTGGTGCATACAGATTGGCAGTGTTTAATAAAAATGGAGACAGGGTAGCGGTAGAGCAGGTGATGGTAGAGTAAGATTAAACAGTATGTGCATAAAAACAACCCCGGCAATTTTAGCCGGGGTTTTTGTTTTACCCAAAATTGTTCTAAATTAGGATATCCAATTATTCTTGTAATACGAAACGGATTAATATTTAT
Organism: Chitinophagaceae bacterium UBA2793; assembly: GCA_002352045.1. Taxonomy (GTDB): domain Bacteria; phylum Bacteroidota; class Bacteroidia; order Chitinophagales; family Chitinophagaceae; genus Ferruginibacter. Next base: position 3,005 of record DEHT01000026.1, on the reverse strand, counting down.
GATGGTGTTCGTATCGTATTATGCCGATGATATAATCGTTTATACAAATTAGACAAGAGTATTAATGCATTCATTGGTATGAAACTTTTTATGTTCATTTTAAATTTAAATGCATGGAAAGAAATTTACACTCAAAAAGGTTACTAATTTTTTGCAGGAACTTAGTACTAACAACATTCTTAACAACTGCGTTTTATTTAAATCTATCTGCACAAATAACTTTAAATGTAAGTACAAACCCGGGAGGGATAAATGGAACGTATTCTTCTCTTACACGTAACGGAGGCGTTTTTGCTGCTTTGAATGGTCAATCCTTGGGTGGTACAACTATTGCAATTTTAATAACAGCAGATGTACCTAATGAAAATGGTGCAAATGCACTAAATGGGCAAAATTGGACTTCTTTTACAGTAAATCCTTCAGGCAATAGAACTGTTACAGGAAATGTAAATGGTTCTATGATTAATCTTTTTGGTGCAGATGCTGTGGTATTCAACGGAATAAATACAGGCGGCAATAGCTTTACTTTTATTAATACATCAACAGGAACCAATTTTCCCTGCGTATTCAATTTTGAAGATGATGCACAAAATAATACTATAACCAATTGTACTATTTTAGGTTCCTGCCCTAATTTATACGGAGGTGTTATCTATTTTGGTACAAGAAGAGTCCCAGGTGGAACTGGAAACGATGGAAATACAATTTCAAGTTGTAATATAGGCCCGGCTGGAAGCAATTTGCCCGTTAATGCTATTTATTCTTCCGGCACTACTTCGAGTGTAGATCGTATGAACAGTGGAATAACTATTACTAATAATTTTANNCCCTACATTAAATTCTACCGGAATTTTTGTTGAATGGGGAAATCATAATTGGACTATTACTAATAATAGAATTTATCAAACGTCAACAAGAACTTTTACAGCCAGCAATTTAACATACACTGGAATTAAAGTTTCTCCATATATATTTTCTGGATATGGTCATAATTTTAATATTTCAAATAATATTATAGGATTCGCCAATAACGCTGGTACAGGTAATACAAATATTTCTGGTATAGGCTTCGGTTTAAATAACCAAATTAGAGGAATTGAAATTTTGGGAGTTGGTACAACAACTGCTACATCTATACAAAACAATACGATTGCCGGCTTTACTCAATCAACCAATAGAAACTCAACCAACACATTGGAGTCTTGTTTTATAGGAATAATGTTGGGGAGCTATGGCTCTGGTAGGTTTGATGTAGGCACTATTACCGGAAATACCATTGGTAGTTTAACATCCTCATCCATTACTATCAACCAGGCATCCACCATTGATAACACAGCACGAGTATATGGTATTTTTGATTATAGTAATAGTTCAAATTTTATCAACAATAATAATATTGGAGGTATTACAATACAGGGTAGTGGAACCCGTTCGGGCTTTACCGCTATTAGTGCTACAACCCAGACCGGCCTATTAGAAACCATTTCAGGCAACACGATTGGAGGACCTACAGCGGCAGGGGCTATTAATATTAATCAAACCGGTAATTATACTTCCTATCTCATTCAAACTGATCTTGCAAATACAACTATCACCAACAATACTATTCAAAATGTAAACAGTAATTCTAATTATACTGGGTTTGTAGTTTTGAGTGCAATAAATGTTGATGGAAGTACGGGAGTTAATACCATCACCGGCAATAATATTCATTCACTTTCCAATAACCCGGGTGCAAATAATGCCAGTATTTATGCTATGGATTTATCATTGCCAAACACTAACAATATTGTAGAAAAAAATAAAATTCATTCCATTGAAAACACTGTTAACCCTGCTGCACAAGTAGTGGGAATGTTTGTAAGGACGGGAAGAGCTACCTATCAAAATAATGCTATAAGGCTTGGAATTGATAAATTGGGAAATTCCATTTCATTGGGTTCGGTAATTTTTGGAATTTGGAATGCTTCTACTACCGCCAACAATCGTTTTTATCACAATAGTGTATATATTGGTGGATCGGGCGTAAACGCAAATGCGGCCTCCTTTACATCATGCTTGTATGGCTCGGCAACTACTGTAAATCGTTACTACCAAAATAATAATCTTGTAAATGTTAGGCAATATTCAACAAGCGGCATTGGTTTAAATACGGCAGTATATTATGCTGGTACAGCTACAACCGGTATCACAAGTAACTATAACAATTTATATGCAACCGGCCCCGATAATTTCGCAGGTGCATATAATGGAACCGGATATTATACACTTCCGGCCTGNNTGTAAATGCTACCGGAACAGCAGCCGGTTTCGATTTAAATATTCAAACCGGATCAGTATGCAATAACGAGGCTTTGAGAACGACTCCAGTTACCGCAGATGATTTTAATGGAGTGCCAAGAGACAATTCACTACCTGCAGCTACACCCGATATTGGTGCGTATGAATTGCCAAGAGGAACCTCTCCCGGAACCTGGATTGGTGTAATAGATAATGACTGGAATAAACCCGGAAACTGGGATAACGGGGTAGTACCCACAAACTCAATTGATGCATATATTTTAAGAGGACATAAAGTAGTTGGTGGCAATACCGATTTACCTATTATACCATCAGGTAGCATTGCTCATAGCCGTAATATTAGTTTACTGCATCATAACACAACAGTAAATGTAACAGGCACAGGCTTAATTAGAGTTGCCGGCAGCATTTTTAACAGAGGAATTTTTGATATTAAAGATGGTACACTCGAACTTAACGGTATATCGGGTACGCAATTAATTGCCGGTTTTATATTTGATGAACATTCAATAAAAAATCTTATAATAAATAACAACGTAAACCTATTATCTGTAATAACTAATGATACCCTCGATATTACAGGTGGCCTAAGTTTTTTAGGCAACAACAGAACTTTTAACACCGTATCAACTTCCAACCCAACCTTTGGGCAATTAGCCCTCAAATCAACTGCCGCCGGCACCGCCTATGTTGCAGACCTTACC
>DEHT01000070.1 GCA_002352045.1 Chitinophagaceae bacterium UBA2793 | reverse complement strand
TAACTTGATAGGCAATTTAAACTTAAACAATTTGTTAATACAAGCTGTTTTCTTTGACGAAGAAGCGGCTTTCAATTAACTTCGTTGCCCTTTAAAAACAAGGGTAAATACCGGCGAAATCCAATATTTTCAAAGAGAGGGTGAAACATTATGGCTACTACAAAAACTGCGAAAGCAACCACTAAAAAAGCAACTGCTGCAAAGGCATTAAAAACCACAGCAAAAAAAACAGCAAACAATAAATCTACTGCTCCCATACCCAATCTCACAAAGGAATTGGCCAATCATTTTGGCTTTGACGGATTTAAAGGCCCACAGGAAAAAATTATTGAATCGCTGCTTTCGGGCAAAGACACTTTTGTAATAATGCCCACCGGCGGCGGCAAAAGCCTTTGTTATCAATTGCCCGCAGTAATTAGCCCGGGTGTTGCAATTGTGGTTTCACCGCTAATTGCTTTAATGAAAAACCAGGTTGACTTAGTAAGGAGTTACAGCAGTAAAGACGATGTGGCGCATTTTTTAAACAGCACACTCAATAAAGGACAACAAAAAATAGTAAAAGACGATTTGCTGAGTGGCCGCACTAAAATGCTTTATGTGGCACCCGAAACACTTACCAAAGAAGACAATATTGATTTTTTTAAAGACCTCAATATTTCGTTTTTTGCGGTAGATGAAGCGCATTGTATTTCGGAATGGGGCCACGACTTTAGGCCGGAGTACCGCAGGCTAAGAGAAATGATGGAAATGATTAACAACGATGTTCCGGTAATTGCGCTTACTGCCACTGCCACTCCAAAAGTTCAAAATGATATTGTAAAAAATTTGGGCCTGCGTGAGCCCAATGTATTCATATCCTCCTTTAACCGACCGAATCTTAGCTACGAAATTCAGCCCAAAATAAATGTTGACCAAACCAATAAAAGCATTGTTCGTTTTATTCAACAGCACAAAGGCAAGAGTGGAATTATTTATACGCTTAACAGAAAAACCACCGAAGAGCTTGCGGCTATGCTAAATGCCAATGGTATTTCTGCCGTGGCCTATCATGCAGGGTTAGACGCAAAATTGAGAGCAAAGCGGCAAGACCAGTTTTTAAATGAAGACGTGCATGTAATTGTAGCCACCATTGCCTTTGGCATGGGAATAGATAAACCCGATGTACGTTTTGTAATTCACTATAACATACCTAAGTCAATTGAAAATTACTACCAGGAAACCGGGCGTGCAGGCCGTGATGGTTTAGAAGGAAAATGTGTGCTGTATTATTCGCACAAAGATGTGAGCAAGTTGGAGCACCTAATGCGAGACAAACCATTAAGCGAAAGAGAGGTAGGCGCACAATTGATCAACGAAACCGTTTCTTATGCCGAAAGCAGCATTTGCCGCCGCAAAACTTTACTGTTTTATTTTGGTGAAGATTTTGACGACAGCAAAAGCTGTGGCCACTGCGACAACTGCTTAAGCCCTAAAGAAAAAATTGAAGCAAAGGCAGAAGCAGTTACAGTGCTAAAAACCATCCAAGCATTGGGCGAACATTTCACCATAGATTATGTGAACACTATTTTACTCGGTAAAGCCACCACGCAGGTAACCATGTATAGGCACGAGCAATTAGATGTATTTGCCGCCGGCAACGATAAAGATGTAAATTTTTGGAACAGCCTCATAAGGCAAATGCTGTTGGCCGGCTTGATTGAAAAAGATATTGTGGAATACGGTGTTTTAAAATTCACCAAAAAAGGCGAAGCGTTTTTAAAAAAACCAACGAGCTTTAAAATAGTGCTCAACAATTTATTTGAAGATGCCAATGCCGATGATGAATCTGTAGAGCAGGCGGCTGCCGGCACAAGTGCCGCCGATGAAAAGCTGCTGGAAATGCTAAAAAACCTTCGCAAAAAAGTGGCCAAAGAAAAAAACCTGCCGCCCTTTGTTATTTTTCTTGAAAGCAGTTTGGAAGATATGGCTACCATGTATCCCACCAGTATGGCTGAATTGGAAAAAATTAGCGGCGTAAGCAAAGGAAAATCTTTACGCTATGGCAAGCCATTTTTAGACATGATTGCTGGGTATGTAGAAGAAAACGATATTATAAAGCCGGACGATTTTGTAATGAAATCGGTAGCCAATAGAAACAATAATAAAATTTTTATTATTCAAAATGTAGATAAAAAAATTCCATTGGAAACCATTGCCAAAGGGAAAGATTTACGCATTGATGAACTGCTGGAAGAAATGGAAACCATTGTTGCCAGTGGCACCAAACTCAACCTCAACTACGCTATTGATGAAATGGTGGACGAATACGACCAGGAAGAAATTATAGATTATTTTAAAAGCTGCGAAACCTCTTCGCTACAAGTAGCACAGCAGGAAATGGCCGACAGCAATTACAACTGGGAACAACTCAAATTAATGCGCATTAAGTTTTTATGTGAGTACGGGAATTAGGGAGAAAACTTTTTGATGATGCGTTGGTTGCTTAAAGGCCGTTGGTAAAAAAGGGTCTCCTACAATTTTATAGTTGAACTGCTTTTTTATAAGAATATACTTTGATTAAAAATCAATTTCAAAATTGAGCAGTTCCTTAATATCAATTTTTAAAGCAGACGATATAATGGCAATGGAATAAATACCGGTATTAATTTCTCCTCTTTCAATTCTCCCCAATTGCCTTAATTCTATTTCACATTCATGTGCAAGCTGCTCCTGGCTAAACCCATGTTTTTTTCGGGTTAGCCGCAAATGTTCACCAAATGCTTTTAGAAATTTAGCCTGCTCATTTTTCACTAAGCAAGACTCAAATATTTTATTAAAATAAATTAGGTCATATATGACCTAATTTATGCATTTGTGCCCTGGTGGAAAAATCCGACACAGCACCCTAAATTCTGAAGGTAGTAATTATATTAAATTATTAAAACATGAAAACTTTAGGAAGACCATTATTCTCCTTTGTTTATTTCGGCCTTCTCGTTGTTCTTTTTTCCTGTAAGAAAGATGACTTTGTAAATAAATCTAAATTGGACATAAATGAAAAAAAATTTTTCACACAAAACCGTAGTAGTAGTATTAAGGAAAAGGCAATTGTCAATTTTATTAAAAAGAAAAATGAAAAAGATAGTTTTATAGAGACAACGATTAAAAGAATTGGATTTCCAATATGGAACAAAGCAATTGATATATCAATTGAAGAAAAAAACATAGGTAAAAATGAAGGTGTTCAGAACCAAAATGAACCGGATATATTTTTAATCCCGTTTGTAAAAGAAGGAGATAGCATTGTAAATGCAAGTATGATAGTGACAACAACTAATACAGACACAGGGTTTCATTATTTATGCGATTGGCAATATAATGATGAAGAAATCACCGGATTAAGCCCTAAATCTGTTGCTCTATTGATAGCAACTTTAGATCAAAATGTGTTTGGTGAAAGAAAATATAAGATTATTGACACAACTACATTTGGAACAAATGATTCAGGTAAATATATAAAATACTTTCAACCCCTCTCTATCAACCAAGTTAGTTCATCTACTCAAAATAATCTTTACTATACCGTAAGCTTAATTTACTGTTATAACGAATGGACACAGTCAGACAAAGGACAATTAATAGGATGTCCTCCAGGTCCTACTTGCACAGATTATACATTAACTACAAAGTGTACCACCTATAGCTATCTAGCTTATTATGATGATGGTGGTGGTGGCAGTGGAGGAACAGGCGGAACAGGAACAGGTGGAGGAGGTGGAGGGGGAGGAGGTTCCACACCTCCCGATTGTGGTACCATTCCAACGGCAAGAGCTGTTGACCCATGTGATGAAGGGCCGGGATGGACACCTGAACCTGTTGTAGATGAACCCCCTAGTGCATTAGAAATTCTAGCGAATAAAATTAGTTTAACTCAATCAGAAGTAAGTTGGTTGCATAATAATCCGGACTTTTCTTCAGATTTGGTAAATTTTTTATCAAATGCACAAACTTCAGAAAATCCCACAACACAATTACCATGGACAAATGAAAATCCGGAAGCACTACTCGTTGCTAAATCAACTATACAAGTAGCAATGTTGGGAATAATTGAGACTGGTTTTAATCAGACGCATTTTAATACGATGACTTCTAACCTTCCTAGTCCTCACAACCAAACTGTTTACGATCCAATGTGGGCAGTTTATTTTTCAATAGAATGTATTAATATTAGAGCGGAACATCCTGAATGGTCAAATTTCAGGGTATATTTAGAAGCTTCATTAGAAGTGGTTCATATTTTATTGGATGCCGCAGGAATGGTTCCAGTGATTGGAGAAATTGCTGATTTGGCTAATGGAGGGATTTACACAATACAAGGAGATGGAGTGAATGCGACAATTAGTTTTGCAGCCGCAATTCCTGGAGCAGGCTGGGCAGCTACTACCACAAAATATGCAAAAAAACTTATTACTGCAGTAGATGGTAGCAAAAGAACTTTAAAATGGATAAAAGAAGCAAATGGAATTATTAAATTTGGGGATAGGGGTTTGCTTAGAAAAGTGCTTGGGCTAGCAAAAGGTGATTCAAGAGTGGCTCACCATTTAATACCCTGGGAACATTGTGCAAATGATTTAGTACAAAAAGCCGCCAAAGGAAATAATGCATTTAACATGAATGAAATTCTAAATGGAATTCCTCTTACTACAATTCAACACAATGGAAGTCATGCATTGTATAATCAAAAAATTAAAGACAAACTTATTCAATTATGGAATTCTAATGGTCAAAATACTATGACTTCAAATATAGCAGAAGGACTTGTAAGAAATCTTGCAAACGATATTAGAACTTGGATTACATCACATTCGAACCAGTCAATTAATAACATAATTTTATAAAATGAATTTTTACAGAATTTTTCACAGCACCGGAAAAGATGTTGGATACTATCCTCAGGTTTATGATGCTGAATTGAATTTCCATATTGAAGATAAAAACTCTTGTGTAAGATTATCTTTTTCGAAAGCAAGAGAAATTACTTTATGGCCAATACCAAAATTATCATATCGAGCAAAAAAAACTGACTTGATTTCAATATCTTTTATAGGGTTGTCTGACAAACTTTTTATTTCTTCAAAATTACATGGTATTCTACAAAAGAAAGAAAGCAAAGGTATTCAGTACATCAAATCAGAATTAATCACAAAGAAGAATAATGAAGAGTATTGGATTGTGAATCCATTTCTTTCGGATTATTCATTCCTAAACATTAATGAGTGTGAATTTGTATATACCGATCGAATGCTTAAAACCGAATTTCAAAATGTGAAATTCGAATCAGTTGAATCTTTTATTAATGCATATTATGAAAACCTAAACGAATCAGCTAAATTAGGGTTCGATGAATTTAGGCCTTTAATAGTTAAAAAGGTAGCATTCAAAGACAATTCTCCACTTGATTTCTTTTCTATTGCAGGGGTTATTGGTGGTATTGGTTACTATGTTTCACAGAAACTAAAAGAGGAAATCGAAAATTCAGGATGTACTGGAATAATATTAAAAGAAATAAATGATCAATGACAAAAATGTAATTGTATTGTAAAAAATTTAAAAAAAACTGAATCAATATAATTAAATGAATCAATAAACAACATAGTAATACCATAATGAAATTTTGGAGATTGTATAACAGTGCAGAAAAAGAAGTTGGCTTTGTGCCACAAATAGTTGAGCCAGTTTTTGATGGCTATTATACAGACAAGAATCAATTATGGAATATGTATTTAAACCCAATTGACACTTCAACAATAATCCCAAAAGGGCAACTGCATAAAAGAGCAAAGCTAACAGACTTAATGTCTGTTAGCTTTGGAGCAGGCGATTTATATCTTTCAAATAAATTAAGGGCAATTATTGAATCGTTCCCTACGATTGGTGTACAATTTGCAGATACAGAAATAATTACAAAAACAGGTCAATATTTAAAGGCAAATATAATCCACCCTTATAATACCAACCATTCTTTTTTAGAAGTTCCACAATGTGAATTTAGAGTTTCAAACATAATGGGTGATATTATTTACGAAGTCTTAAAATTTAAGACGATAACAGATTTTATAGATAAAAAAAATGCACTTATTAAGAGCAATAAAATGTATCAGGACATTAACCTTCAAAAGTCAATAAGTATTTCAAAAGCAGTAATTAAAGAAAATGTCAATTATGGTATATTTTCAATTTTTGATATAACCTACGGCGGATTCGGTTTTTTTGTTTCTCAACAACTAAAAGATGAAATACTCAATAGTAAATGTACTGGTATAATTTTTAGAGAGGTAAATGAGCGTTACCCATAAAACACTAATGCCATCAAAAGTATTTGCAAAAGCAGGGCTTGATTGTTATGAAATAACAAATTTTTTTTTATTTTTTTATTTTATATGCTGCTATTTTTGAGGGAGCTTACAACAACAACACAACAAAAACAGTACATCAGCCACAACTCAAATTAAACCCACAAACCAATAATGATGAAGGCTCTATTAGTTTCAATTGTATTATTGTTTGCAAGTAGTTGCTCAAATACAAAATCAACTGAAATTATTCTAAGCAGCGAAACAACAAATAATATTGATAGTATTATTATAAAGAGTTATGGAGTATCAGAAAAATTTATCAACTTAAATTCTACTCCGCAAATAAGAACAATAAGGTTTAATACATCTCAAATTAATGAAGGAGGATTTACATTAATNNTTTTGAAAGATTATTCGATAAAAGAAGTTGACAAATAAAAACTTTCGGCATTTTATCTACACTCTTTACAGAAGCCGGTAACCACCATTGCTTTTTGCGATGGCGAAAAGCCTGCGGGCAATTTTACTTCGGGAACAGTAACATCATCTAAGCAAAAGGTTTTATCACAATGGGTACAAATAAAATGTACATGATTATCGTGGTGGTGTCCCTGCTCGCAATTGTGTTTGCACAGGGCGTATAACACTGAGTTATCGGTAGTAGGTATTTGGTGAATTATCCCCTTTTCAACAAAAGTTTGCAGGGTGCGGTAAACCGTTACCCGGTCAAAAGCGGCATCGGTATTTTTTTCAATATCGGCATGTGCCAATGCCCCATCCGACTCAAAAAATAAATCGAGAATTTTTTTTCGGCTCTCCGTTACACTCAAACCATTTTTCTTTAATAAATCGTTGTACTCACTCATATTAATTGGGGGTATTTCCAAAACTACCTAAAAACCTTTTGGGTGCTACTGTTTCTTTTAGCAAACCTTGTATATCGCCCATTAGTTTTTGAACTTCGTTTTCCTTAAGACCATCGTAGATGCCTCTCACTCTTCTGTATTTATCTACTAGCGCAAAGAACTGTGAATGTATAAACTGGTCTTCTATTCTTTGGGTGCTATCCGGCTCGCCGTTATCAATCATATATCCAAAGCGTGCCAGGTGGTAGAGCTTGTTTTTATCGCCGGTTACAAACTCCCAGTTTGGATTATTGGGTTCAATTTTTTCTGCACCCTGTTTCTCAACTATTTTATAGGAGCCATCGGGCTTCTTTTGAAGATCGCCATTAATTATTGTTCGTTCGTATGCTTTTAATACAGGTACGCTATCTACTTCGGGCATACAGGTATGCGAAACAATCATAAAACCTGGCTCATTTTTATAGGCATCAAAAATGCGGCGCATATTGGCATTCATTTTTGGACAAATGCCTTTGCAGGTGGTAAAAAAATATTCGGTTACATAAACCTTCCCGTCGGTATTGCCCTGGCTAATGGTTTTCCCATTTTGATTTACAAAACTAAATTCGGGTACTTCATCTACAATTACACCCAGTTTAGATGCAGTAAAATCGTAGCCTTTAAAAACAAAAGCATAAAAGCCAGCCAAAAGCAACACAAAGAAACCAACGTATAGCCAAATTTTTTTCATTCTCTACATTTAAGCTGCAAAGTTACAACTTGAATAACCGCCTGAAAAATTGAATTGTATATTTTTGCAACAATATTGCAAAAATGCTATCTTTGCCCTTCTATGACTTTTAAATTTAACTGGGATGCCATAGGAATAGCCACATCGGTAATATGTGCCATCCATTGTGCTTTTTTACCCATCTTAGCTACTGTTTTGCCCGCATTGTCGGGAGTGCACAATCATATTTTTGAGTGGGGGATGATAGTGCTTGCATTTGTGGTAGGTATTTATTCTTTGCGACATGGTTTTAAAAAACATCATCATAATAAACTGCCTTATATCTTATTTGGATTGGGTTTTGCTTTGCTAATTACCAAGCAATTTTTTCACGAATACGAAATTTACTTTTTGTTACCGGCGGTTATTTTAATTGTAACTGCACATTTCAAAAACTTTAAACTCAGCAGGCATAAAAATTGTCACTCGGCGCATCATAGCCACAATTAATTTTCTTTGCTTAATTTGTAAGAAAATAAATTATGCGATCCATATTTTTTTCCTTTCTTCTTTTTATATGTTTTACCGGTACCGCTCAAAACAAAGATGCCTATGCAATTTTAAATGCAATGGAAGCACAGCGCATTGCCTGGAACAATGGCGACCTGGAAACCTATATGGAAACTTATTGGCGTAGCGACTCGCTGATGTTTATTGGCAAATCGGGCGTTACTTATGGCTGGCAAAACACACTCAACAATTACAAAAGAGGCTACCCCGATACTGCCGCTATGGGTAAGCTTACATTCAACATACTACACCTAAAACGCTTATCGGCTTTATATTATGCTGTTGTTGGCAAATGGCATTTAACCCGTATTGCAGGAAACCTAAGCGGCCATTTTACTTTATTGTTTAAAAAAATTGGAGGCAAATGGCTCATTGTAAGTGACCATAGCAGCTAATTTATTTCACGCCTTTAATCAACCTATTGTACAAATATTGCCAGGCAGTGGGATGATACCAAATTTTGCTCTCGCCCTCACTTTCTTTTATAGACTGTAGGTTTTGATTGTAAAATGCAGCAATGGCTTTGTTGAGCAATTTTACACCTTCTGCCAATTGTAATAAGGGATAGGTATAAAAATTATCCTGCTTTGTAACATCTATGTTTTGCTGAAAAATAATATTGCCTGTATCTATTCCTTCATCTACCAAATGAACCGTTACGCCGCAATGAGCTGCATCATTATTCACCAATGCCCAATAAGCACCGTGTACACCTCTGTACTTTGGGGTAATGCCCACATGCGTATTTATAAACGGGCAATTTACCGCCGTTAAAACTTTTTTAGAAATAATTCGAGTGCCGTTTACAATAATCAAATCGGGGTTGAGTGTTTTTAATAGCTCAATGGTTTCNNTACCTGTTTTTGGATACCCGCTTTAAAAGCTTCAATACCAAAACTTGAAACAATATTTGCCCGGCTACAGTTACAATACCCAATCTTTTAATTCGACGTTTAATAAATTTTTTGAGGTCTTCTTTATCTTCAATAATGGCAAGGCTGATGCCATGCTCTTTTTCTATGGCATTAAAAACAATATGGGTGGGTGCACCTTTACCGGCTACTAAAACAATTTTTTTCTCAGTCATTTTTTAAAAGGGCGGCTAAATTACTCATTGTATAACTGTTGAAGCCATATTGTCGGTTCAACTTTTGATAGTGCTGTAATATTTGCTCTAAAAAAGCAAAATTTTCCTTTTGATTAATTCCAAAATTATGTGGGTGCCACCACAGGTGATAAGTAAGATTATTTTTGGCAGCATGGCTCATCCCCGATTTTATTCTTGCAAGCCTTAGCCAATCTAAAAATCGAAGTTTGTTTGAGTAGGGCCTTAAAAATCTGCTCGAAGGAATGTCTTGCGGAGTTTTGGAAGCAATATATTCATCCGTATAACAGTTGTGCCCCGAAATATTGATATAAGCATCCAACAGTCGTAAAGCTCGTCTCCACATACTTTCATCCTCTTGATTTTTGGCACTGTACAGCCAGGAGTGCTCATTCCCCCTGTAGCAGGTAATACCATTTTGGCTACAAATTTTCAAATAATTTTCGTTGAACTGGTTGCGTGGAAAAATCAAGGAAGTAAGTTGCACATTATTTTTTTGAGCTACAGCAATGGCCATTTCAAGGTCGGCATTAAAAGACTCCAGTGTTTGCCCGGCTTCTAAACAGTAATAATGCGAAAAAGTGTGTGTGCCAATTTCCTGGTCTTCGTGTATTTTTATTTGCTCAATAAGAAGCGGTGCAAAATGATATAAATCATCTTCGGCATTTGCACCTATGCTCTCAATGTAATTTCCTTCGTATGGCGATAGATTTTTGTTAGCATAATTGGGTTTTATGGAAGGTAAACCCTCCAGCATTTCTTTTTTTGATTTAAAAAAAAGAAAACCTACTGTTGAAAAAGTTCCTTTAATGTGATACTTATTGAAAATGTTTAACAGGCCCGGCATTACCGTGTGTACACCCTTTATGCTTGCGCCGTAGCTTTCAATGGTTTTTTTATCCCTAACGCCCCACATCAATTCAAAGTCGAGAGAAATTACAAATTTCCCATGGTTTATTTTACTCATAGTTTATCAAAATATATTGAACCGGCTTTACATTCCGATGCGGCAAATGTAAATATTAATTGTACACTGAAACTTCAATTGAAAAAGAAAGCCGCTATTGAAAGCGGCCCAAATTATTTACAAATGTTCTTTTAAAAATTCAACCAATTCTGTTTTTGTAATGGGCACTCCTTTTATTTTATTGTACCCAATGGCATCCACTAAAAACTGGTCTCTGATAATTTTTATGAGTTGCCCGTTGTTGATTTCCGGGATTATTACTTTATCAAAATTTTTCAAAATATCTCCGAGGTTTGAAGGGAAAGGCCTTACATAACGCAAATGCACATGCGAAACCGAATGGCCTTGTGCCTGCAATTCAATACAAGCCGATTTAATAGCTCCATAAGTGCTTCCCCAGCCAAGCACCAGTACTTTTCCTTTTTCTGCTCCACTGTCTATTTGTTGAGCTGGAATATGTGCAGCAATTTTATCTACTTTTTCCTGCCTGATTTTAACCATGGTTTCATGGTTATCGGGGTCGTAGCTTATATTACCGGTAATGTTTTGTTTTTCCAATCCACCAATGCGGTGTTCCAATGCTGCGGTGCCGGGTATCACCCATGGTCGTACTAAGTTTTCGTCTCTTAAATAAGGCTGAAATTTTTCCTCGCCTTCCCACAATTCGGTTTTAAATTTTACATGAATGGGTGGTAAATCTGCCGCTGCAGGGAACTTCCAGGGTTCTGCACCATTGGCTATATAACCATCACTTAATAAAATAATGGGTGTCATGTGTTGAATGGCAATTCTCACGGCTTCGTAAGCTACTTCAAAACAATCGCTGGGTGTGCTTGATGCTATAATAGGCATGGGGCATTCACCGTTTCTGCCGTAGTATGCCTGCAATAAATCGCTTTGCTCTGTTTTGGTAGGCAGGCCGGTGCTTGGTCCTCCACGCTGTACATTCACAATCACCAATGGTATTTCAAGCATTACTGCCAGGCCCATTGCTTCGGTTTTTAATGCCATGCCCGGGCCACTGGTTGTAGTGAGCCCAATATTGCCGCCATAGCTGGCACCTATGGCCGATGCAATGGCTGCAATTTCATCTTCGGCCTGAAAAGTTTTTACGCCAAAGTTTTTATACCTGCTCAGTTCGTGTAAAATATCAGAAGCAGGCGTAATGGGGTATGAACCTAAAAATAAGGTGAGCCCTGTTTTTTGTGCAGCAGCAATTAAACCATAAGCCAATGCCTGGTTACCCATTATGGATCGGTAGGTACCTGCTTGCATTTTTGCTTTTTCTACTGAGTAGCGATGGGTAAAAGTTTCGGTGGTATCGCCATAATTGTAGCCGGCTTTTAGCGCAAGCACATTGCTTTGAAGTATCTCGGGTTTCTTTCCAAACTTTTCCGTTAAAAAATTTATGGTATTATCCATATTTCGGTTGTACATCCAATACAAAAAGCCCAGCACAAACATATTTTTTGCACGGTCTTTTTCTTTAGTACCCATGGTAATCTCTTTCAATGCTTCACGGGTCATTTTGGTTACATCCATTTTTATTACTTCGTAACCATCGAGGCTATTATCTTCTATAGGGTTTACACCATCGGGATAATTGGCAAGGCGTAAATTTTTACTATCGAACCCATCGGTATTAGCAATTATTTTTCCGCCTTTTTTCAGTGCCTTTAAATTTACTTTTAATGCAGCGGCATTCATGGCTACCAGCACATCACACTCATCACCTGGTGTATATATGGCATTAGAACTTATTCTTAACTGAAAGCCACTTACTCCCGGAAGTGTGCCAATGGGTGCTCGTATTTCGGCCGGAAAATCGGGGAAGGTAGCAAGGTCCACACCCAATAAGGCTGAGTTGTTGGTGAACTGGCTTCCGGTTAACTGCATTCCATCTCCACTATCGCCGGCAAATTTTATCACTACTTCGCTTAAAACTTCCTGTGTATCTGGCATAAGATTCGTTTTATAATAATAGGCCGTAAAGGTACAAAGAGTTAATGGCAAAAAATTAATTGGGCTTTACCCAATTGGGAAAGGTTTGTTCAAAATAGATTACTAATAAGATATGAGCCACCGGCTGCACAGCACGATCTTTCAAAACACACTCATGATTCCTGGCTCGCCGTTGATGGCTTATTAGCTTACTCACCATTGCCAAATGCTGTTACTCTACTGAAATTGTATTTCAATGTATTTTCTTTAGGTTTGCCGCAAACTTTACACAGCATGCTCGATTTGATAGAATTTCTGGACCCTGTACCTGTTCATCAATTAAACAATGACGAAGGCTACACCGATGGTCAATTGGGAAAGCATATAGATATTTATGAAGAAGAACTACCAAATGTAGAGGAGGCAGAAATTATATTGATGGGCATTACAGAAAACCGGGGAAACAGTTTTTTTGACAACGATGACATTGCAGCCAACCTTATACGAAAACATTTATACCAGCTTCACTATTGGCATAGCCATATTAAAATAGCCGATATAGGCAATGTTAAAAAGGGCGATGAAATTACCGACAGCTATGCTGCTATTAGAACCATTCTGGCTGAATTACTGAAAAAAAAGAAAACAGTTTTATTGCTGGGGGGATCACATGATATTACCCTGGCTCAATATGGTGCTTATATTGAAAACGGCAAACAAATTGAAGCAACCTGTATAGATGCCATGATAGACCTTAGAGGCGAAAGCCCTGTAAGAAGCCAAAATTTTTTACTGGATATGCTAACCGGCGAACCTAGCATGGTGAAGCACTACAACCATATTGCTTTTCAAAGTTATTTCGTGCATCCACGCATGTTAGAAACAATGGACAAATTACGTTTTGATTGTTTTAGAGTAGGAACCGTTACAGAAAGTATTGATGAAATGGAACCGGTACTCCGCAATACCAACCTATTGAGTTTCGACATGAACGCTCTAAAATACAGCGATGCACCTGCCAACAAAAACTGTCCGAATGGGCTTACCGGTATTGATGCCTGTATGCTTACCCGCTTTGCAGGCATGAGCGACCGGCTAAGCAGTTTTGGCATTTATGGTTACCGTCCGCAGGACGATGTGGGCGAATTAACTGCCCGCCAAATTTCGCAAATGATTTGGTACTTTTTTGATGGCCGATATAAAAGTTTACAGGAAGCTAACTTCGACGACCGCAACCAGTTTAACGAATTCCATACCTTGTTTGGAGAAGTAGATACCTTGTTTTTACAAAGCAAACGCACCGGTAGATGGTGGATGCAAATGCCCGACCAGGAATTTATTGCTTGCAGCCAAAGAGATTATTTGCAGGCCAAGCACAACGATATTCCGGAAAGATGGTTGCGTACGCAGGAAAGAAATTAATTGGGCGATGTGATAGTTTGGTAAGGAGCCCGGTTTTGCAATAATTAATAAATCAGTAAATAACAATGAAAAGGATTCTCTCAATTAATTATTTTTTACTAATTATTTTTTATTCATTTTTTCACTACTCCTGCTCTGTGAGTAAACAAATAAATAAGCAGGCCAGGCAATATCTTTTTTCCGACACAGCCATACAGCATGGCCATATTGGAATCTCCATTTTCGACCCTTCTACCGGAAAATATATTTACCACCACAATGCCGATAAATACTTTATACCTGCCAGCAATACAAAATTGTTTAGCATGTATGCAGCCATGAAATATTTGGGAGATAGTTTAGAGGCGGCTCAATATAGCATTCTGGGTGAAGATATAGTGATTGAGCCTACAGGCGACCCAAGTTTTTTAAACAGTGAATTTACAAATCAACCGCTGCTTTCTTTTTTAAAACAAAACGGCAAAACCATTGTAATAAACTGGGGCAATTTTTTAGATGAAAACTGGGGCAAGGGTTGGGCTTGGAACGATTATCCATATTATTACATGGCCGAAAAATCGGCAATGCCAATGTATGGCAACATAGCCAAATTTTACAGTATAGATGATAGTGTAAGGGCAACCATTAATCATTCCAAACCGGCAAGCTATATTGTACAACCTTCGTTATTTTCAAACCCGGCCTATTGGAGTTCACAAAAATTTCAAATCCCCAACGAAATAGTTACTGATTTTGTGAGATTAAATTCGGCACAACCCAAAACCTACTTTTCTGTAAAAAAAGATTTGAATGAAAATATTTTCAATATTTCATTGTCTTATCAAAAAGAAAAATTACAGGAAGTACCTTTTACTGCCGATGCACAAACGACCATGCTATTATTGACTGATACCATAAAAAAATCGGTAGTAAGTGCTGCTCAATATTTTAAGGGTAATGTACCTGCCGAATTAAAAAATAATTTTAAACCTATTTTTTCTCAACCCACCGATTCGATATTAAAACCCATGATGCACCGGAGCGATAATTTTTTTGCAGAACAAATTTTGTTGATGGCAGGCAATAAATTATTTGGCCACCTGAGTACAGAATGGACCATTGATTCGCTTTTAAAAACCGATTTAAAAGATTTACCACAAAAGCCTCGCTGGGTTGATGGCAGCGGCCTTAGTCGCTATAATTTGTTTACACCGCAAAGTTTTGTTTGGCTGCTGCATAAAACAAAAAAAGAATTTAGCTGGGAGCGAATAAAAAATATTTTACCCACCGGTGGCGAAGGCACGCTTAAAAACTATTATGTGAGCGATACTCCATACCTGTTTGCCAAAACAGGCACCCTAAGCAACAACTGTGCATTGAGCGGTTACTTAATTACTAAGAAAAACAAAGTGTTGATATTTTCGGTATTGGCCAATAATTATTCCACCGGAGCCACACCGGTTAGAAAAGCGGTGGAGAAGTTTTTAAAATGGGTAAGGGAAAATTATTGATAAAATTATTGTGATGCCGGCACATTAAATAATCATCCATTACCTTCCAAACATTTTATCCAACTCTTCTTTTTTAAAACTCATGTAAGTGGGTTTGCCATTGGGTGTACTGTTGGGAACGGCGCAGGCAAATAAATCGCTGAGCAAGCTTTGCATTTCTTTTTTGGTAAGTGACGTACCCGTTCTAATAGATTGCTGCAAGGCCATTGAACGCAATAATTTTTCACGACGGGAATATTTTAAATCGCTGCTGAAATGTTTGTATTGTTCCAGCATTTTTTCCAAAGCGGTTTTTTCATTGCCTTGTGTAAGGTCGGCCGGTGTGCCTTGTATTACAAAAGTGTTGTTGCCAAAGGGTTCTAATAAATATCCGAGTTGATGCAGGTCGGGCAACAATTCTTTCAACAATACTGCATCGGCAGTGCTGAGTTCAATAGTTGCCGGAAACAAGCTGCTTTGAGTGGCAATGGCTTTTCCATCTACCGCATTGCTAAATCTTTCGTACAACACTCTTTCGTGTGCGTTTTGTTGATTAACCAAAAGGTAGCCTTTTTCGTTTTGTACAATTATATAGGCATTGTGCATCTGTAATAAATCGGCATCGGCAAAAGAGATATCCTTCTGTGAAAGGACAGTTTGAATAGTGGTTGACTGAGCAGGAAATTCTTTACCATAAAAACTTTCCATTTCTCCTTTTGCCGGTTTAGGTTCGGGCCTCCAATGGCCCAAACTGCTGCCACCGGTTTTTTCAACTTTATGCGCCTGGTTTTTTTGAGTAAAGGTTTGATAAAGGGAAGAGGATGCTGCACTCGATTTTACTTCTTCGGTATAAGGTTTGTTAACGGCATCTAACTGTTGAATGCCGGCATCTAGTTCAAAGTCTAATGTAGGTGTAATGCTGAATTGAGCCAGCGCATGTTTAACGGCACTCTGTACAAAAGCGTAAACAATTTTTTCGTCTTCAAATTTAATTTCTTGTTTGGTGGGATGCACATTAATATCAACCTGCGAAGGTTCCAGGTCAATAAACAAAGCATACATGGGAAAACTGTCTTTGGCAATGAGCTCATCAAATGCATGCATCACCGCATGATTGAGATAAGCACTTTTTATAAAGCGATTGTTCACAAAAAAATACTGGTCGCCTCTTGTTTTTTTAGCTGTTTCGGGTTTGCCTACAAAGCCCATAATATTTAGGTAATCGGTTTTTTCCTGCACTGCTACCAACTTTGCATTGTAGTTGCTACCCAATATTTGAACGATACGTTGTTTGAGCGAACCTCTTTCTAAATGAAACACCTGCTGACCATTGGAGCTAAGCGAAAAAAATATTTCGGGAAACGACATGGCCACTCTTATAAATTCGTCTATGATATGCCGCAATTCCGATGGATTGCTTTTCAAAAAATTTCTGCGGGCGGGCACATTAAAAAACAAATTTTTCATAGCAATGCTGCTGCCCTGCTCCATTGCAATGGGTTCTTGTTTTTTTACAACACTGTTTTCAATTTCAATATAAACGCCTGTATGGTCTTCGGCTCTTTTGGTTTTTAATTCTACCTGTGCTACAGCGGCAATGCTTGCCAGCGCTTCGCCTCTAAAGCCCATGGTTTTGATGCGAAACAAATCATCAATGTTTTTAATCTTTGAAGTGGCATGGCGTTCAAAAGCCATGCGGGCATCGGTTTCGCTCATTCCCTTGCCATTATCAATCACCTGTATCAAAGCCTTGCCTGCATCGTTGATGATGAGTTTTATTTCATCGGCACCTGCATCCACCGCATTTTCCAGCAACTCTTTCACAGCACTGGCCGGGCGCTGAATTACTTCTCCTGCTGCAATTTGGTTTGCAATATTATCGGGCAATAATTGAATGATATCGGGCAAAATCCTGTAATTTTATTGGCAAAAATAACACATCCTTCTCACTCAAAATTAGTTTCAACTGAATGAAAAATTTTATTGCCTTTGCCTGCCTGCTTAGCTCTTTTAATTGTTTTGCTCAATCTAATATGGCTGCATCGCAATGGGCCGACAGTATTTATAAAAGTCTTAGCAACGATGAACGTATTGCACAGTTAATGGTGGTGCGATTGTCATCCATTGATGGTAAAACAAAAAAAGTTACTTTTTTTGACGACCAGGTAAGTGAGTTAATAAAGAAATATAATATAGGCGGCATCTGTCTTTTCCAGGGCAGCCCGGTAGAGCAGGCCAAAATAATGAACAAGCTTCAGGCGCAAGCCAAAACTCCCATCCTTATGTGCATTGATGGAGAGTGGGGTGTTGGAATGCGAATGATTGACAGTGTACTACCATTGCCCAGGCAAATGATGTTGGGTGCAATGCAGGATGCAGGCATTGTGTATGAGTATGGAAGGTTAGTAGGCGAACAATGCAAACGAGTGGGCATACAAGTAAATTATGCGCCGGTGGTGGATGTAAACAATAACCCCAACAACCCGGTGATTAACGACCGCAGTTTTGGAGAAGATAAATACAAAGTAGCCGAATACGGTATTCAATATATGAAAGGTATGCAGGATGTAGGGGTGATGGCCTGCGCCAAACATTTTCCCGGGCATGGTGATGTGGATGTAGATTCGCATTACGATTTGCCGGTGATAAACAAATCTATTGCACAACTCGATTCGCTGGAACTATATCCTTTCAGAAAAATTTTTGCTGCAGGTATTGGCAGTGTAATGATTGCACATTTGTATATTCCTGCTATTGACAACACCGCCAACAGGGCAACCTCATTGTCGCCCGGTAATATCAAACAATTATTAAGAGAAAATATTGGTTACAACGGGCTCACTTTTACTGATGCATTGGAAATGCAGGGTGTAAAAAAATTCTTTCCCGATGGGGAAGCTTCGGTACAATCTTTAATTGCCGGCAATGATATGCTTTGCCTGCCCGGCGATGTGCCGCTTTCTATTCAAAAAATTAAAGAAGCCATTAAAGAAGGAAAACTAAGCTGGGCCGATATTGAGCTGCATTGTAAAAAAGTATTGGAAGCTAAATTTCAATATGGCCTAAACAATTATCAACCTATTATTACTACCAACCTAACGGCCGATTTAAACGAAGGCGTGCTACAAATGCGAAGGTTGGTGGCGGAGAATGCCATTACATTGGTTACAAAAAACGACGAAAGTTTTTTTCCCCTCAACGATTGGGAAAACAACAAAGCAAATGATGTGGCATTTGTGGCCATTGGTATATCCAATGAAAATGCGTTGGCTAAGCGAATGAAGAACGACTATAATGCTTCAATTGTTTATTTTGACAAAGAAGTAAAAAGTAATAACGATTTAAGCTCATTTATGAAAAAAATGGGCAGCTATAAAAATATTGTAATTGGCTTGCATAATATGGGCCGAAGCGCCGCAAGCAATTTTGGTTTAAAACAATGGGAAATATCGGCTGTAAACCTGTTGCAGGAAAAGGGCAACAGCCTTATTCTGCAATTTGGCAATGCCTATGCTGCTAAAAACTGGTGCAATGCCAAAAACCTGGTTGTATGCTACGAAGATGATGAAGTGGTACAAAACACCGCTGCCGATTTATTGCAGGGCAAGCTTTGGTATAAGGGCGTATTGCCGGTTACCGTTTGCAAAAACATGGAATTCGGTAAAGGTATTGTTGCCGGCAAAAAAAAAATCAGCTCTAATCAATGGGGTTTTGATGCTGCAAAGTTGGATAGAATTGATTCGATTGCAACAGATGCAATTCGCCAAAACTCCACACCGGGATGCGTTGTGCTGGTGGTTAAAAATGGCAGCATTGCATTTGAAAAAGCTTACGGCTACTATGAGTATAACGATAAGGAGTCTATGACAATCGAATCGGTTTTTGATATGGCATCTGTTACAAAAATTTGTGCCACCACTATTTCGGTAATGAAGTTGTACGACGAAGGAAAAATTGAACTGGATAAAAAATTAGGCGACTACCTTCCCGAACTAAGAGGTACCAATAAAGCACATTTGAGCATCAGTAAAATTTTATTGCACCAGGCAGGCTTGG
Organism: Chitinophagaceae bacterium UBA2793; assembly: GCA_002352045.1. Classification (GTDB taxonomy): domain Bacteria; phylum Bacteroidota; class Bacteroidia; order Chitinophagales; family Chitinophagaceae; genus Ferruginibacter. The sequence goes on along the minus strand of DEHT01000070.1, from coordinate 35,137 downwards.
TAGCCTATATTCCTTTTTACAAACAAACTATTGATAGCAATGGTGTTCCTTTTCCCGGTATTTATTCCGATACAAAGAAAGAAGGCTATACTACAAGGGTAACCAATCAAATGTATATGAGCAATAGTTGGCTCGATAGCATTGAGCAAAAAATAATGCATAGCAAATTGGGCCCTGCCAACAAATATGTTTACAGCGATAACGATTTTATTTATTTGGGTAAAATAGTGGAAGCGGTAAGCGGTATGCCGCTTGATAAGTATGTGCAAAAAACATTTTATGCTTCTATGGGCTTAACCGCCATTGGGTTTAAACCAACGGAGCGAATGCCATTGAGTTTAGTGGTTCCCACCGAGCATGAAAAAATATTTCGCCGCCAGTTGATAAGAGGCGATGTGCACGACCCCGGTGCAGCAATGATGGGCGGCGTAGCGGGCCATGCAGGCTTGTTTAGTTCGGCCTATGATATTGCAGCCATTATGCAAATGCTGTTGAATGGCGGCGAGTTCAATGGCCGTAGGTATTTGCAAAAAGAAACGGTTGATTTATTTACAAAATACCAAAGCAGTATCAGTCGCCGTGGATATGGTTTTGATAAACCGGAAAAAGATAATGAGAGTCGCAAAGAGCCGTATCCCACTTTATCGGCATCGGGCAAAACCTTTGGCCACACCGGTTTTACGGGTACTTGTGTGTGGGCCGATCCTGAACAGGACCTTATTTATGTTTTTTTATCGAACCGTGTAAACCCCGGTGGCAGCAATAAATTTTTAAAAATGAATGTTAGGCCCAATGTGCATGAAACTATTTATAGGGCAATAGTGGAGAAGTGATAAATTTTACAATTTTTTCATTTTACCTCGCATTGGAATTTCAAAAGCGAAAGGGTACTTCTCATCCTTTGACTTGCTAATGATTTCTTCCCAATTATGAATGAGCAATTTGATAATTTCCCAATGCTTATCATTACCCTTTTGCATTTTTAAAAAGAATACTCCAATTTTGAATTTTTGACATAATTGATATTGTGCTTTGGTACGATGAATATTTAAGTCTTTTGTAATTAAAACTCCAAATGTTTTACCAATTTCTGGAATAATATCTTCATCTGCTGCTCCTTTACCAAATTTTAATTTGGTAGACTGAACGTTAACATCAGTGAAATATCCTTTGTTTAGAGAGTTTAATGCATCAGCAACGTATTCAGATAAGTTTTCATCGATATAGAAATTCATTATGCTGCTTTCATTTTATAGAAGGAAATGGCATCCTTGACTTCCCTAAGAGTTAGATCAAATAATTTTCCAATTCGAACTTCATCTTCACCGCTCTCATACATCGAAAATATATTCTCTGCTAAAACATTGGTACCTATAATTATTGGTTGGCCAAATTGATGCTTAGGGTCAACAACAATAAATTTATCTTTTCCTGCAGGATAAAACCTTGCAGCAACTTTATCTTCAGAAAATTCAATTTTTCTACAAAAATCCTTAATTAGCTCCTTATAAGTTATCTGATCTGTTTTTGTATCAATAGCCCTATCCTCATCAATAGCGTAAAAGATATTCTTAGGATTTGCTAAAATTTCTGAATTTGCAAAAGGATATAATGAACCAGTAGTTTTTGCAATTTTATTATGAGCTTCAAATATTTTTTTTGAACCGATTTTTAGTTCTCTGAGTTGATAGAAAACGTAAAATTCAATCAATGTATTAAAATTTGTAGTCCTATCCTTTCCTTCACCGTTATAATAAGAGTGATTGTTTTTTCTTCCAATTTCAGATCCCCAATATTCTCTCATCCATCTTGAGACTTTTCCTATGGGCAAATTCAATATGTGAGCAATATCTGGTATTGTATAAATACCAGACCCAATTGAATTATATGTAAAGTTTTTATTCACAAACGTGAAATTACTAATTTAATTAGCTACTTACCCAAAATAAAAACCCAAATGCTTGATAAATGATTTATTTATTGATTTTCATTAAAATACAACTCATTCGAATTCTCCGGTAAATGTTTATACGCTCCTTTTACACAATACCATCCAAAAATAAACAAGCCTACGGCAACCGGCGTAAATATTCCAATGATTATAATCCAGGGTATGGGCTGATTAATTTCTTTTGTTCCATTGCCAATATTTACGATAGCTCCATGTACTAAAATATAAATGATAGCAGGAGCCAACAACATCCAAACGAAGCCAAGTGATTTTTTTATTCCATTCATAATAATAATTATTTACAAGATTTAGAATCTTTAGTAATCTAAACCTGTAGGGTTTTGCCGCCCACATATTCATCGTTGCAAACCCGACTGGTTTTTCAATTCTCTACTACTTTACTATTCAAGTACACCGCACCAATTATAAAACACAACGCTGCAATGCCAATGGGATACCAAAGGCCCACCAATGGATCGTTACTGAAAGTGCTGGCCAAAAGCGTAGCAATAAATGGCACCAGGCCGCCAAACACTCCGTTGCCAATATGATAAGGAAGGCTCATGGATGTGTATCGAATTTTTGTGGGGAATAGTTCAACCAAAAATGCAGCGATAGGCCCATACACCATGGTAACAAAAACAATCATTACCCAAATAAGAAAAATAAATTTCCACTTTAACGAAGTAGAAAGTGTAACATCATAGTATTTGCTTTTAATTGCTGCTTTTTCTTTTTCAACCTGGTTGCCCAATTGAGATAGTGGAGGATAAACAGCAGCCACAGTTAAACTATCTTTATTTACATCGGCAACAATGGTATCAACAGTTTGTTCCAAAAAACTTACTTCATTCTTTTCCCATTTAGTAATAGTTTTCACTATGTTTAGGGCAACGTTATCTTGTAACATAGCCTTTTCTCTTGTTTTATTAATTTCAATCTTTTGCAATCCCTCGCCGGTTTTTACCCATTCTTTTACATTGGCATCATTTAAAAAAGTATTAAAAATGGGCCGGTAAAAAAGCACACCCAACAACATACCTAACAGCATAATCCATTTTCGGCCAACCTTATCGCTCAGCCAGCCAAACACTACAAAAAAAGGGGTAGCCAAGCCAATAGCCCAAAGCATAATTTCCCGGTTTTGGATAAACTCCAGCTTAATGGTATTTTCTAAAAAAGATTGTGCATAAAACTGTCCTGTGTACCAAATAACTCCCTGGCCCATTACTGCGCCAAACAATGCCAGCAAAACCATTTTGAAATTTTGCTTTTTACCAAAGCTTTCTTTTAACGGGTTAGCAGAAGTTTTGCCTTCGCTTTTTAATTTAGCAAACAAAGGAGATTCCTGCATTTTTAACCGGATATAAATGGAAAGGCCCACCAATAAAATTGAAATCCAAAACGGGTAACGCCAGCCACCCCATTCGTCATTGAAGGCGGCGTCGCTCATAGAATTTTTTACCAACATAATTACAGCCAGTGCCACAAACAAGCCCAATGTGGCCGTGGTTTGAATCCAACTGGTGTAAAACCCACGTTTGTTTGCCGGTGCATGTTCTGCCACATAGGTAGCAGCTCCGCCATATTCTCCACCCAATGCAAGGCCTTGTAATAAGCGAAGCAATAAAACCAAAATAGGAGCAGCAATGCCAATGCTTTTGTAACCCGGCACTAAGCCTATTAAAAAAGTAGAGCCGCCCATTAAAACCAGCGTTAATAAAAAAGTTGATTTGCGGCCAATCATATCGCCCAGCCTTCCAAATACCAATGCACCGAAAGGCCTTACCAAAAAGCCGGCGGCAAAAATGGCCAGCGTACTTAGCAGTGCAGCGGTACTATTGCCTTCGGGAAAAAATTGAATGGAAATAGTTTTGGCCAACATGCCAAAAATGTAAAAATCGTACCACTCAATCATGGTGCCGAGCGAAGAAGAAAAAATTACAGCAGCAATAGATTTGTTTTGGTTCATGCTTTAAATTAAGGCATAAATACAAATACCAGGAAAAAAAATTCGAAAATGCCACTTGCAGTTAAAGAGCGTTTTTAAAATTACACATTAATAGCAATGTATAACACTTACGATAACACGAATGCTATTGATGTAAGTACTACAACAGTTTTCAAAAAAAAGCCCAACAGCTTATTGGAGCAAGGCTGCCAGCTCTTTATCCCACTGGCCGGTTTTGCCGTACTCCACCACACGACCTGTTTCTTTACCGTTTTTCATTACAATAATGGTGGGCACATTGATAATGCCCAGGGCTTCGGTAATGCCACCAATGGTTTTTTTATTTCTGTCAACCGCAAAAAAACTAATATTAGCATCGGGGAAATTTGCCTGCTCCTGCAGTTTAAAAAATTTGGGTAAAATATAATGAGAGTCTTCGCACCAGGTTCCTCCAAATACAATGAGCTTCACATTATTTTTTGCAGCATTTTCCATGGCAGTTTTATAATCGGCAGCCGGGTTGTAAATAGCCGCACTGCTATTGTACCAATTAAAAGTGGAGTCGTTTATTAAGGCATACTTTGAAATAATGCCATTTAAGAAATAGGCTTTAGGATGCTGCGGATCGGGAGTAGTAATGTATGGGCTTTGTGCAAATGCATTTAATAGGGTTGTAAACAAAACGGCTGTTAAAATAAATTGCTTCATCGTTTTTATAAATTAGCTTTTAATTCCAGTAAAAATGCTTTTGTTTTTTTAAGTGATTCAATTACGGCAAAAGCCTCTTCGTTTTTTTTATTCTTTTTTAAAAAATCTTTAGCTCCTGCAATGCTGTATTTTTTTTCTCTCAGCAGTAAATGTATTAGTTGAAGATTTTTAATATCCTCCGGACGAAATAGGCGATCGCCTTTGCCGTTTTTCTTTGGCTTTAAAATGTCAAACTCGTTTTCCCAAAATCGAATGAGCGACACATTCACTTTAAACATACTGCTTACTTCGCCAATACCGTAATATCTTTTTTGATAAAGAATTTCATCTTCGGGTACTTCAACCAGGTCAACCGTGGCGTCCATATCGGCCAGCTTCATGCGGCCCCTTGTTGATTTTCTTTCTTTTGATTTTTGCGTAGATTTTTTTACTATTTCTACTAACTCCATCACAGGTTCAGGCTCAGCTATTGCAAAACTCACTTCTCTCACCGTTTCATCCACCACAATTGGTTCCTCAATTTTGTCTTTTGGTGGCGGCGTTAGCTTTTTTTTTGAAGCTGCTTTAGGTTGCTCCGGTTGTTCGCTAAAAAAATCAAAGCCTAACTGTTGTAATGACATGATGGTATAATTTTAATCAAAACTTTTTGCACTACCTGTTGCGGCAATTTTCAATAAGCGGTCGTATTCTTCGGGAGTAAGATCGTTACTAAAAAAGTAAACCGGATTTACATGAGCGCCATTTATTTTTACTTCGTAATGGCAATGCGGCCCTGTGCTTTTGCCGGTATTGCCAACCCAACCTATTACTTCACCTCTTTTTACTTTTTGTCCGGCTCTTACTTTTATTCGTACCATGTGGCCATATAAAGTTTGGTAACCATAGCCATGATTAATTTCCACATGATTACCATAGCCTCCATCGGAATAGCCGGCAGTACTCACTGAGCCATCGCCGGTGGCGTATATGGGTGTACCCTGTGGTGCAGTAAAATCGAGGCCCCTGTGCATACGAGGAGTGCCATACACAGGGTCAATCCTCATTCCATATCCACTTGCCACCCTCGATAATTGCTTATTGCTTACCGGTTGAATGGCGGGAATGCTGGCTAATTTTGCTTCCTGGTTGTTGATTAATTTCTCAATAGATTTGTAACTGTCAAACTGGTAAGCTACTCTTGCGCTTAGATTGTTTAGTTGCAATGCAATATCTTTTGCAAGATTATCATCGCCAATGGCGGAAATTTTATCCAGCTCTTTTTTTTGTTCTATCGATTTTGCACGGGCACTGTCGGGCAGTGGATTGGCTTCAAAAATAGAACGATAAACTTCATTATCCCTTTTCTCCAATTCGGCCATTTGCTGCTGCATGGCCTTTACTTTTTGGTTGAGCTGTTTGTAATTTTCATTCACCAATTCATAACGGCCCTTGTTTTGTAAATCGGTAGGCTTGGGTACAAAGCGGTTGTATATATAAATAACAATTGCCGATCCTACAGCCAATGCACACAACAGGCTAAACACCCTGAGCAGTTTTACTCTAAGTGGTGTTACCAATTTTTCGTAGCGCAGCGTATGCGTATTGTAGAAATATTTTATTTTTTTCATCGGCGATGGCAAAGGTCGGCAAAGTACCCTGCTTCGTTTCTTAAATAAATTTAAAATTAGTAACGGTGGGACTGCTAAAATATTACATCAAATTAGGAGCCAACCGATGCCACAAAGTCTTCAATCATTACCTTTGCAGCCAATTTATAACTTGAAATAAAAATGTTGCCATATCTTAAAAAGGGGGCAGCGTTACAAATATAAACCGATAAACTACAATAATCAACCTATCCAAATATTTGAATATATGAACTCTTCGAGTGAAATAAGGCAACAGTTTTTAGATTTTTTTAAAAGTAAAGAACACCTCATTGTGCCATCGGCACCCATTGTTGTAAAAAACGATCCTACGCTTTTATTTACCAATGCCGGCATGAACCAGTTTAAAGATTTTTTTCTGGGAAATAAAACGTCTCCTTCAGCACGTATTGCCGATACACAAAAATGTTTAAGGGTAAGTGGCAAGCACAACGATTTGGAAGAAGTGGGCGTAGATACCTATCACCACACCATGTTTGAAATGCTGGGCAACTGGAGCTTTGGAAACTATTTTAAAAAAGAAGCCATTGCATGGAGTTGGGAATTGTTGACCGATGTGTATAAACTCGATAAAGAAAAATTGTATGTAACCATTTTTGAAGGCGACGATAATGAAGGACTTCCAAAAGACGAGGAAGCATACAACGAATGGAAAAAAGTTCTTCCCGAAGACAGGATATTATTGGGGAATAAAAAAGATAATTTTTGGGAAATGGGCGATTCCGGCCCATGTGGCCCCTGCACCGAAATTCATGTGGATTGCAGAACCGATGAGGAAAGAAAAAATGTTGATGGTGCTACGCTGGTAAACAACGATCATCCGCAGGTGATAGAAATTTGGAACAATGTATTTATTCAATTCAACAGAAAAAAAGACGGCAGCCTGGAGCCTTTGCCCGCAAAGCATGTAGATACCGGAATGGGTTTTGAAAGACTAGTGCGGGTGCTGCAAGGCAAACAAAGTAATTACGATACCGATGTGTTTACCGGTACCATTGAAACAACTGCAAACATTGTCAATAAAAAGTACGGAGCAGACGATTCTAAGGAGTCCATTGCATTTCGTGTACTGGCCGATCATATTAGGGCCATAAGTTTTACCATTGCCGACGGACAATTGCCTTCTAATACCGGCGCAGGATATGTAATTCGCCGCATTTTAAGAAGAGCAGTTCGTTATTACTACTCATACTTAGATTATAAACAACCATTGCTTCATCAACTGTTGCAGGTGATTGCCACACAATTTGAAAATGTATTTCCCGAGTTGCAGCAGCAACAAGATTTTGTAGCCAAAGTAATTAAAGAAGAAGAAGAAGCTTTTTTAAGAACACTGGATAAAGGCTTAAAAAGAATGGACAGCATTATTGCTTCACAAAAAGGCGGAAGTATTAATGGTACCGATGCATTTGAATTGTTGGATACTTTTGGATTTCCTATTGACTTAACCCGGTTGATTGCTGCAGAAAATAATTTAACGGTTGACGAAGCCGGATTTGAAGCCGAAATGCTGCAACAAAAAAATAGGAGCCGTGCAGCCACTGCACTTGAAACGGATGATTGGAAAATACTCAACGAAAAAAACAGCAAAGGGTTTGTTGGATATGATTTGTTGGAAACAAAAACCAGCATTTTGCGTTACCGCAAAGTGAAAGGAAAAGGGAAAGAGCTATATCAAATTGTTTTGGACGAAACCCCTTTTTATGCAGAAAGTGGTGGCCAGGTAGGCGATACAGGAAATTTAGAATTAGCCAATGGTTCCATAAAAATTATTGATACCAAAAAAGAAAACGATCTTATCATTCATTTTGCTGAAAGCATTCCCCATGATTTAAGTGGTGAGGTTACTGCCAAAGTAGATACCGAAAGAAGAAAACATATTGCCGTACATCACAGTGTTACTCACCTGATGCATTCGGCTTTACGCAAAGTGCTGGGTACTCATGTGGCCCAAAAAGGAAGTTTGGTAAACGATGAATACCTGCGTTTCGATTTTTCGCATTTTTCAAAAGTTTCAGATGAAGAATTGCAACAGGTGGAAACTATAGTGAATGAAAAAATTAGAGAAAATATTCCGGTTGTAATTAAAAGCATGAGTAAGGATGAAGCGGTGGCAATGGGAGCTATGGCATTGTTTGGCGAAAAATATGGCGACATAGTAAGAGTGGTGATAATGGATCCCAACTATTCTATTGAGTTGTGTGGCGGTACGCATGTGGGCAACACCGGAGAAATTGGTTTGTTTAAGTTTACTGCAGAAACTGCAGTAGCTGCAGGCGTACGCAGAGTTGAAGCAGTGAGTGGTGCAGCAGCCATGCAATACATAAATCAACAATTAGGCGAACTCAGTACTATTAAATCTATTTTGAAAAATCCTAAAGAGATTGCAAAATCTATTGAAGGGTTGCAAAATGAAAATGTAAATTTGGCTAAAAGAATTGAAGGGCTGGAAGCAAGGCAATTGGTGGGTATCCGCAATGAACTTTTGCAAAAAGACCAAATAATTAACAACGTAAGTTTTATTGGCGAAATAGTGGAAGTACCCAATGCTGATGCTTTGAAAAAATTATCCTTCGATTTTAAAAATCATTTGCACGATCATGTAATTGTATTGTGTGCAAATATTGGCGGCAAAGCAAATGTGGCAGTAAGCATTAGCGATACGGTGGTAGCCGCTAAAGGATTAGATGCCGGAAAAATTATTAAAGAAACCGTAAGCCCACTAATAAAAGGCGGCGGCGGCGGACAAAAAACACTGGCTACTGCAGGAGGGCAAGAGGTTGCAATGTTTGCCACAGTAATTGAAAAAGTAAAAGCCCAGCTTTAAATACAAAAAGTAAAATCTAAAAGTTCAGCAGTAAAGCAATTTTAGGATAAAAAATTTTCAATTTTTTATATGGCAACATCATGTAATGATTTTGCCTGGTAAAATTGCATCTTTTGCAGGGTATTCCGGAATTGGCACCAAAATATTATAAACGGGATAATTGTACCGTTCTCAACATTTCATATTTACCTGTTTTTTTACTTTATGAATCAACAAATTGCCTTGAAAAATCTGCCTTACTGCAGCATCTTCTTCACCGCCTCCATATCAAAATTCTTTAAAAAATTGTTGAACAACCTTGCAGAATAGCCTTTGTCCTTGTTTAACTCATAGCGAAACTGCACTTCCATAAAAAGAGGTTTGGCGCTTTGTCCTTTATTGTCTGTAAAATAAGCTGGGTTTAAAACATACAGGGCACTCTTATATTCTCCTTCTTCATCATAAAACCTCCCTAAGGCATCCAAACTTTTGTTGGCATCTTTTAGCATGCTGTTATTGTCAACCACAGCCGGCTTTTGCAACCATTCCGGTTTTTGTTTTGCCAGCAGGTCTTTCACTTTTGCTTTTTTGGATTCGTAAAATTTTGGATAAGCCTGTTTATCTGATTCCAAAGCAGCTCTTTTTTTAGTAGCCCAGTCAGCAGTTTGAGTTGCCATTTCTTTGGATTGTTTTGCATTGATATATTCAAAACTGGCTTTTTCAATTTCAAAATATACCAGCATATCTTCTAAGTATTGTTTGCGGCTCACAGGTATCAGCAAAGGCACACCGGGCTTGGTAATAAAATAGTGGCGGTCTATCCACTGATATGAATCAGGGCCATGTTTATCATACCTGCTGCCCGATTGCCAGCGTTCAACATAGTCATTGCCATTGTTGAGTTTTAAAAAATCGGTATGTTTGTTTTTATAGTCATCTGAGCGACCGGTTAGCAAATATTCTTCTGAAAAATATTGTGCTGTTGGGTTAGGGTATTTGCTTTTCAATTCATCGGAAATATCGTACACCTGATTTCCATATTTCAAATAAAATTCACCAGTTCCTACCGTCTTGATACCAACCGGCGAAAGATAAGGATTGAAATCAACCCTGAAAACAGTCCTGTATTCATCTACAATTTTTGGAACATGTTCTTTAACATGACAAACGTATTGATAAACACTTAACTGGTAACCGTGCCGGGCATATACATTTTTACCATAACTACTATTATCATGTTTGGCAAAACTTACTCTTGCTGCACAACCGGTGAGTTTAAAATCTTTGCGGCTGGCTTCTTCCAACTTTTCAATAGCGATGAGGTTTTTCATCATGGCAGCTTTTTCGGCAGCAGTGCCTTTTAAACTGACCGGGCCATATTTTCCATTGTTATGATCTGTATAAATTCCGGCCACATCATCGGCTGATCCATTACAGGGGACTTGAGGTGCGGTTAGTAATTTTTTTTGAGCAAAGGAAAAAGTTCCGCTCAGCAAAAGCAACAGTAAGACTATTTTTTGTTTCATAGTTATATTAATTAATGAACATTTCTCAATTCAATTGAAAGAGGTATTATTTTTTTGGTGAAAGTTGGAATAATTTTATTTCCTGGCCTGCATGAGCCGCATCCAAATTCAATCCGTTGGCAATACTCATGGTAGCGGTGATACTTTCAGATCCAATTACTACAGGGCCTGCTGAGGCCTCAATACCTGCTGATCCTTTCACACCCAAATCACTAGGGATAAAATCGCTACCAACGGTAATAAACATTTCAGCACCGGCACTACCACCTAAAAACGGAGCTTCAATATTGGCGCCCATACCCATGCCAATTGTAAATTCACCCGATTTATAATCTTTGGAAAGAGTGCCGGTAATTATTTCGCCGCCTTCTATACTCCAGCCATTACAACTTGCTTTAAATGCACCAGCGCCCAATGCTATTTTATAAGAGAACGGGCAATTCTGAGGATTTTCGTCTCCGTTTATACTTGGCTTTTTTGCTGCAGTTTGTTTTTCACAATTATATACAATCATGTGTGCTGCATTCAATGGCTGTATGCCACTATAGTCATCCACTGCTTTCAAAAGGTAATGTGCATATTGATAAAATTTTTGATTGTACATGGTTTGGTTTACCAAAAACCTGTTCCAGTATAATTGCTGGTCAGTATAGTCATAGAAATCATAAATATTTCTTCCTGTAAAATCATTCACCAATTCTGATGTCTTTTGCAAATATGTATTTAGCGCTTCCTTTTTTGCATTGCATGCTTCATGTGCGTCAGGGATTTCTATACTAATTTTTGTAATCCTTTCTTTTAAATCTTTCTCTATTTTCTGCATCTTTAGCAACAAGCTGTTATACTCAGGAGCTATACGCATGGAAAAATCAGTCCAGTATAAATCTGCCTGCGTACTCATAAATTTCGCCTTTTTTGCAAGGAAAGTATTGGTAGTAAAGCCACCCCATAACGCCAATTTTTGATTGTTATCCATTCTGGTAGTTGCCTTATCAAACTCGCTATTGGCTTTTTGCAGTTTTCTTATCCAATCTTCTTCTGTTCTATGAATCTGTAATCTTTTGGAAAGCGNNGTTGAAAGCAGTCGGCACTACTTTGTATTTCTCTGGTGAGAAAACTGCCGGTACTTTCACTTTCATTGATTTATAATTGAGCTTTATATTTTTTTGAGTAACCAGTTTGTCTAATGTTTCAGAATATCCATTTTTCATCACTTTTTCAATGTACGGGGCAGCAGCAGAAGGGTTGGAGCCGTTTGCTTCAATTACACCCATACCGCAATTAGCAGAAACGTTTGCTGAGTTTGCAGACAGTGCCTTCATAAAACAGGTTTTTGCTTTTTCTTTATCGCCTAATGAAAGATAAGCTTGCCCTAAATTACTCTGCAACATGTCCGATTTGTATTTTGAATTCAAGTATTCCAATAACGGAATGGCATATTGCGGATATCCGGATTGTTGCAGAATTGCGGCAATATTCCCCTGAGATACCGGAACATTTTTATTAATGATAGCAACAAGTATAGATGCATACACTGCCGCTTCCACATTCTTTTCCATGAAATACATCACCGGAATATTGTTCAATGCTGTTGACTGATTCTTGTTTGCATTAACCAGGAAGTCAACACCACTTTTTGTTGCAGCATCAACATTTTTTGCAACATCCGATTTTAATTTATTGAGATAGGCTTCATACTGGCTTGCATTGGTTATTTTGGGAACGCTATTCAATAATGCGAATTGCTTTTGAGGTATGTCGGTAGGCTGTTTTTTGGCAAGCCCAACATTTTTTTTCTGAGGCATTGCTTTATTGTTATACACCTGGTTATCGGCATCATTTATTTTTTGTCCCATGCCCATTGCATTCATCAAACTATCAAAACCCTTCCTGGCTTCGGGGCTCATGGATTCCATTTGCTTGTTTAGCTTTTGTTTGGCTTCTTCGTACTTCTTTTTATCGGCAGCCATTTGCTCTTTGGAAGGACGCTGGGCAAAAGAAAATACAGTAAGAAATACTGATATTGTAAGGAGTAATATTTTTTGCATTTTCTATGAATTAATAGGGTAAAAATAGGTGGGGTGGTTTGTTGCTGTAATCATTAAAAAAGATGGTTTTTGCAATAACGCCTGAATAAGAAACGGTTAAAACCAGGCAGATGATTTCATTTAAAAACCGTTTTTGATGTGGCAGCATCAGTGAAAGGTTTATTTTCAAAACCTGTTTTTACTCCCGGCGGGTTATCAATAAGGGATTCGCCTTTTGCACGGGAATTAAGAATGATTGTATTATTATCCTGCCTTCCCTCTCTTTCTGTTGCTGAGGTGGATTGAAGTGTAATCTTCCTTTCATATCCTCCTATATAATAGTTAAGGTTTACTGTATAGGTTACAGATTCCATCTTCCAGCTACCGGTTTTTGCAAGGCTTCCCCATTCGTTGGTTCTGTTACTGGCCGATTTGTTCCACCATCCACCTTTACCTTGTTTTGGTGTAATGGTTAGTTTATTGCCATTGAGTTTCCAGGTGCCGGATTCATAAACAAACTGAATGTCTTTTACATACACCGCCCAATTTTTCATGCGAAATAAATAAGTGCCGTCTCCGTAAAAAGCATATTCTTTTCTGAAATATCCTCCGGATGGTTGCGGCATCCCATTATAGTAACCACTTGTTTCTATTGTATAGTTCACCCACAAACCAACAATAGAATTATTACCTGGTTCATCTTTAACCTGAGTATTTGACTCGCTGATTTTATTAGAAGGGGCTTTCAGCAATTTTAATGAGTTAAGCAATGCGACCAAATCGCTTTCGTATTTTTTTGCATTGGTCATTAGTACCACACTTACAGTTTGTTCTTCGCCTGTGGCGGTGAGCAATGTTGCCATACCTTTATTGTTGCCATCGGTATAGTTGACAGCGCCAGAAATAATGTTCCAGCCATTTTCAGTGGTGGGTGGGAGCATAGCAGGTTCTGTATCTACCTGTACAGTTCCTTTTACCAGTTTATTCCAATCGGATATAAAATTTTCATCGGCAGTTGCGGTTGATGCCGTTGCTTTGGTGATAATAGCAAGAGCATAGCCGCCAGTTTTTTTATCGGTGATAGATAATTGCAACCCGCCTTCATTTTGTTTTTGTTGCCAGCCTTTAGGTAAATCATAAGAAACCACATCAAAAGTTTGTTTTTGGGCAATAGCTGATACAGCAAGAAAAATGGAAAGTATTGCAAAGCATGATTTTTTCATCTTCAAAAATTTATAGCGTAAAAATAGCAGCTAACTTATGCCGGCCAATCATTAAAAAAGATGATTTATTGGTTTATTTTTGGAATAAACTCACGATAATGGCAAAGGAAAATACTATGAAAATATTCGAACAAAAGCAGGTTCGAACTTACTGGGATGAAGAGAAGGAACTATGGTTTTTTTCTGTAATAGATGTAATTGAAATTTTGACAGGAAGTACAATTCCCAAAAGATATTGGTCTGACCTGAAAAAGAAGCTCGCAAAGGAAGGGAGTCAAGTGTACGATAAAATCGTACGGTTGAAAATGCAAGCTGATGATGGCAAAATGCGTGAAACAGATGTAGCTGATACCGAAACCTTACTTCGCATTATTCAATCCATCCCATCTCCCAAAGCTGAACCGTTTAAACAATGGCTGGCAAAGGTAGGTTATGAACGTATGCAGGAAATAGCAGACCCCGAACAAAGCCTTGACAGGGCAAGAGAAAACTGGCAAAACCTTGGTAGAAGTGAGAAATGGATTCAACAAAGAATGAGTGGGCAGGAGACCCGGAATAAATTAACCGACTATTGGAAAAAGAATGACGTTGAAAAATCAGATGAGTTTGCATTCCTCACCAATATCATTCACCAGGAATGGTCGGGAATAAGTGTAAAACAACATAAAAACCTGAAAGGGCTAAAAACACAAAACCTGCGAGACCACATGAGTGAAGCTGAACTGATATTTACAGCACTTGCAGAGCTTTCCACCCGCCAGATTGCAGAAGCTGACAAGGCAAAGGGGGTTCAACAGAATTCCGTTGCCGGTAAAAAAGGAGGTAAAATTGCTAAAAATGCACGGCTTGCATTAGAACAAAAAACCGGGAAAAAGGTAATTACCGCCGATAATTTTTTACCAGTATCAGTAGATAAAAAGAAATTAAAAAAATAGAAATACTATCGTAAGTGTAACCCAATCATCTATCGGCCATTTTCNNTAAAATTTACTTTGTCATTTTCATGGAATTGCTATTTGTGATAAAAGTGGGTTGTATTTAGTTGAACAGGTTTATTAAAAAGATGATTTATTTAAATCGGTTTTACTTCAACTTATAAGCCCCCTTTAATGTAACGCCGTAAATAGCCCCATCTTTGTCAATAGTCCAAACGGGGAAGCCGCCCCTCTTCGATTCAATATTCCAGGGCGATGTGGCATTGTATTGAAAAAAACGTTCGGGCAGGCTGCTTGTCCACAGTAGTGTTCCTGTTTCGCCATCAAAGCCTTGCAGCCGGGTATCCTTCCACTTGTTGTTTTCATCAACAATTCTTTCACCTACATAAAATGCACCGCCGGAACCACAAAGCAAACCTGCGTTGTTAGAAATTTTTCTTTTCCATACCAATTTGCCATCGATTGTATTGTATCCCCAAATTTCTTTTTCCTTTCCTGTTAGCACTTCTGTTGCTACAATGGTTCCTGCGCCAACACGGTTGATGATTTGTTGTTTGGGCTGTGGCTTTGTAGTCCATAAAATTTTGCCCGTATTTTTATCAAATGCCCTTAATGCTTGGCCAAAAGGTTCTCCGTTGGGTACGGTTGGCCCATCAATACCTTTTACTTTGATTATCACTTTGTGGTTTACAATGATGGGAATACCATCATCTGAACGGTAGGTTTTATTATTGCCATTTTGTTCTGTGTATGGTTGCGCTGTATGCCGCCAAAGTATTTTACCGTCTTTCAGGTTAATGGCTTGCAATTGACGGGTAGGTGGCTCGGCTTGCTCTTTGCTTCTTGCCGATAAAAATAAAATGCCGTCTTCCGATGCGCCTGCGCTGAATGTGGGTTGATAATGCGGATCTAACTTATCCTTCATGGCCAGTTGGAAATTGGTATTTTCCCAAAGTACCTTATCGAGGCTTGTGTTTAGCCCACTCAAAATACTATACCCATTTTTGAATGATTGTGTTACAGCCGTAAACACATTGCCATAATTGCGAATGGGTGCACCGGGTTTTATTAATTTTAATGAACGGACAATTTTGCCTGTTTTTAAACTGATTACATAGTAATCGGCAGGGCTGCCATCTTCACGGGCATAGTACATCAACACTTCGTTGGATGGCAATTCAAAAAATTGAATAGAACCCATTGAGCCACTACGGTTGCCCACCGCACAAATATTGCTGATGCGCCAAACTATTTTGCCTGTTTTTTTATTAATGATAGAAAGGCCGGCATTGGTTTCGTTATTACAACTGCCGGTGAGTACATAATTTTCAGTAACAAAGGGAGCCCAAACACTCCACCAACCCGGGTTTATTTCCCATTCAATTTTTGGCGCCGATAATATTGGCGGTGCAGCAAACTCACGGCTGTAGCAGGTTGTACCAAATGCCCTTGTCATACTGGATGCATCATCGCAGGGTTGATAGTTGCTAACGTTTTTTAATCTTGCAATGGCTGCATCTCTTGCTTTGGGTGAATCATCGGGTGTTTGTGCTAAAACAGTATTTGCACAAAATAAAAATGCGATGGTAATGCGAATAACGCAATTGCTTTTTTCTATGATTAATTTCATCTCTCTTCAAGTTTTTATTTATTTTCCAAATCCACTAATGCCGCCACTCATATTTCCGCTGATGAGGCTCATTTTCCCCGATGCGGTTACCGTCATAGCAGATGCTTCGGCATTTACATAAACATCTTCAATGCCACTGTTGGTAAATTCAATGCCCATACCAGCTTTAGCACCAGCCTGCACCGGCCCTGCACCAACGCTTTTTTCAATCACTGTGGCTTCCACCGTTCCATTCACCAA
This sequence comes from Chitinophagaceae bacterium UBA2793, assembly GCA_002352045.1. Taxonomy (GTDB): domain Bacteria; phylum Bacteroidota; class Bacteroidia; order Chitinophagales; family Chitinophagaceae; genus Ferruginibacter. The sequence continues at coordinate 18,494 of DEHT01000070.1, read as the reverse complement.
GCGGTCTTTACCTGTGTGATCTGAGCGGTAATTAATATTTCCACTTAGTGGACCTCCGCTAAAATTTACTGTCATTTTGCTGCAATGCGTTTCAATACTGTTGCCGCCACCAAAGTTTAAAGAACTGTGGTATTTGCAATTCAAATCTTCAAAATCGGCAAGTTTGTATTTCGATTCTTTGTTAATCTTCAGTTTGCAGTTTTCGGGGTGATCAACCGTTGGGATATACCTGCTCACCAATGCGGCAAGCCATTCTTTTTTTGCGTTGATTTTTATGGCTTCAAATTCTGCCTCGGGGTATTTGAACTGCTTCCAATATAATTCTTCGGTAATCTTTAAATACATTTGATGCTGATATTCCTGGTAGGCTTCATCCAACTGTTTATTGTAATTGCTGTACACCCATTCGCTGAATTTCCGTTCCACTACGCAGCCATCATAGCCTAAGTTTTGGCCTGCTTTACCGTCCTCACTTTCCCGGGTGGCAATAACAGAATTTTGATTTTGAATTTCTTTTAGCCGGGCATCTTTTTTTGCTATATAATCTTTTTGCAGCGCATCAATTTTTGCCTTGATGGTTTTTAAACGATAAGCAATCCCTCCATCTTTATTCATTTCATTTAAATTAATATCTGCCATTACCGCATACACAGTTCTGCCATCAGCCTTTTTTGTAAGCGACGAACTTGATGCATAAATTTCATTTGCAGATTTGCCTTGAATTTTATTGTAAGTTTCCTGTGCCTTTTGGTTGTTGTTATTGATAAAGGCTTGTTGAGATTTTGATAACTCCATCTGCCGGTTGTTGATTTGTTTTTCGAAAGCATCCCAATCTGCCTTGAGCTTTAATTCACTGTTATAGTCCGTTGGTGCTTCCGGACGAATAATGTTTTTTAATCCCAACGGATTAGGGTCGGGTTTAAATGGTTTACGCATGTCGCTGCCTTTTAATTTATACCCCATTTTCCGCAGCGTATTGATTTTGGCAAGGGTAACACTGTGCTGCATGGAGTTCTTCATTTTTTCAATGGCCTGGGTGGTTTTACCCTTGCTTTGCAGAATGAGGCATTGGGTTTGATTGGCTTGCGGATGATATGCAAATGCCTTTACAACCTTATCCAGTTGGGCATTTGCTTTATCTGTTTCACCCAAATAAAACCATGCCTGCCCCAGGTTGTTGAGGATGGTTGTATTATCGGGATATTTTTTGATTAGAAAATCTAAAATAGGAATTGCCATGTGTGGTGCACCTGCCATACTGAGCATGGCAGCAAGGTTGCTGAGGTTATCAGTATTCTTTGAATCAGTTGCTGCAACTTTACCCATAATGTAAGTTGCAGGCTCCAGGTCGCCATTTATCCAAAGTCCTGTAGCATTGTTGGCAATTGCTATCACATCATAACCGGCTACTTGTAGTCCTGTATAAAAAGTTTCGCCGGCGGCTTTNNCATCGGAAGCCCCTGCCGGCATTGAAGGAACATTGGGCTTCATTCCCATCTGTTCCATCATCTTTTTTTGTTCAGGTGTGAGTTTGTCTAATTGCTGTTGAGCATCTTTCATTCGGGCTTCCACTTCGGCAGTTGTGGTAGGATTTGTTTTCTTTTGGGCAAACAAATTGGCTACAAACAATAGCGTTGTTGAAACGAGAAGAACTTTTTTCATTTACTATGAATTAATAACATAAAAATAGGGAAGCAGGTTAGCAGCGGCTATCATTAAAAAAGATGAATTTTCTTAAAACCGGGAACGGAAATGGTTAAAACCATTTGTTGGGATTTTCGTTTTCCCTAGCCCACGATTTTCATAACCCATGGTTTAAACCATGGGTTATGAAAATCGTGGCAATCCTCCAAAAACCGTTTTAACGGTTTAATTAAATTTGAATAAAATAAATTAATCATCATGCCAAAAAATCATTTCATGATGAATACAATGAATTTTTAAAATTGTATGGTTTTGAAGAGCAGAAATAAGATTAAAATGGTTGAAACCATTTGTTGGAATTTTCGGGTTTCCCTAGCCCACGATTTAAAACGTAGGCAAGGGAAACGTGGGCTAGGTTTGATTAGGAATATTCATTTTAACTATTACAATTGATTCGCATTAAAAATGAATGCTGTTAATAATATGCAGAAAAAAAATTGTTTTTGCCTATTGATTTATTTAAAAATTATTCCATGCTGTTCCGCTAACGGTATCCCAGCCCGATTTGCTGATGTTGCTTACTTTTCCGCTGGTAGCTTCGTAGCTGTAATAGGTCCAGCCAATTCGTTTTCCTTTTAATTTAATTTTACTGTTGCCGGTGGATACATCATCGGTGCAGCTTTCCACTTGCACATCCTGCAGTATAATTTTGTTTGTAATCTTTGCTTTCCCGTTGTTGCTGTTGTTTGCCACAACCGAAATTTCTGCACTGGCTAATAAGACCGCTTGTGCTTGTACGGCCCTTTTGTTGATGGCAGGTGTAACCTCTACATTTTTTTTAATGGGTGAAGAAGGTAATGTTGCAGGTTTTTTTGCAATAGGCTGTTGGGCCGCAACCCCGGGTTGGCCAGTGGCTGCGGAGCTGTTCATTATATTGCGAAGCTCACCAACATAAGCACCTGTAGGCACTTCAATTTCTATAGTGGCAGTATTGTCGGAGCCACCTGTATAATTTAGAATAATAACCTGGCTCTCGAAACCAATGGCATGGCTGGTGCCGTTAATTTTTGCGCCATCATTTTTTTTAAACAGGCCATAAATGCCGCTTGTTTGTGCAAAAAGACTTGAACTGATAATACTGGTTACAATAAGAAGAAATGTTTTCATTATTAAATAGTTTAAGTGGTAAAACTATAGCGAGTTACCAGTTCCGGCTATCAACTAAAAAGGGGATTTTTTAAACCAAAGCACAAAAAATCATTAAAAAACATGAGTAGGCAGTTGTCTTTAATCATTTTTATTTGCAGTAGTTGGAAAAATGTATTTTAGAGAATGAGAAAAATTTTGTTACTATTCTTTATTGTTTCAAGCTATTATTGCAGCCATGCCCAGGAGAATAGGGCAATTGATAGCATGTTGCTGGTATTAAAAACCTCAAAAGAAGATACCAATAAAGTGATGCTCCTGCTCAATATTGGGGAACAATATGAACGATTTGCCCCGGAAACATCCAAGCAATATTATTGGAAATCATTACAGCTTAGCCGGGAAATAAAATATAAACCCGGTGAAATAAAGTTCGCTTCTTATTATACAGCGGTACTTAATATGCAGGGGAGCTTTGATTCATCGCTGCTTCTAAACAAAAAAGCTTTGGAACTGGCAAACCAAATGAAAGATGAACTTGCTATTGCGAAAGCTTCTTTCAATACAGCTAATTCTTTTCACATGATTTCAAAGGAGGATTCAGCGCTTTACTATTATATGCAGGTTTTGCCCATTTTAGATAAACTGGGAAACAAGCGAATGCTGGGTATTGCGTATAGCAACATTCAGAATATTTATACTGATTTAACCCAGTATCAAAAAGCAATTGAATACGGGAAAAAAGGTGTTGAAATATTCAGTAAAGAAGTGGATGATCCTTTAAACCAATCTTATTGTTTAAGTAATCTTGGAATTGTTTATACCTCTCTGAAAAAACTGGATACTGCTGAAATGTATTTTAAAGAGGCATTGCAAATAAGCCAGCGTATTGGTGACCAGTACACAGAATCTGCTGTGTTGCTTAACCTGGGCGATATTCACAACAAGTTTGGACGGTTAGAAGAAGCCAAAAAGAATTTTGACAAAGCCAATTTAATTGCCAAAGAAATGGATTTGAAGGAAACGCAGGTTATTGCTTTAAAAGGGATAGGCATGTATCATTTTGAAAAGAAGAATTATCCTTTGGCGAGGCAGTATGCCGATTCGGCGCTTTCTATTAGTTTGAAAAGTGATATTAGAAAACAAACGCTGAAATTATACAACCTGTTGGCCGATATTTCTTATGCCAGCCAGGATTTTTCTGCAGCACATCAATACGAAGAAAAGGAAGATGCGCTACGAGACAGTATTAACGCCGATAATTTACAGGAGCTATCTACCGAATATGAAACTAAGTATGAAACGGAAAAGAAAGAAGCCCAAATTAAATTGCAACAATCGCAACTGAAACAAAAATCTACCCTCAATTATTTTTTAATAGCCGGGTCTGTTGCAGTACTCTTAATTTCTTTGCTTGCCTATCGCAATTATAAAAACAAGCAAAAACTACAGCAGGCCAAAATTGATGAACTGGAAACGGAAAAACAACTTACCGCCACCGAAGCAGTGCTGAAAGGAGAGGAGCAGGAACGTACCAGGCTTGCCAAAGACCTGCACGACGGATTGGGCGGTATGTTAAGCGGTGTTAAATACTCACTCAGCAATATGAAAGGAAATTTAATTATGACGCCTGACAATGCACAGGCTTTTGAACGCAGCATGGATATGCTGGACAGTTCCATAAAAGAAATGCGCCGTGTGGCCCATAATATGATGCCGGAAATTTTGGTGAAGTACGGGTTGGATGCAGGCCTGAAGGAGTTTTGTAATGACATTGAACGGAGCGGTGTATTGCGAATAAACTACCAGTCTATTGCCATGGAGCAGGCAACTATTGAACAAACAATGGCCGTAACCATTTACAGAATTGTGCAGGAGCTGGTAAACAATTCCATTAAACATGCGGCTGCTAATAATGTGTTGGTGCAATTACATTTTTCTCCATCCGAAAAACAATTAGCCATCACCGTTGAAGATGATGGAAAAGGTTTTGATACCGCCCATCTAAAACAATCTTCGGGTATGGGCTGGAGCAGCATTCAAAACCGGGTTGAGTTTTTGAAAGGGAAGATTGACGTAAATTCAGCACCTGGAAAAGGAACATCAGTATTGATTGAAATAACGGTTTAATGAAGACAAGTGTATTTATAGTGGATGACCATTACATGGTAATAGAAGGTATCCGTTCCTTGTTGCAAAACGAAAAGGGGGTTGACTGGATGGGTCATGCTACCAATGCTTCATCTTGTTTAAGTTTTTTAAAACAGCAGCAGCCAGATGTACTGTTTATGGATGTAAACCTGCCGGATATGAGTGGCATAGATTTGTGCAAACAGGTTGTGGCATTGTATTCTGGTGTACATATTTTAGGATTAAGCACTTTTAACCAACAGCCCATTATTAGAAATATGATGGATAATGGTGCTTCGGGTTATGTATTGAAGAACGCAACCAGGGAAGAATTGCTGGAAGCCATTACCGAAGTAATGAAAGGTAAAACTTATCTCAGTATGGAAGCTGCGCTGGCATTAAGAGAAACGCAAACTGCAATGCCCTTAATATCCCGAAGGGAAAGAGAAGTATTAACCCTTATAGCCGATGGCTTTACCAATGCCGAAATTGCGGAGAAACTCTTTATTAGTGTGCCTACCGTAAATACCCACCGCAAAAGCCTGTTGGCTAAATTTAATGTGGGCAATACAGCAGGCTTAATAAAACTGGCAGTAAAGTATAATTTGGTTTAAAAATATTTTTCCTCGTTGATTTTGTCGGGTAGTACTTATACTAAACAATTACAATATTTGCAGGGTTCTTCCGTTATAAAAAGGTTATATACTCATTAATATTATTTTATGAAACTTACCAAAACTACCCTTCTAACCATTGCATATACATGTATTACTGCACTTGTTTACTCCCAGCAAATAAATTCTAGTAACTATAAAAATACTTTAAATGAGGCATGGACATTTTCTATTAACCCCGGTTTGGGTTTTGTGGTAAACAGCCATTCTTTTCCCGGTACGGAAAATGCAAGAATAGCTACAAACTTTTCCGGCCGTAAATATTTCGGCAATGTAGGTTTAGGCATTACCGGTGGAATAATGGCAGGCCATATTAGTAAGGATGCAGTAAATACATTTTTATCCGATAGAAATTATCCTGCCGACGCCATTGTCACCAAATCAAATCCATCTAACAGTTATTTGCTGTTTGGCCCGGCCATACGGTTTGGAGAAAAAGTACAGTTTGGCGCTGAGCTTAGCGGTGGCTTATTTTTAAACAATACAGGTAGCCTTATTGTAACGCCACAAGGTGCGCCACGGCCATTATATAGTATGGAGAATGGCAATAAAAATTTATTCCCCGGGTTTTCGGGCAATATTCATATTGATTATCCCATCAACAACTCCACCCTTTTTTTTATTAGCGGCGGGTATTTACAAACCAAATCCTCCAACCGCATATTAGATGTACAGCAGGGTATTGATATTCCCAGGCTGCAAAACCAGGATGTAAAACTCATTACCGCAGGTATAGGAATAAAAAAATCTTTTGGTGGAAGAAAAGGAGATAAATCTGACGGGTTAAGTGCAGCAACAGGCCGTGGCAGAAGGAATACATGGGGAACTGGCGCAGCAACGAATCAACAGTATGGTGACATTATCAATATGGCAACAACAGAAAGCTGTGGCCCGGTAACACAGAGAACAACAAACCCCGATGGAACAGTTACCGAAACAACTTTTGCCTGCCCACAAGATGCGGCTCAATTTCAGCAAAGTGTAAACAGTTTAAACAACAGTATGCCAAGTCGTTTAAGCATGACTCCTACAACTGCTAAACAAACACAAGGTGCAACATTTGGAGAAAAAGTAAACACAGGAATGCAATCCGGGGTAAATCGTATAGCCGGAAATCCGAATACCGGTTTTAATAATGACGACTCGACAAGAAACAATATTTTATTTGGAAAGGTTAGTCATTGGGCCTCTTCAGCAGAAGCATTCGGCATTGCTACCAACCAATCTAAGGGCAGTGGGAGAATTGTGACAAAACCGGGTGGAATGACATCTTCATCTTATGCTGCCGGAAAAATTGTAAATGGTACTTTTACAGGAGGCCCTGGTACAATAAATCTTCGGATGAGAGCAAATGGTAGTACAAAAACAGCCGGCAACAATCAATATCAACTGGTATATTCAGATGATTCGAACAGCACTTTAGCGAATGCTGATATTTCTGTAAATCCATTATACCAGTCAACTGGAAATACACATGAAAATCCTCTTTATAAAGACAACAGTAAATCAATATCATCGGGTGGTGGAGATTTGGATAGAGATGGAATACCAGAGTTAATGGTTTCGCTAATTGATCCTGCTAATGGCGCAGTACTCGCTACCACCAACACAGAAGCAAATGGCGATTTCTTTTTTGCCAATCTTCCAACGGGAACCTATGCTGTAAAAATTGAAGGGGAACTAACCCAAAAGAAAGGTTACGATGTAAACATTAAAAAGAAAATGGATATTGCCGGAAATATTTTAAGCACTAATGAAAGCTGGGCCATTGAATTAAACACTGCAAAAGGTACTGCCGAACAAGCTGCTGCTTATGTGCAAAAAACCAGGACAAAGTCAAACAACTCAAACGACCGGTTAATGGGCAATACAAATGATAATAGTGGTTTGGTATGGAGCCCCAGGTCAAACTTTAAAGTATTGCCAAGGGTAATTGCTGATGTTGATAGAGATGGCCTGGAAGAAATGGTAATTGGCCAAGGTGCATCACTTCTTGGTGGCGCCCTGGGTGGTGGTTTTGCATCAAAACCCGGCGGCCCAATAAAGGGCATAATAGTTAAAGGAGGAAGAAACCCGGGTGGCGATATTGTAGTACAAGGCCGCACTAATGCAAATGGCGAATTTGAATTTGAAAACCTGCAACCCGGCAGTTATAATTTTACATTGGAGCAAACCTTGGAGATTGATGATGTAACTATTTTGGGGATAGGCGATGATGCAACAAATGATGATAAATCCCGTAAAGGCTGGGATGGAACAGTAAAAGGAGGCTCAAAGTTGGTTAATGAACCCGAAGAAAAAAAAGGTAGAGGGCATCAGGAAGAAACATATAATCCATGGGAAATAGATGGAAAATCGGGAACAGTGCCTAATAAACCTAACGTTACCGATAACAAACAACCAGAAGGTTCAAATAAAGTAAAAGAAAAAGCTACATCAGGTTTAAAAGATACCCTTAAAACCAATGTAAGGGTAAAACCCGATTCACCAAACAGCAACAATGATGTTAAATCCCCTAAATTGAAAATTAAAAACTAAGCTGTAATATTTTCTAAAATGCACAGGTGTTCCTTGCGGGACACCTGTGTTTGTTTAATATTATCTAGCTTCACAATACTTAAATTACCGTAAACACACACCGCAAAAGCCTGCTGACAAAGTTTAATGCAGGCAATACAGCCGGCTTGATAAAGCTGGCTGTGAAAAATAACCTGGTGTAATAATTTTTTTCGACACTATCCCATAAAGTGTGTCTATTTGAAAACTATTTACCTCTGTTCAGTCGCCGTGAAGATAGTTTCTTCCAAATGCTATGCGCTAACTTAATTTCTTTCTGGGTCAAACCGAAATGCTCTTTTAAAATTATTTGGTTTGTGATTTTTAAAACTTCTTCAATACTTGTTTTATCTCTAATTAGTTTGTCAATTTTAGGAAGTAGTAAAGCATTGTCTTTGTGATAAGGTAGTAAAACTTTTTCTGCCTCATTTGGCATTAATTCTAAAACTCCACCTCCGTGGCTTCGTCCTGAAACTTCTGTAAATGCAAGTGAAAGTGAGTTGTAATAGCTTGCCGTCAATGCTTTTATATCAGTTTGAGGCTTTACAAAAACACGGTGCATTGTATCTGTTGTGTATGCCTCTGCCTCATTTATTATAAGTCTCGGATATAAATTGTTTCGTCTGATAAATAAAGCGTCAGAAATTTTAAGAGAGGGAACTACAAACCAATCATTGCGAATTCCTGTCTTGTAACCTTTGTGAATTCCTAAACTTTCGCCGTGTGCAATGTATTTTACTGCACCGTTTTTCTTGTTCAACTTATTACTTTCAGGAAAAACTAAAAGGTGTGCTTTTGCTTTTGAATATTTATTAGCCTGCCAATCTTTTTCTGTAAATACTACGCTGTTTACTTGAACGCTTCTGCCAACCATTGGTTTTGCATAATCTTGTAAATCGTATTCTTCAATCGTAGTTAGAGGAACTGTAAAAAAATCATTTGAACCTGTAGTGATTCCTACTTCAACATTTGCAAATTTTCCAAGTGTTGCGATGTTTCGCTTCTTAGCAATGGTTTCTAAAAAATCAATTTCTTCTTGCTCTAAAAAATAGAAAGTCCATTTGTTAGACTTAAAATCAATTTTCTTTTTTGGACTTTTTAAAATGGCAACATCCAATTTCTTTAATTCGCTTGCATCCCTTAGTTCAATATGTTCAATATTGTGGCTTTTAGTTTCATTCTTCTCACATAGCAGTAAAACAACCTCTTGTTGAATGTCAGGAAATACTAATTTCTCAAATGAGATGATGTTGATTTTGTTATAGAAATGTGCAAGAAAATTCCGCAATTGCTGTGCGTATGAAACTTGTAAAACTTCTGCTGGTAACACAAAACCAATTTTCCCGCCTTTTTCTTTTAATAACAATGAAGAACCAACAACAAAAGAAACCCAGGCGTTTGTAAGTTTTGAATAAGTCAATCCTGCTTTTATAAAAATATCTTCAGCTTCGACTTGTTGTTGTCTATTAAAAAATTGGTAGCGTATGTAAGGTGGGTTGCCTACAATCAAGTCAAAACGTTGTAAGGTATTGTTACAATAGGTGTGAAAGTCTGCATTGATAATTTGCTTGTTCTTCAAATTTATTTTCTCTGCCTTTTCTGCTTCTTCTTCGTCAAGTTCAACTGCTGTAATTGATTTATATTTCAGCTTGTATTTTTGAAGTTGTTCTAAAAAAACCCCGTCTCCGCAACTTGGTTCAAGAATATCAAAGTCTTTGCTACCATTTATTCCCCAGCGCAAAACAAATTCTGCGATTGGTTCAGGTGTGTAAAAACCTCCTCTTAATTTTTCGGCTGATGCCTCTGTTATTAGTTTCATTTGTCAGGAGATTTTTTAGTTTTCAAATACTCTACTTTTTCCTCTGCAACTTTGAACACTTCGCTGGAAAAATCTTCTTCCTCCATTATCTGATATGCAACTGTGTCGCTAAGAAATGCAATCGTTAAATCTTTACTACTAACCTTGAAGAACTTTGCGAATTTTTCTATTAATTGTTTTGTTGGTTTGCGACTGTTTTTTTCAATTTTTCCTAACATTGAAGTATCAATATTCAATGCTTCTGCAACTTCACGTAAGGGAAGGTTTTTGTTTTCCCGAAGTTTTTTTACCGTATCTCCGAAAGTTTTTTCTAATTTCATTTTGGACTACTTCAGTCCAAAAATAAGCACTTAAACTTTACTAACAAGATTTTTTTAAAACAATTTTTCAGTAGATGTCAGTTCACAGGAGATTAACTGATTTCAAGAGTAAACTCACTTTTCTTTTTGGTCTTGAAAAGTTTGGCGGTTTTGCCGATGAGTTCGTCTTTGGCAATAACCTTTTTTGCATCTCCCCAGCTCACTTGCGTCATAGAGTTTTTTTGCTCGTACGAACGGGTAGTTGTAAGTGAATTATGTGTAAGTGTAAGCTTAAAACTGCCTGACGGCTTACCATCAATGACAATGTTGAAAGTGGCTTCGGTTCTTTCCAAATGTGAAGTTTGAGGGTTCTTATCCTTCGTCCATTTGAGAGAAGAAAAAACTGTATCACGGAAATAATGTCGTTGGTCAATGTCATCCATCTTTCCTTTTTTGAAAAGCATTGAACCAGTTGGATTGGTGTTTGAGCCTTTCGGAATATTCAAATCTCTTTGAGTGAGCTTGCCACTTTCCCAAAGCAACGTCCCTTTAGAAGAAGCACTACCAGAAGGAACAGCAGCGGTAGCTGCTGTTGTTTTGGTTGTTGCTTTCCTTGCTCCTCTGAATTCGCTTGGGATTTTTGAGATTGCTCTTTTAGGAAATATTTTGCTGATGATGTTCTCCGTTTCTTTTCGCTCTGCTTTTAATCCTTTGTCATAAGCTGCTTTTCGTTCTGCTTCTGTTGGAACAACCTTAGCTTTTACCAATTCAGTAATAATTGCCTTGGAAATCTTTTTCAGGTTTGGGTCTGAAAAGTCAAAGATGCCTTTGAAATAACCTTTAAGTTGTTCAACAATTTTCCTGTCAGGTTCACTGCTGTTGTCTATGCTTACAAGCAATGATGTTTCAATATTTGTGAAAAGCCCTTGCGATGTAAGGTTGGATGAACCAATAATCAATTCGGATTTTTCTACCCCTTCAAACAGATACATTTTGGGATGGAATATTGTGATACTCGGTTGGTAGAAAACAAAAGCATTTATATCAAGAGCCATAAGTTCTTCCAAAGCTTCTTTTGATGTTCCTTTTTGGTCAACGCCTGTAACAATAGTAATAATATTAAGATGCTTTTTGGCTGTCTTGATATGCTTTGAGAGCCCACGAATACCCGCCTGACTTGCAAATGCTGCAATACCTGTGAATGTATGAAAGTCCTTGCTTGCGAAAAACTTGACTAGGTGATTGCCTACTGAATTTTGTGATGTTGCTTCAAATCCTTGTCCTAAAAGTGTAATATTCATTTCGCTGCTAAAGTTTTGGCAAATATAGATCAAAAATAAGGGTCGATATTTTGAGTGGTGGATGCTATTATGTGTCGTATTTTTTACCCTCGAATTAGCAGGGTGTGTCCGATAGTGTTGCAGCTAACTATTTCATTTTACTATACCCCGCTTTATAACAAGGACTCTCGTTTATATAAATGGCCTTGTCAACTTTTGCAGGGTTAATACTTCCGGCTCCGGTAAAGGCTTTATAAATCATTCGGCCATCATCGTATTTTAAAAGCAGTGTAAAGTTTTTAATGGCGTAAGTTCCTTTGCCGGGGGCTCTTTCAGGAGCTTCGTTTGGACGGCTTAGGTTGGTTACAAAAAAACCATAGTCGGTAAAGCTGCCATTTTTTTTAAAAGCAATTACATTGCNNCCCCATTCGCCATCTAATAACAATCCATCTACCGAAACCATTTTGCGTAGCTGAAAGGTATAGCCCGGCCTTTTCATTAAAATGGGCGAAATTTTTTCTAACTCTATCACATCATATTTCGATTGAAATTTTCCATTATTTCCATTCATAATCATTTTACCCCAGGAGTCATTTTGCTTTTTAGTATTATCGAGTGTATGCAATCCATCGAGTGGAAAACCGGGATAGTAATCGCCATTTGGATAAACAATAAAATAATTCGGTTTGTATTTTGCTGTTAACGTTGTTATATCGGTTACGGTAGCCCGTACATACACCCACACATCGGCCTTTGGGCCGGCTGTAATTTCTTCTATTGCTTTTTTGCCGTTTGAGATTTTTTTGTTTTCAATTGCAGGCGAACCCTGCTCACCGGTAGTACCGGAAACAGCTTTAATTTTTAGTGTTTCTAAAAAAGCCGTCATGTCGTTTATATACGCTTCGCCATTCAGCAATACTTGTACGTTCACCAATTTTTCTTTTTGGGTAGATGATAACAATATTGCAGTTCCTTGAATGCCTTCTTTTTCAAATACCGAACTGCCCACTTCTGTTATCCATCCGTCTTCTGTAACGGTGGGCTGCATTTGTGGCTGGTTAACAGGTATAATTTTTTTCACCAACTCCTCCCAACTCAAATCAAAATTTTTCTTTGAGTCGTTGCTTGCATCAATGCTTTTAAANNGTAACGGTAAGCCTGTCGGCGGTTTTTTCTTCGGTAAATCCTTTAGGCAGGGTGTAGCTAACTATATCAAAATTTTTTTGCTGGGCGGTAGCTACATAGCAAACTGTAAGAATTAAAAAACTAATTATTATTTTTTTCATACGCTAAGATTTATAAAATGGAATTTGTAAACTATTCAGTAATATGAGGTTTTTGGGTATGCATTTAAAGTTGTTTTTATTGAAGCGGATTCATGGGGTTAAAGCCCATTTCAATTTTGCATTTATTGCCACGCCTTTAAAGGCGTGGCAATAAATAGGCCTGTCCCATTCGGGCTTTAGCCCCAAGCGACATCCAATTACAATTGATTTTTTATGCATCCGGATTTATTAGCTTATTACTCTTTTGTAATTTTTACATTGGATAAATAAATCGTCCTGCTATCGGCCGATTTTTCAAAATAAAAATTAGTAAACCTTGCACCTGATGGCAGCTCATTAAAGCCGGCAATCGTTGCTCCGTATTTGTCTTTTGCTTCGCTTTCTAATTCCCTGCCATTAATAAAGCAACGCACCTTATTTCCCTTTTTAGTGATAATGATATGTGCTTTGTTCTTTTTATTGCTGAACTCATTATACTTTAACTTCATCGGGTTGCCGGCATAGCGAATTTTACTATCCATGCCCTTATATTCCACATTCAATCTTATGCTTCCTGTAGGGTTATTTTGCCATTTGGCATTGGAAGGCGTAATATCAAAATTGATATTGATGGGGTTTGCTGCATTCCTGTGATCGCCATTGGCGGTAGTTTCATTATTGTTGATTTGTAATTTTAAAGTGGCGCCCTGGTTATCTTCAAAATCATTGCAGGCTACATCAAATTCCATGGTAAAATTTTCGGGCAGGTTTTCTTTTAATCCATAAGGGGTTAAACGATGCTGACCCATTTCTACCCAATTGCCATCAAGGCCATTGGGCTGTGCAACTACACTGGGTTTACCCACACTTGACATAAACCATCCTTTGGGCTTACTGCCAATAGGGTTACTTAAAAAGTCGTCGGCAAAATAGATACCCGTCGCAAATTTGTTGGTATTGGTTTTTACAAGTGCATTGTTTTTTATTCTTGCAGATGTTTGTTTAAATTGGTCGGCATTGCGTATGGTATAAGGTTGTCCTTTTACTTTTTCAGCATCGAAAAAATAACTATGCACATAATCAAAATTGAAGAACTGTGTCATGCTGCGGTGCAGCTCACGGGTATAAACATCGCTGGTTTCAACAACCGGCATCCAGCTAATGCAAATCCAGAGCGGTTTGTCTTTTTTACTATTTTCCATCACGCCATCTTCGTACGTATAAACACCGTACAATTTGGAATCTGATTTTTCAAAAATATCATCGCCGTATTCAAACTCCGACATTAGGATACCATTAGAATTATCAATAAAAGCAGGCTCATTCAAACTATTGGCATATTGCTTACGGAGTTTTTCAATATTGGCTTTCCATTTTGGTTTTAGTACCGTTTCCAGTTCTTTTTCACGGGCATAATATTTTTCTTTTAAATAACTATTATTTACTGTAATGGGGTCCCCCAATAATCTTTTTATTTCTCCGGGTATGGCAGCTTGGCACATATCCAGTACTTCGCCACGGGTAAGCTGGCGTATGGGCAGTTTATTATTGGGTGCCAGGTAAACAGCTACCAATGGCTGGCAACCTTCACCGGTGCATCCATAATATTGAATAATATATTTTCCAATTTGAGGATGGTTTTCTAAATCAAATTGTTTAATGAGCTTGCTGGCATAATCCCAATGCTTAAAAGTTTCTTGAGAGATTGGGCTTCGCCTGCTAAACACCGGCCTGCCGGGTATAGAGAGCAGTGATATGGGTTGTGCATCTATAATATAATTGGTCAATACCTGAATAGGCACTTCACTATGTGGTGCATTTTTTACAACCTTNNTTGTTTACGGCACCTACCAACTGGTGGCTTTTTTTTATCCAGTCAAAAAATAAGGCGGGCAGTTTTTGTTGTGCCGCAGAAATAGCCCAGGGATATTTTGATGGAACCAATGGCGCCATGGCTTTCCAGGCAAAAATGCTGTCTTCGAGTTGGGCATCTTTGGTGCGTTGTGCATGTAGTTGTAATAAGCTTATTGAAAACAAAAGCGAAAGCAAATAATATTTAATGAGTTGTTGCATACTATAATTTGTTATTCGATAGATATATTTATTTTCCAAAAATACCGGTTCCTCCAAAACCCGTAGCGCCGGTTACTAAACTTACATTTCCCTCTACACCCGCCGATTGGCCAGTGGGGTTAGAAACCGATACGCCGCCTTTTACAATAAAATCTTTGAAACCATTTTGGTCAAATTCTACACGGCCGCCCACTTCAGCTTCAGCACTTGCAGGGCCTATTTCTTTTTCAAAGCCTGCAGTTATTTCAATGCTGCCTCTTACAAATTGCTCAGTAAATGTATTGCCCTCTTCTGCATCCATTTCTATATCATATTTCAAAAATGCAAAATCAAACTCCCCAATGGTTTTGCTGCAATCACTTTTTATTTTTCCAACNNTGGGCTGCTTTGATTGTAATGCTTTTAGCCATGAAATTTTATTGTTGATTTTTAAAGCTTCAAAGTCTTTTGGCCAGTACATATACATTTGCCAATGGCTGATTTCATTAATAAATTCTTTATGTAAACGGAGGTATTCTTTATAGTACGCTTCGGCTTTGGGATTGAAGTTGCGTAGGAACTCATCGCTTGCTTCTTTGTATTGCGGACAAAAATCTATGTTGGGTCTTCCGTAACCTGTTTGCTCTCCATCTTTTTTACGCAACAAATCCATTTTTTCCCGGTAGTTTTTTTGAAGCGTAGCGCCTTCACCTGCCGCCCAGTCTGCTGCCCGTTTCATTAACGCTTCCAGTTTTTTATAATATTTTTCTTCTACTAATTTTTGTTGGCGTTGTGCCCTTTCAAAATACAGCGGCACACTTTCTATGTTGCCCAGCATTTTACCTGCTTGTTGCGAAGCATTAATAACGGCAATGTTTTCGGCCATTCTTTTTTGCATGTTTTCCTCCAGCTTCATGTCTTTAATTTCCTTCATCAACCGGCTTATTTCCTGTTTTATTTCAGCATCAAAACTTTTCCAGTGTTCTTCCAGGCTAATACATTCTGCAACCGAAGTAGGATAGGCAGGTGCTTTAAAACCTCCTAATTGCAAAGGGTCGTTTTCTATATCCTGCGGAAATCGATCGTTATTAGCATCGGGTTTTCCACCCAATTGTTTCAGCTTGGTTTCTTTCTCTTTGGTATAACCGCCTTTCATTGATTTTTTGATGGCCACAATGGCTTCGGTCTTTTTTCCTTTGCTTTCTTCAATAAGGCATTTGGTAAAATTGGCCTGCGAGTGAATAGCATATATTTTAATAGTACTGTCAATATATTTTTCTGCTTTGGGAATATCGCCCAAGGCAAACCATGCTTGGCCCAGGTTATTGAGGATGGTGCTGTTGTTTTTAAACCGGCTGTTTAAGTTGTTTAATAAAGGAATAGCATATTCGGCGCCACCCAATTGGGTAAGCATGGATGCATAATTATTCAAATGGTTGCTGTTGGTTGCGTTTGTTTCGCAAAGCTTTGCTTGCAAAAAAAGCCCCATTTCGGGCTGCCCCATTGCCCACATGCCCACTGCCGCTTTTCCAAGCATAATGGGGTCGTTTGTTTTTTGTTTAATATCGGCAAGCAACTGGCTTGCTTTGGTTTTTAATGCAGGGCTAAACGCTGCATATATTTTTTGATTGATGTTTTGAATGTATGTTCCAATACCGGCAGTGCTTACCGGGCCAGGTATTGCCGCAATACGGGCTGCATCTTTTTTAGGAATAATACGTCCTTCGTTTTCTGCAGCTTCGGCCAGTTGTTTGTCGCTCACTTTAGAAACATCTTTTGCAGCCTTTTTCATATCGGGCATTTTTATACCCAGGCTGTCCATCATCTTTTTATCTTCCTCACTCATCTCTGCCATTGTTTCGTCCAGTTGTTTCTGCGCCTCTTTCATCATCTCCTGCATTTCCTTTTGAGTGGGGGATTTTTCTTTGGGCTTGCTTTGTGCATTCATTTGGCTGAATGAGCCTATTAGAATGCATAAGATTAAGAAGCGTTTCATAACTAATTTAATTGTTGATGAGGTAAATGATCTGTTGCCGGCTCTATACATTTATTTATAATCTTAAAAAGATTTATGATGTTGTAAAATTGCAATCTATTATCACTTAACTCAATCCCACTAAAACCTTAATTTTAAGCCAGTCAAAATCCCTTGAACAGGGGATAGATTCAAAATAAAAATCAATAGTAATTTGTACGATGAAAAATAGGCTTCTGTTTTTTGTTTTTTTCTTATTGAGTTCCGCAATTGCTGTTGCCCAACAGGGCTATGTAGATGAACTGAAAGCAATCGTTCAACAAAACAAACAGGACAGTGCCAGTGCATTGGCCTATAATCGGCTGCTATTTATGGGGGAAGATTATGGGGTAACTCAATCAGGTTCGATGTTGGAGAAAGCACTGGAGCTAAGTCAGCATTCCAAGAGCAAGGAACAAATAGCATTTGCCTTGCTCAATAAGGCGCTGGCAATTACAAAAATTGGGAAATATGATTCTGCTTTATACACGGCTAACAAGGCAAAGGAACTAATTAACCAAACAGATACTTTAAAAAATACTGGGGTACTTGCTGTTTATTATTTTACCAGGGGTATGATATTGCTGCCGCAGGGTTCGTTTAAAGAAGAAACCTTAGCCAGCTTTTTAAAAGCGTTGGAGCTATCACAAAAAACAGGCTTTAAATATTTGTCGGCCGTATGCTATGGTGCGGTGAGTACTGCTTATAATTATTTAAGGCAATTTGAACATGCCACAAGTATTAATAAAGAAATGCTTGATTTTGCGCTTCAAACACCGGTGGATACCATCATCCTTGCAAAAGCGTACAACAACTTAGGAGCCTCGTATATCAATGCAGGCGACACGGCTACTGCTGCCCTGTATTTCAAAGAATTTGACAAACTCTTACCCCGGCTGAAAAGCCCTTACCTGCTGCAGCTTGCCAAAAATAATAAAGCACAACGCCTGATGGAAGTTGGGAAATATGAGGAAGCCATACAAAATGCTTTGATTGCGATTGAAATTTCAAAGGAAAGCGGCCTATCGCTTTTTGAGAAGTTAGGCACTTACTATTTGATCGGTTACATTTATTATTTGCAAGATAATTTGAACCAGGCGAAAAAGTATATGGATACAACTTATTTGCTTGCTTCCGAAATAGGGTCTAAAGAGTATATAATGTATGCAGCAAGTGGAATGGCAGAAATAGAAGGTAAAACAGGAAATTATAAATCAGCCGCAGAGTATCTAACACTGCAGTTGAACATGGCAGACAGTATTTCTAATGAGAAATCAAAAATCAACGCCAACTTTCTGAATATTGAATATCAAACAGCACAAAAAGAAGCGCAGATTAAATTACAACAGGCTGCTCTCCGGCAAAAAAATATTATCAATTATGTTTTGGCAGGAAGTGCCCTTGCTTTAGCGTTAATTGTATTTCTATTATACCGTAACTATACCAACCGTCAGAAACTGCAACAACAACGCATTATAGAACTGGAAACCGAAAAACAATTATTAGCCACACAATCTCTACTGCAGGGCCAGGAAGATGAACGAAGCCGCCTCGCCAAAGATTTACATGATGGCCTTGGAGGTTTATTGAGTGGTGTTAAACTTCAATTAGGAGC